>JAZNXV010000019.1:0-47779 GCA_045594045.1 Clostridia bacterium
CCGCGTCCTGTGGACGAGGCAGGGAAGCGTTTTCAGCGTAGCGGTCAAAATCTGTAACGAACATTTATGTGAGTGTCCACAGATTTTGGGCACCGCAAGGGAGCGACGTAGTCGGGAAAATCTCTCTGTCTCCGCCAAACAAAAACCGCAATTCTGATACAAAGGGATTGCGGTTTTTGTTTTATTATGGTATAATAGGATTGCAAAAAATTAAAGGAGGCATTTTCTATGAAAATATTTAATCCCGCAGACTGTAAGGAACCACCTCGAGCCGATATGTTTTTACCTGATTTTTTAAAATATTTTGGTTTTTTTCTGGATGCTGTAGCAATAGCATTCTTAGTTGCAACATTTATTACACAAAATTGGGGATTAATTATAGGAGCGCTTATTTGTGGAGGGCTTGGTGTCGCAGCATGGCTTTGTTGGAAAAATCAGACCGTTCGTATCATTGATGAGGATCGCTTTGAATACACTACTTTTTTAGGAAATACGACCGTATATAATTTCTCCGATATAAAGGCTTTGCGCGTAAATCAAGATTCAATGACTTTGATTTTAGCTAATGGAAAAGTACATATAGAATCTATGGTACATATGTCACAAGCTCTTGTCGACAAAATAGATCAATCAATCGAAAAAACAAGTAGTAATTAAAAAGTTTTGTATCAAAATTATAGTTATTCGCCAAAGAAAAAAGATACTCAAAAGAGTATCTTTTTTTCTTTCCTACAGTATTGTGCGGTTTGAACTTGCTTAACTTTTTTCTTTAGTTGCAACTTTGACTACTGTTACCTTTTTATTTTGCGCTTTACATTCTTCTATTACAAATTTCGTTCCTTTTGATTTCCCATCCCAAAATGCCAATATTTCATCTGCATACTCTATAATTTGTATATTTCGTTTAAGAGGTGCGTATTTCCTATATTTATTATATTCAGGCAGAAACTCTTTTAGTTTAAGATTGTTTTTTAATGCATATTCTTTGGCGCAAGCGTCTATACCTCTTGCCCCTCCCGATACTATCTCGCTAACATTTTTAGGCAAATATTTATCTATTTCGGTTACCCTTAAGTTTTTAGAACCTACAACTGCTATTTTCATTATACCCAACCTCATAAAAATTACGTTTGTGCGTAAAATAATTATATCAGTCTTTTCGTTTTTACGCAAGCGCGTATACGACTCTGCGAATATTTTTGTAAAATCTTTATGAGGTGAACGCAAAATGCTGATTAAAGATGCAATAATTTTAAGATTACAAAATATTTGTGCCCAGCGCAATATTTGTTATAATGAATTAGCCACTCTTTCGGGCGTCACGCCTTCTACTGTTTACAGTATGATGGATAGTTCTCGTCGCGATTTATCTGTAATAACCCTGAAAAAGCTTTGTGACGGACTTGAGATTACTATAACCGAGTTTTTTGATGACAATATTTTTAAGCAATTAGAGCAAGAGCTTAAATAATGAAAACTCCTTGGCTTTGCCCAAGGGGTTTTATTTTTTATGCAAAAAAAGAAGGTGTAGTAACTACACCTTCTTTAATTATGTTAACAAAAATTAGTCAACAAGCTCAAGTATAACCTTTTCAGCACAGTCGCCGCGACGGGGACCCATTTTGATAATTCTGGTGTAACCGCCACCCTGTCCCTTTTCTTCAGCACGCTTTGCGTACTTGGGAGCAAGCTCGTCAAAAATCTTATTGATAACGGGGTGCTTGTTGCCTTCAACACGAACCTTGTAAACTGCTTTCTTTTCGCCATCGTTACGGGCAATTTCTCTCTCATAGAGATATGCCATCATTCTGCGGCGAGCAGCAAGGCGAGCAGGACCGTCGTTCTTAACTTCGGTATCAACCTTTTGTCCCTTATCGTTAAGCTTTGACTTTGTAACTGTAATTACGTCTTCATAAGCCTTAATGCCCATGGTGATAATTTTTTCTGCCTGTTTACGAACTTCCTTAGCGCGAGCCTCGGTAGTTTCAACACGGCCATACCAAAGCAAATCTGTTGTAAGACCACGAACAATCGCAACGCGTTGGTCTGTAGGTCTGTTAAGCTTTCTGTTACCGGCCATTATAATATCCTCCTAATTAATCTTCGTTGTTCTTAAGCTTAAGCCCAAGAGAAGCAAGCTTTTGGCGAACTTCGTCCATAGACTTTTTACCAAGATTACGAACTCTCATCAAATCTGCCTCATCAAGCTGAGCGAGCTCCTGAACGGAGTTGATGCCAGCGCGCTTCAAGCAGTTGTATGAACGAACTGAAAGGTCAAGCTCGTCAATAGTCCAATCAATAGCTTTTGATTGTGGCGCTGCGCCTTCCTTGTCCTCTGCAAGCTGAATTCCGCCTATATTGTCAGCAAGGTTAACGAAAAGCGCCAAATAATCGTTCATAATTTTAGCAGCGGTGCTTATTGCTTCATCAGGTCTGATAGAGCCGTCAGTCCATACGTCAAGGATAAGCTTATCAAAGTTATCATCTCTGCCAACGCGTGCGTTTTGCTTTTCATACTTAGCCTTTAAAATAGGAGTATAAATGGAGTCAACCGCAATAACGTCAATCGGCATATCTACGGACTTGTTCATATCAGCGGGAACGTAACCCATTCCCTTGTCAATGATGATTTCCATATTAAGAACTCCACCTTCTGCAATAGTTGCGATGTGAAGATCTTTATTTATGATTTCAAGTGTGCTGTCGCCCTTGATATCTCCTGCCGTAACCTCGCAGGGTCCTACTGCATTAATAACAGCAGTAATGGGAGTATCGCTATTAAGCTTCATAGCCAAGTTCTTGATGTTAAGAATGATGTTAGTAACGTCTTCCTTTACACCGGGAACGGTTTTAAACTCATGCAACACACCCTCAATGCGCACCTGAGTAGCAGCTGCGCCGGGCAGGGAGGATAACAAAATTCTGCGGAGAGAATTGCCTAAGGTATCACCAAAGCCACGACGAAGGGGTTCAACAACAAATTGTGCATACTTGCCGTCTTCGCTGACCTGCTTACACTCAATAACAGGCTTTATAATTTCTATCATATGATTTAACCCTCCTTAAAAATTCAAGCGAAATTACTTGGAATACAACTCAACAATAAGGTGTTCCTCAATGTTAAGGTCAATGTCTTCTCTCTTGGGAAGCTCAACAACCTTGCCGCAAAGGTCTGCGCTATTAAGCTCAAGCCATGCAGGAATTGTTTTTGCTGTACCTTCGCGCATTGCCTTGAACTTTTCGATGCTTGTGCTGCCTTCAGCAATAGCAATAACATCGCCTGCCTTAACGATGAAGGAGGGAATGTTTACTTTTTTACCGTTTACAGTAATGTGACCGTGGTTTACAATCTGTCTTGCCTGTGCACGAGAGTCACCGAAACCAAGACGGTAAACAACGTTGTCTAAACGACGCTCAAGCAATTGAAGCATATTTTCGCCTGCTGCGCCCTTCATATTTGTAGCCTTTGTGAAGTAGCTGTGGAACTGCTTTTCAAGCATACCGTAAGTTCTTCTTGCCTTCTGCTTTTCGCGAAGCTGAAGACCGTATTCACTTGCTTTTCTACGGCTCTTTGCGTGCTGGCCGGGTGCTGTTCCTCTCTTAACTACAGGACACTTTGCACTATAGCAACGGTCGCCCTTCAAAAAAAGCTTCTGATTTTCGCGGCGGCACAAACGGCAAACCGCTTCAGTATATCTTGCCATAATTTTCTGTCCTCCTAATTAAACTCTTCTGCGCTTAGGCGGTCTGCATCCGTTGTGAGGAATGGGGGTAACATCTTTAATCATGCTAACCTCAAGACCTGCTGCCTGTAACGCTCTGATAGCTGCCTCACGTCCGCTGCCGGGGCCCTTAACGTAAACCTCAACAGTGCGAAGGCCGTGTTCCATAGCTGCTTTAGCTGCTGTTTCAGCAGCTGTCTGTGCTGCAAAGGGTGTGCTCTTTTTGCTTCCACGGAATCCTAAGCCACCTGCACTTGACCAGCTGATAGCGTTACCGTTTACGTCAGTAATGGTAACGATAGTATTATTAAATGATGAGCAGATATGTGCTGCGCCACGCTCGATATGTTTCTTTTCGATGCGGCGACGTCCGCCCTTTTTAACCGGTTTTGCCATAATATCGTCCTCCTATCCTTACTTCTTCTTCTTTGCGCCGACAGTCTTTTTGGGACCCTTACGGGTGCGTGCATTCTGCTTTGTGTGCTGTCCGCGAACGGGAAGGCCCTTACGGTGACGAACACCGCGATAGCAGCCGATTTCAACAAGACGCTTGATATTAAGTGATACTTCTCTGCGAAGGTCACCTTCTACCTGAACGTTTTTGTCAATATAGTCTCTTATTAAGTTAACCTCTTCTTCGGTAAGGTCTCTTACACGAGTGTCGGGGTTAACGCCGGTTTTGTCAAGAATCTCTTTAGCGATTGCAGGTCCTACGCCGTAAATGGACTGAAGGGCTGCTTCAACTCGCTTATCCTTTGGTATATCTATACCAGCGATACGTGCCATTAAGTACACCTCCAAAATTGGTTTATAAGATTTTTTTATTTGTATATAAAAGCCTGCCAGGTAAACGGGATTGTTGTCCCGTCAGCCGCACCTGAACTCTGGCCTTGTTGTTACTTTTGCTTATGAATACTCATAAGCGCACAGATAACAGGGTCTAAAAAATCAGCCCTGTCTCTGCTTATGGCTCTTATCAGCGGTGCAGATAACCATTACCTTACCGTGACGTTTAATGAGCTTACATTTATCACACATGGGTTTTACACTTGGTCTAACTTTCATTACAATATCCTCCTAGTTTTTGCTACGCCATATAATTCGACCCTTGGTCAAATCATATGTGGAAATTTCTACTGTTACCTTGTCACCGGGTAACACTTGAATATTGTTCATTCTAAGCTTGCCGGCGATATGTGCCAAAATCTTGTGACCGTTTTCAAGTTCAACCTCAAACACGGCGTTCTTCTTAGATTCTGTTACTACGCCTTCAACTTCAATGACATCTTCCTTAGACATGGATTCACTCCTCGCCTTTTTCTGCATTAATTTTTGCAAGTGCCGCCCAAATTTCTTTGTTACGCACCTGCTCGCCGCCAACAAGCTTTTGAGCGATTTCCTTATCAACGGCACCAAGGGAAGCAAGATGCTTTATCTTCTTTTTCTTGGGCTTTTGAATTTTATGGCATCTGCCATCGGAAATCAACACATATTGCTCATCAAACAACGCTACTACTAAAAAACATCTTTCGGCATCTCTGCCTGCGGTGGAACAGACTGCCTCTGCTAAAGAAAGCTTCATCTGAACCTCCTTAAATACTTACGTTCGGGTCGGTTAAGATAACGGGCTCGCCGTCAATAACGGCAACGGTGTTTTCGTAGTGGGCGCTTACCTTGTTATCCAAGGTGACAGTGGTCCACCCGTCAGAAAGCACCTTAACGCGCTCTGTGCCCAAATTTATCATAGGCTCAATAGCAAGCGTCATACCGTTTACAATTCTTGTGCCGTGACCGGGCGCACCGTAGTTGGGTATTTCAGGTGATTCGT
The DNA here is from genome assembly GCA_045594045.1 of Clostridia bacterium. Taxonomy (GTDB): domain Bacteria; phylum Bacillota; class Clostridia; order Christensenellales; family QALW01; genus UMGS1322. The sequence goes on from JAZNXV010000019.1 coordinate 5,551, forward strand.
GCAAATCACGCCCAACGCCGTGGCCTGTAAAATCACGAACAATGCCGTAACCGAACTGATTTATATATTCTTCTACACCGTGTGAAATATCAGAAACTCTGTTACCTACACGGGCAAAGCGCATGCCCTCGTAAAAGGATTGTTTAGTACGCTCAACTAAAAGCTGCTTTTCTTCATCTGCTTCGCCCACGATGAACGTGCGCGCCATATCAGTATGAAAGCCTTTTAAGAACACGCCGGCATCTATGCTGACCAAATCGCCTTGGCGAATAATGGTCCTTTTGCTTGGGATACCGTGTATAACCTGCTCATTTACAGAAATACATAATGTGTTGGGAAAACCGTACATTCCTAAGAACGATGGCTTTGCACCATTACTTATTATATACTTATATGCAATTTTGTCAAGTTCAAGCGTGCTCATCCCTGCTTTTATGCTTTCGCCTAAAAGAACCATGCAGGAGGCAAGAAGCTTCCCGCCTTCTGCCATGATTTTAAGTGCGCTTTCATTTTTAATGCAAAGCATTAGATTGCCTCCAGTACCTTTACGATACTTTCAAAAACGTCGTCAGCACTTTGATTGCCGTCAACAGTTTTTACGCTTTCGCCGTAGTACTCTATTAAAGGCTTAGTTTGTGCGTTGTAAACATCGATTCTTGACTTAACGGTTTCTTCGTTATCGTCGGCACGCTGAACGAGCTTTTCGCCACAGGTGGGACAATTATCGGAAGTAAGCGTGGTAATATGGAAAGTACCTGCGCATTTGGGGCAAATACGTCTGCCGCAAATTCTGTTAAGCAACAAATCTGTATTAACGTCAATGTTAAGAACGCAGTCAAGCTGTGTAAGTTCTTTCAAGCCGTCTGCCTGAGCAAGTGTGCGGGGGAACCCGTCAAGCAGGAAACCCTGTGCACAGTCTTCTCTCTTAAGACGGTCTGCTACCATAGCAAGCGTAACCTCATCGGGAACGAGCTTGCCGGCATCAATATAGGTTTTGGCTAATTTGCCAAGCTCGGTATTGTTGCCCATATTTTCTCTGAACATATCGCCCGTTGAAATGTGGGGAATACCAAGTTTTTTACAAATTCGAACTGCCTGGGTGCCTTTACCGGCACCCGGAGCTCCTAATAAAATCATTTTCATGGTCGCTTTTCCTCTATTAGTCAAGGAAGCCCTTGTAGTGACGCATAACCATCTGGGACTGAAGCTGCTTGGTTACTTCAATAGAGGTGCTTACGATAATAAGCAAGCCTGTTGAAGAGAACGTAAGAGCAAGACCTAAAATGGAGTTTGCGTACTGAGGAGAAACCATCGTCATAATTGCGCTTGCAATCATGGGAATACTTGAGATAACACCCAAGTAAAGACCGCTGAAAAGCACCAAACGCTTGTTTACCTTGTTAAGATAATCAGTTGTGGGCTTGCCGGGTCTGATACCCTGAATGAAGCCGCCGTATTTTTGAAGGTTTTTGCTTGTTTCCTGTGCGTTAAAGGTAATTGCGGAATAGAAATACGCAAAGCCGATAGTAAGCAAGAAGCTAACAACGGTATAACCCCAAGTACCTTGGCCGAGCCATTGGGTATAGAACTGCTCGAATGCGCTGCCGCTCCAGAACATACCTGTGATGATGCTGGGGAACATAAGCAGGGACATTGAGAAGATAAGGGGAAGAACACCGCAGGAGTTAGGCTTAATGGGCATATAAGTGCTCTGTCCGCCGTAAACCTTTCTTCCGGAAACACGCTTAGCGTACTGAATGTTAATTCTTCTTTCGCCAAGCTCAACAAAAATAACAACAACAATAAGTGCTACAATCGCTATTAAAACAAGGGGAAGAATCCACCAAAGTGCGTTGTTGCCGGCTTGAGATGCCGCAACTGCATTTGTAATATAGCTTTGAGCTGTAATGGGGAAACGGGCAATAATACCTACGAAAATAAGCATTGAAATGCCGTTACCTAAGCCCTTTTCGGTAATGCGGTCGCCAATCCAAAGTGCTACGGCAGTACCTGCGGTAAGTGAAAGACCTACCAAGGCATAGCCTAAGATGGGATTGATACCGTCAACAAGCACCTGCTGGCTCTGGCTGAATGCATAGCAAATGCCAACTGCCTGCAAGAATGCAAGACCGAATGATACATAACGTACAATCTTGTTAATTTTTGCTCTGCCGTCTTCCTCACGTGAAAGTCTTTCAAGTGAAGGAATAACAACCTGCAAAAGCTGAATGATAATTGATGCGTTAATGTAGGGTGAAATACCCATAGCCATGAAGGTATAGCCTTCTAAGGAGCCACCGGTGATGATGTTCATCAAGCCCCAAATATTTTGGTTGGCTGCCTCAATACTAAGCGTTGGGTCAACGCCCGGAGTGGGAATATAGCAACAAACTCTGTATATAAGCAACATTAAGAGCGTATATAAGATTTTTTTGCGCAACTCCGGAATCTTCCACGCATTTCTAAAAACCGAAAACATTATACCACCTCAGCCTTTCCACCGAGCGCCTCAATTTTCTGTTGAGCCGTACGGGTAAAGGCTGCAACCTGAACAGTAAGTCGCTTTGTGAGTTCACCGTTTCCGAGGACCTTAACGCCATCTTTCTCTATCTTGCTAATCAAGCCCTTTTCCTTTAAGAGAGCTGCTGTAACTACAGTATCCTCTTCAAAGATATCAAGCTTTGATACGTTTATCTCTGTGTAAACCTTGCTGAAGGGGTTGTAGAAGCCACGCTTGGGCAATCTACGGGTAAGGGGCATCTGACCACCCTCAAAGCCGGGACGTACACCGCCGCCGGAACGGGCATTCTGACCCTTATGTCCCTTGCCGGAGGTTTTGCCTAATCCGCTGCCGGGGCCTCTGCCCTTGCGGCGACCGGTTAAACGTGCGCCTTCTGCGGGAATTAAATCTACTAATTTCATTGTTTGTACCTCCGATTAGTCAACTTCTTCAACGGTTACAAGGTGCTTTACCTTAAAAATCATACCGCGAATAGCAGCATTATCAGCTTTAATAACCGAAGAATTTGTTTTTTTAAGGCCAAGAGCCTTTACAGTTGCGATTTGGTCCTTTTTACAGGCAATCGTGCTCTTTGTTAATGTAATCTTTAACATTGTATCTTCCTCCTTAGCCTATAATCTCATCAACTGTTTTGCCACGCATTTCTGCGATTTGCTCTGCAGTCTTTAAGGAAGCAAGACCTTCAATAGTTGCCTTAACGCAGTTTGCAGGGTTGTTGGAGCCTTGGCTCTTTGTTAAAATGTCACGTACGCCAACCATTTCGAGAACGTCACGTACGGGACCGCCTGCGATAACACCGGTACCTTCGGGAGCAGGCATTAAAAGAACCTTGCCGCGACCGAACTTACCAACTACTGCGTGAGGAATTGTTGTGCCGTCAAGCGAAACCTTGATGATATTCTTTTTAGCATCCTCAGTTGCCTTACGGATTGCTTCGGGAACTTCAACAGCCTTGCCCTGACCAACGCCAACATGGCCGTTGCCGTCACCAACTACAACAAGTGCTGCAAGACGCATATTACGGCCACCCTTAACGGTTTTGGCAACACGGTTAACTGCAACGAGCTTGTCTTTTAAATCAAGTGTTTTGGGATCTATTCTTTTCATCGCTTTTTACCTCCATTAAAATTCCAAACCGGCTTCACGTGCAGCTTCTGCTAATGCTTGAACACGACCGGTGTAGAGGTATCCGCCTCTGTCAAATACAACAGTTTTGATGCCCTTTGCCTGTGCACGCTCTGCAACGAGCTTGCCAACTACCTTTGCGGCATCTGTCTTAGTCATTTCCTTAACAGCCTCTGCAACCTCAGCTTCAATAGTAGAAGCTGCTGCAAGAGTGTTACCGGTTGTATCATCGATAACCTGAGCATAGATATGACTGTTGCTGCGATATACGTCCAATCTGGGACATTCTGATGTTCCGCTGATCTTCTTACGAACACGAGCGTGTCTTGCAAGACGGTTAGCGTTTTTGTCTATTTTCTTTATCATAATACTAATGCTCCTTTCAATTACTTCTTACCGGACTTGCCCTCTTTGAGTGCGACATATTCGCCCTCATAGCGGACACCCTTGCCGTGATAAGGTTCGGGACCTCTAACGCCACGAATCTCTGCTGCAAACTGACCTACAGCCTGCTTATCTGCACCTGATACGATAATGTTTGTCTGTGAAGGTACTTCGATTGTAATACCTGCGGGAGCAACCATCTCAACAGGATGTGAGAAGCCTAATGTAAGTACAAGCTTGTTGCCGTTAAGTGCTGCACGGTAACCTGTACCCTGAATTGTAAGGCTCTTTTTGAAACCTTCGGATACGCCGATTACCATATTGTTTAAAAGTGTTCTTGTAAGGCCATGAAGAGCGCGATGCTCTTTTTCATCGGAGGGACGCTCAACAGTAGCTGTTGCGCCGTCAACCTTAATAATCATGTCCTTGGCAAATTGCTGTGTAAGAGTTGCTTTTGCACCCTTTACAGTAACTACGTTGCCGTCAGCCACAGTAACTGTTACGCCGGCGGGAATAGCAATGGGTTTATTACCTATTCTTGACATATTATTACCTCCTAATTACCATACGTAAGCTAAAACTTCGCCACCGATGTTAAGTGCGCGAGCTTGCTTATCTGTCATGATGCCCTTTGAAGTGGATATAATTGCGATACCCATGCCACCCAATACTCTGGGAAGCTCTTCAGCTCTGGCATATACTCTCAAGCCGGGCTTTGAAATTCTGCGAAGACCTGAGATTATTCTTTCTTTGTTTGCACCGTACTTTAATGTGATACGGATTGTTCCCTGGGGAACAGCGTCGATAATTTCAACGCCTTTAATGTAACCTTCGTCCAAAAGAAGCTGGGCAATAACCTGCTTCATGTTTGACTTAGGAATATCAACTGTGCTATGACGTGCTACCATCGCATTGCGAATTCTGGTGAGCATATCTGCAATAGGGTCTGTTAAAACCATTATGGTATCCTCCTTCCAAATATTTGTTACTTACCAACTTGCTTTTTTAACGCCGGGAATTTCACCCTTGTATGCTAACTCTCTGAAGCAGATACGGCAAATGCCATACTTGCTGAGAACTGCGTGAGGGCGACCACAAATGCTGCATCTTGTGTATGCGCGAGTGGAATATTTAGCAGGCTTTTGCTGCTTGTTAATCATAGATTTCTTAGCCATTTCTTATTTCCCCCTCTATCAGTTTGCGTAAGGCATGCCCAAAAGACCTAAAAGCTCACGGGCTTCCTCATCAGTATTAGCTGTAGTAACAAATATAACGTCCATACCCCTTACTTTGTCAATCTTATCGTACTCAATTTCAGGGAATATCAACTGCTCTTTGATACCGAGAGCATAGTTGCCTCTGCCATCAAAAGCGTTTGCGGATACACCGTGGAAGTCACGTACACGGGGAAGTGCTATATTCAAAAGCTTGTCAACGAACTCGAACATTCTTTCGCCACGAAGTGTAACCTTTGTGCCGATGTTCATGCCTTCACGAACCTTGAAGTTAGCAACGGACTTTTTAGCCTTTGTTACAACAGGTGCTTGACCTGTAATAAGTGCAATTTCCTCAACAGCTGCTTGGAATTTCTTAGCATCGTCCTTAACGTCACCAAGACCGGCATTAACAACAACCTTTTCAAGCTTAGGAACTTGCATAATGTTCTTGTAACCGAACTTCTTAACCATTGCGGGAACTACTTCATTTAAATATTTATCCTTTAATCTGGCCATAGTATCTCTCCTCCGTCCTCAATTACTGAATTGCCTTTTTGCAATCTTTGCAAAGACGTGTCTTCTTGCCGTCAACCATTTCATAGGTAACGCGAACGCCTTTTTTGCAATTGGGGCAGTATAACATAACGTTTGAAGCATCAATAGGAGCTTCTTTTTCGATGCGTCCACCTGCTTCGCCCATCTTCTTGGGTTTTGTGTGGCGGATAATCATATTGATTCCCTCAACAATAACCTTGTTTTCGCTGGGCATAGCACGAAGGACCTTGTGGGTTTCGGTCTTATCGCTTGTATAAGACTTGCTTTCACCGCTGATTACAACAACGGTATCACCTTTTTTAATTTTCATTTAATGCGTCCTCCTTACAGAACTTCCGGTGCAAGGGAAATAATCTTCATGAAATCTCTCTCACGAAGCTCTCTTGCAATGGGTCCGAAAACACGGGTACCACGGGGAAGCTTTTGGTCATTGATAATAACTGCTGCGTTATCATCAAAACGGATATATGACCCATCAGCACGACGAGTCTGCTTTGTTGTACGAACAATAACTGCCTTAACAACATCGCCTTTTTTAACTACGCCACCGGGCGCAGCTGTCTTAACGGAAGCAACGATAGTATCGCCTACGCTGCCGTATCTTCTGAAAGAGCCACCAAGAACTCTTATGCACATAATCTCTTTTGCGCCGGTATTATCGGCAACCTTCAATCTAGTCTGAGGTTGTATCATAATTTACCCCTTTCCGGTAAAACAGTCTGAAAAAGCTTATTTTGCCTTTTCAACTATTTCAACCAATCTCCATCTTTTATCTTTGCTCAACGGTCTTGTTTCCATAATGCGAACGGTATCGCCGATTCCGCACTCGTTGTTTTCATCATGAGCTTTAAATTTTGTTGTGTGGTTAACAGTCTTTCCATAAAGAGGATGAAGAACCTTTGTCTTTACTGCAACAACGATTGTTTTATCCATCTTATCGCTAATAACTGTGCCAACTCTCTGTTTTCTAAAATTTCTTTCCACAGTCGTTAACCTCCTTAGTTCTGAGCCTTAAGCTCTAATTCTTTAAGTATGGTCATAACTCTTGCAATGTCCTTTTTGCAGGCGTCGATTTGCTTTAAGTTTGTAAGCTGACCGGTGGCATTTTGAAATCTGAGATTTAAAAGCTCTCTTTTAAGCTCTGCCAATTTCTTGTTAAGCTCTTCAGCATTCATCTCACGAAGTTTGCTTGCTTTCATTAAATCTCACCTTCCTGTTCTTTATTGTAATCTTCCTTCTTAACGAATTTAACCTTAATAGGAAGCTTATGGCTTGCAAGACGCAATGCCTCGCGTGCAGTAGCCTCGTCAACACCGTTCATTTCAAAAAGAACTCTGCCGGGCTTAACTACTGCTACCCAGTATTCAGGTGAACCCTTACCTGAACCCATTCGGGTTTCAGCGGGCTTAGCTGTTACGGGCTTGTCGGGGAAAATCTTGATCCAAACCTGACCGCTACGCTTGATATATCTTGTCATAGCAATACGGGCTGCTTCGATCTGTGCGCTCTTGATCCAACCGGGTTCAAGTGCTACAAGACCGTAATCACCGTAGGCAATAAAGTTGCCGCGCTGTGCGGTACCCTTCATTCTTCCACGGAAAACTCTTCTTCTTTTAACTCTTTTAGGCATTAACATAATTACTTGCCTCCTTCTGTCTTGGAAGCCTTCTTTGCAAGAATTTCTCCCTTGTAAACCCAAACCTTAACACCGATACGACCGTAGGTTGTTGCAGCTTCTGCAAAACCGTATTCGATATCAGCACGGAGTGTTTGAAGGGGAATGCTTCCCTCATGATAGCCTTCGCTACGGGCAATTTCTGCACCGCCGAGACGGCCGCTAACTAAAATCTTGATACCCTTTGCGCCTGCACGAGTAACTCTCTGCATGGACTGCTTCATTGCACGACGGAAGGATACTCTCTTCTCAAGCTGTTGAGCAATTGACTCAGCAACAAGCTGTGCGTCCATATCAGGCTTACGAATCTCCATGATATTAACGTTAACTTTCTTGCCTACGAACTTTTCAAGGTCTGCTCTTAAAGCATCGATACCTGCGCCGCCTTTGCCGATTAAAGCACCGGGCTTAGCTGTGTAGATGAAAAGAGTAACTGCGTTGCTCTTACGCTCGATTTCAATCTTTGAAATGCTGAAAGCCTCAAGCTTCTTCTTAAGATATACACGAAGCTTGTTATCCTCAGCAATATTTTGGGCCATATCTTTACCGGTTACCCAACGGGAATCCCAGTTCTTGATAACGCCTACTCTGAGGCCGTGGGGATTAACTTTCTGTCCCATAATTACTTATCCTCCTTCTTCTCGTCAAGAACAACTGTTATGTGGCTTGAACGCTTTAAGATGGGTGCTGCGCTACCTTTAGCGCGGGGTCTGAAGCGCTTAAGTGTGGGGCCTTGGTTTGCATAAGCCTCTGCTACATAAAGATTGTCTCTGTTAAGGTACGGAGGATTGTTCTCCGCATTTGCTACTGCTGAAGCAAGTACTTTTTCTACAACAGGGGAAGCTGCCTTGGGTGTGAACTGTAAAATTGCAAGAGCTTCGTCAACCTGCTTACCGCGAATAAGGTCGATAACGATTCTAACTTTACGGGGAGAAATGCGAATGTACTTTGCAATAGCTTTGGGTCTCTTATCGCAGTTAGCCTTGCGAGCTGCTGCTTTTTCTCTCATTCTTGTTGCCATACCGCTACCTCCTTATTACTTGCCTGAGGACTTCTCCGAACCGGAGTGACCTCTGAATGTTCTTGTAGGTGCAAATTCACCTAACTTGTGTCCTACCATATCTTCTGTGATATAAACAGGAACGTGCTTTCTGCCGTCATGAACGGCTATTGTATGAGATACCATCTGAGGAAAAATCGTTGAAGACCTTGACCATGTCTTAATAACTTTCTTATCCCCGGAAGCATTCATTTCTTCAACCTTCTTCAGCAATCTTTCGCTGACAAAAGGGCCTTTTTTAACTGACCTGCTCATAGTGAGCCTCCTTCCGATTTATTAGCCGTTGCGGCGTTTTACGATATATTTGTTTGATTTGTTCTTCTTTGCACGAGTCTTGTAACCAAGTGCGGGCTTACCCCAAGGAGTAACAGGACCGGGACGGCCAACGGGGGACTTGCCTTCACCACCACCGTGGGGGTGATCACAGGGGTTCATAACAACACCGCGAACGGTGGGTCTGATGCCCATGTGGCGCTTTCTACCGGCTTTACCGATAGATACGTTTTCGTGGTCAAGGTTGCCTACCTGACCGATAGTAGCCTTGCACTCAAGAAGAATGTAACGAACTTCGCCCGAGGGAAGACGTACTTGAGCATACTTTTCTTCCTTACTCATAAGCTGTGCTGCGTTACCTGCTGCACGAACAAGCTGACCGCCTTTGCCGGGCATAAGCTCAATGTTGTGAATAAGAGTACCAACGGGGATATTCTTAATCTTAAGAGCGTTACCGGGCTTAATATCAGCGTTTTCGCCTGAAAGGATTGTGTCGCCTACGTTAAGGCCTACGGGAGCTAAGATATATCTCTTCTCGCCGTCAGCGTAATTGAGCAGAGCGATGTTTGCTGTACGGTTTGGATCGTACTCGATGGAAGCAACGCGTGCTGCTACGTCATCCTTATTACGCTTAAAATCGATGATTCTGTACTTTCTTGTGTTGCCGCCGCCGTGGTGACGAACTGTCATACGACCGGCATTGTTTCTGCCGCCACTCTTGGAAACCTTATCAAGTAAGGAGCGCTCGGGAGTGGTTTTTGTGATTTCTTCAAAGGTTGAAACCGACATAAAACGTCTGGCAGGGGAAGTCGGTTTATATTTTCTGATACCCATTGAAATTAACTCCATTTCTCAGCGACTGAATTTTATCACTTACAAGCGCCTGCCGCTGAACAACGCCCGAAGTATAATAAAAATTAGCTTAGTTCATGTTCTCAAAGAACTCAATACCCTTGGAATCCTTTTTGAGAATAACGTATGCCTTCTTAACGGTTGAGGTTCTGCCCTCGTACTTGCCCATGCGCTTAAGCTTGCCTTGGGTAGTAACGGTGTTAACCTTTTCAACCTTAACGCCGAAGATTTCTTCAACAGCGTTCTTAATCTGTGTTTTGTTAGCTTTGAGTGCAACCTCAAATACATAACGCTTATCGCCCATAATATCGTAGCTCTTTTCTGTGAGCACGGGCTTAATGATAATATCTTCACTAAACATTATGCATATACCTCCTCAAGCTTTTTGAGAGTAGCCTTTGTCATAATGAGCTTGTCGTGGTTAAGCACGTCAACAACGTTGATTGTGTTAACAAGGCCGGTTTTAACTCCGGGAATGTTAGCAGCAGCTCTTTCTACGTTAGCTACAGGCTCTTCGTTAATGATGTAAGCCTTGCCTTCAACCTTAAGGTTTGCAAGAACTTTAACCATTGCCTTTGTTTTGGCTTCAATTTCAAGGGAGTCAAGAATGATAATATCCTTGTCAGTAGCCTTGCTTGTAAGTGCGCCCTTAAGAGCAAGTCTCTTTACCTTCTTAGGAACGGCAATTGAGAAATCTCTTGACTTAGGTGCAAATACAACGCCACCCTTGTAATATTGGGGAGATCTTGATGAACCCTGACGGGAACGACCTGTACCCTTCTGGCGGAAAGGCTTTTTGCCGCCGCCGGCAACCTCTGTACGAGTGAGGGTGCCCTTTGTGCCCTGACGCTTGTTAGCAAGCTGAGCACGAACTACTGTATGAAGAACGTGGGTATTAACCTCAACCTCAAAAATTTCTTTTTTAAGGGTTACGGTGCTTACCTTTTCGCCTTCAATGTTATATACATTTACTCTTGGCATAGTTGCTTACCTCCTTACTTTCTCTTAACCGACTGCTTAATGGTAAGCAGTGCGCCTGCTGCACCGGGAACTGCACCCTTGATTAAGAGTACGCCGCGCTCGGTATCAACACGTACGATTTCGAGATTTTGAACAGTTATCTGCTCGTTACCCCAATGACCAGGCATGTGCTTGTTCTTAAATACATGGCTGGGAGAGGAGCTTGCGCCCATTGAACCTACTACTCTGTGAGCGCCGGAACCGTGGGACATAGGACCTGTGTGCTGATTCCATCTCTGGATAACACCGCTGAAGCCGTGGCCCTTGCTCTTTGCTGTTACGTCAACCTTGTCGCCCTCAGCAAATATGTCGCAGTTGATAACGTCACCGGCCTTATAGTCGGCAGTATTATCAAATTTAAATTCGCGCATATAGCGAGCAACAGGAACGTTTGCCTTAACGAACTGACCTTTGTCAGCCTTGTTAACGTTTTGTTCTTTTACAGTGCCAAAGCCCACTTTAACAGCTTCATAGCCGTCTTTTTCTTGTGTTTTAACCTGTACAACTGCACAGGGGCCGGCTTGAACGACTGTTACAGGAACTACTGTACCGTCTTGTGCGAAAATCTGTGTCATACCGATTTTCTTACCCAAAATACCTTTTGTCATCATCGTTCATCCTCCTTAAAGTTTAATGTTGATGTCAACACCGGCAGCAAGGTCGAGCTTCATAAGCGCGTCTACTGTTTTGGGTCCGGCGTTGTAAATGTCTATAAGACGTTTGTGAGTACGAAGCTCGAACTGTTCACGGCTATCCTTATATTTATGAGGAGCACGGAGAATAGTTACAACTTCCTTCTCAGTGGGGAGTGGAATGGGGCCGCTTACTGTGGCTCCGGTCTTGATTGCTGTGTCAACAATCTTTTCGGCAGACTGGTCAATTAAGTTGTGATCGTATGCCTTTAACTTGATTCTGATTTTTTGCGATGCCATTTATATACCTCCTTTTAATAGCTCAAACATACACTTGTCAAATACACGCTACCGTGTGTGCCGCTTTTTAGAATTTTAAAAGCAGCGGTGTATATCTGGCTTCGCCCGATTGTTTCGGACAATTGTCCACGGAAATTACCTGCATTATAGGAGCAGCAACCTTCCGCTTCATACCATTTGCGCAAACATGCGCAGTTACTCCACCGCATAGAGCAACGTTTGAATTATAATCTATTACTTTATTTTTTGCAACTATTTTTTACTCCGAAATTGTGAACTTTTTGTAAACAATGCTTTTTTGACCCTTTTTTTGCATATATTTTAATGCTTAAAGCGCATTTTTTATTGTTTTTAGTAAAAATCGACTCATTTTCTTAAGCTATGTCATACTCCCTTCACTCTAACTTTTCAAAACATGCAAACGTTACCGTTATTAAGGAGAAATTCTATGCCTTCCCTTTTAATTTCCGCAAAAACCCAAGCTGCTTTATTTATTAACGGCTCCTTTTTAGGCGTTATCAATGAGCATCAGGAAAAAACCGTCCCCCTGCCTTTATCAGACCAAACGGTTATCGCCGCCCAACCGCTGCGCGACGAATTTTTGCCTCTTTGGTGTTTGCTTGACGGTGACGGCGAAATTTGCTTAAGAGAAACATCTGCAAGGCTTAGCAAATGGAACGACGAAATCTACACTCTCTTTTTAGACTTCAAAGCATCTCCTGCCCCTACCGTTCCCATAATCACCAAAGAAGCCACCTGGGGCGACTGCTTTGTGGGCATCTGCGGCGAAAGCCTGGTGCTCGAAAATTCGTTAGGGCAAAAAACTCTTTTTTGCTATCCTGCCCAAGATTTTAAAATTTTAAACGATTTCTTCTTGCTTACCACGTATAACGGCTCCGTTTGCATTGCAAACAAATCGCTTTCCCCCATTTTTGCCCCCTTACCCGCCTGCCGATACACCTTGGATAGCAACGCCGTAAAGCTTTCCTTTTCTCCCGGCAATATGGATTTCATCACCTTAACCGAAACCTACAGTCTAAAGGATATGAGTCTTATTTCAAGAGATTTCTCCTGCGCTCCATGCAAATCGTCCTACGAGATTATCCGTTGCTTTTGCCAGGCCGTGCGCCTCGGGCTGAACCAAGTTGCAGAAGAATTTATGACTCCCGAATTAAAGGCAGATATGTCCTTTGAAAATATAAAAAACTTTCTTGGTTGCTTCGACCATTGTGAAGCCGTAAGGTTCGTTTCTTCCCCTTCCCAAAACTCCATTGCCTTGGGCTACCAAATAGATAAAAGCAACTACCACTATATGTGCTACGAATTTTTACTTTCAAACACAAGCGGTGCTTTCTTGATTGATGATATCGGAGAGCTATAGTATAAACTAATAATAAATGAATTCATTATTATATATATAATATAAAATTTTCAAAAATTCGCAGCATTTATTGTTTATATTTATGCTTTTTTATGTATATATATTATAAAATGCTCTTTAAAAAATCTTCTAATAATTTATCGCAATAAAGCAAAAAACGCTTGCCATTATCTATATACAGTAGTATAATAAAGCATAATTAGAAAAGCCCGATGTTTTTATTGTTTTTTTCGCTAATATTTATACACGAAAATACATTTTCATCGGCTTATAGGAGGCAAAAAAATGAGAGTTTACAATTTTAGTGCCGGCCCATCAATGTTGCCGGAAGAAGTGCTTAAAAAAGCAGCGGAGGATATGCTCGATTACGAAGGCTCCGGAATGAGCGTGCTCGAGATGAGCCACCGTGCAAAGTGTTACGATGCTATTATTAAGGAAGCCGAAGCTCTTTTGCGTGAGCTTATGGAGATTCCCGATAACTACAAGGTAATCTTCGTTCAGGGTGGCGCGTCTACCCAATTTGCCTGCACAGCGCTTAACCTTCACAAAAAGGGTAAGGGCGACTATATTGTATCAGGTAACTTCGCTTCTCTTGCCGCAAAAGAAGGCAAGCGTTTAACAGAAGCCAACATTGTTGCTTCCAGCGAAGACAAAACTTATTCCTACGTTCCCAAGGTAACAAAGGATATGTTCACTCCTGATGCTGACTTTGTTCACATCACCTTTAACAACACAATTTTCGGCACCAAATACAACTACGTTCCCGACACGGGCGACGTTCCTCTTGTAGCCGATATGTCTTCTATGATTTTAAGCGAACCTGTTGACGTTAAAAAGTTTGGCGTTATCTATGCAGGCGCACAGAAAAACATCGGTCCTGCAGGTGTAACAGTTGTTATTGTTAGAGACGACCTTTTGGATAATTATTCAGAAGATTGCCCCACAATGCTTAAATGGAAAACTCAGGCAGATAAAGACAGTCTTTACAACACACCCCCTTGCTACAGCATTTATATTTCAATGCTCGTGTTCCGTTGGATTAAAGCTATGGGTGGCGTTAAGGAAATTCAAAAGCTCAACATCAAAAAAGCAAATATGCTTTATGATTATATTGATTCTTCTGACTTCTACTCAAACGGCGTAGCAAAGGAAGACCGTTCCTTAATGAACGTTCCCTTTGTAACACCTTCCGAAGAGCTTGACGCTAAGTTTGTTAAGGAAGCTGCCGCAAACGGCCTTGTTTCCTTAAAGGGTCACCGCTTGGTAGGCGGTATGAGAGCTTCTATCTACAACGCTATGCCCATTGAAGGCGTTGAAGCCCTTATTGCCTTTATGAAGAAATTTGAAGCAGAAAACAAGTGAGGCTTATTATGACAGAGATTTTAAAGCTTAATTCTATTGCTGACGTGGTTAAGGAAAACCTTACCGAAGATAAATACGTTATTTCCGACAATGCGCAAAACCCCACAGGCATTTTAGTGCGCAGTGCAGATATGCTTTCTTACGATTTCCCCGAAAGCGTTATCGCAGTTGCCAGAGCAGGCGCAGGTGTAAACAACATTCCTCTTGACGCTTGTGCCGAAAAGGGTGTCGTTGTTTTCAACACTCCCGGTGCTAATGCTAACGCAGTTAAGGAAATGGTTTTAGGTGCTATGATTGCCGCTTCCCGTAATATCATAGAAGCAGCCGATTGGGCAAAAACCCTTAAAGGCAACGGCGATGCAGTAGGCAAAATGGCAGAAAAGGGCAAAGGTCAGTTCGTTGGTCCCGAAATTTTAGGCAAAACTCTCGGTGTTGTTGGCTTAGGCGCAATCGGCGGTTTAGTTGCAAACGCCGCAGTTGCTTTAGGTATGAACGTTATTGGCTACGACCCCTACGTTTCCGTTGACGCCGCCTGGAAGCTTTCCCGCGCAGTTAAAAAGGCTGACGATCTTGACGAAATTTACGCTTCTTGCGACATTATTTCCCTTCATGTGCCTCAAATGGACTCCACAAAGGGTATGATTAACGCAGACACCATCGCAAAAATGAAGGACGGCGTTATTATCCTTAACTTTGCCCGTGGCGGATTGATTAATGACGCTGACGTTATTTCTGCTTGCGAAAGCGGCAAAATCTATAAATACGCTACGGACTTCGCTTCCGACGCTTTAATCGGTGCAAAGAACGTTGTTGTGTTCCCCCACTTAGGCGCATCTACTCCCGAATCCGAAGACAACTGTGCCGTTATGGCTTCAAAGGAATTAAAGGAGTTTATTGAAAACGGTAACATTATCAACAGCGTTAACTATCCTGCAGTTTCCCTTAACAGAACAGGTAACGCCCGTATCACCGTTATGCACAAAAACACCGCCAATATGGTGGGTTCAATCACCGCGGCAATCGCTTCAACAGGGGAAAACATCAGCGGTATGATTAACGCTTCACGCGGCGACTACGCTTACACCATTATCGATATCGACAATGAGTTTAAGCCCGAAGTGGTTGACTTTATTAAATCCATCGGCAACGTTATCCGCGTTCGCGTAATCGACTAATCATTACTTTTATGCACCTGCTTCTTGCAGGTGCTTTTTTTATACTCTCTTGGTCAAGAGTTTTTTGTTCAAAACACCGTCTGCTTCCTTTATTTCTATCATCTGCTTTAGCCACCGCCACATTGCCGTAATTGACAATTCGTTTTTTATGCTATATAATTAACATACTATGTTTTTAAGGAGAGCTGATATGCCTCTTAATTCCCAAGCAAAAAAATTCTTTTTGAACGCTTTAGGCTCAGCCTTGAATGCGTTTGTTTCGCTTATTTACCTGATAATCGTAACCCGCGTTAACGGCATTGATGCTTCGGGCGTGTTTTCAGTATGCTTTTCTTTAAGCCTTATAATATGGACTTTTTCCGATTTAGGCGGAAGAATTTTTGAGGTTGCAGACAATAAATTCAATCACGGCGCATACTACACCTTAAAGCTTGTTTTCAGCACCGTTGCCTTTTTTGTTGCCCTTATAATCGGTCTGGTGCTGAACTACAACACAGAAAAAATCGCCATTCTTTTAATTTTAATGGCTACGCGCTTTATTGAAGCCTTAAGCGACTCCAACTACGCAATTTTTCAAAAAGCCGACAGGTTGGACCTGGTAGGCATTTCCTATATTTTAAAAAATGTTTTTTCCGTTTTATTGTTCTTTGTTGTTGACTTTTTTACAGGCAGCCTTATTTTAGCTTCCACGGCAATTTTTATAGCTACGCTGATTGCCTTTTTTGCTTTTGACTTAAAGCAAACAGCGCCTCTTTTCCCCTTAAAGCTTGTGGACGATAAAGCATATTGCTTAAGCTTGCTAAAGGCAGTTTTTCCCTTTATTTGCTTCAATATGGTTATAATGCTGATTGCTAACCTGCCCAAAATTTTTGTTGATTCCGCCTTCCCACCTGAAGACGTAGGCTATTTCAGCATTTTAATGATGATTCCGTCGGTGGTTGTGCTTCTTGGGCAGATAGTTATTCATCCCTTATTAAACACTCTTGCTGAAAGCTACAGAAGCAAAGATACCAAGTTGTATTTTTCAGGCATAAAAAAGGTGTGTCTTTTCGTTATCGGAGCATCTGCTTTTTGCGCCGCTGCCGCCTACTTTTTAGGCCCATGGGCGCTTTCGCTGATGTATGGCATTTCCTTTGAAGCCTACCGTGCCGCTATGGTTTTAATTATTGTGTCGGGTATGTTCAACGTTTTTGTAACTCTCGCCTCCGCCCTGCTTACCATTATGGAAAAATCAAAGCAGCAGTTGGGGCTTTACGTAACCGTTTTGATAATTGAAGCCCTTATTCTTGCCTTGGGCGTGTATCTCGGCAATTTCTATCTTATTTTCTGGCTGTATTTAGCTATTATGGTAGTACAATTCCTGCTTTTTGCTTTTTATCTTACCGCAAACATAAAAAGGTGGTTAAAACAATGAAAACTGTAAGCATCATCGTTCCCGTATATAACGTTGAAAAATATTTGAACCGTTGTGTCGATTCTATTTTAAATCAGACCTTTAAGGATTTTGAGCTGATTTTAATTAACGACGGCTCAACAGACTCTTCCGGCGAAATGCTAAAAGAGTACGAAACCCTTGAGAACGTTCGCATCGTGCACCAGGAAAACAAGGGGCTTGCCCTTACAAGAAACGTAGGCTTGTCTATCGCAAAGGGCAAGTACGTTATGTTTATCGACAGCGACGATTCTATCAGCGCCGATTACGTTGAAGCCTACGTTACCGCCATTGAGCACGAGAAGTGCGACGTTGTTATGGGTGGCTTTACGAGAATTTGCGACGGCAAGGTTGATTTTATCCGCAAGGCGCAAAGGGGCAAATTTGCCAAATACATTATTCCTGCATCGGTTTCTAAAATTTACCGCCGCGCCTTTTTGGAAGAGCACAACATTCTTTTTTCAAACATAAAAAGCGAAGACGTTGATTTCAGTATGCTTTTTATAAAGCACAGAGCAACCTACGGCTTTATAGATAACGTAGGCTATTACTATTATTCAAACCCCAACTCTATTTCCAACACCGCCCACCGCGGCTTTAAAAAGGATTATAATATTTTTGAGCTTATTGAGCGCTTTAATTTTGAAGACGTGGACGATATTTTACTGCACCAATACTTTATTGTCCGTTTTTGCATTTATTTTTTACTGTATTCGGGAAAAAGCGCCGAAAGCAAAGCGTTTACGGAAGAATATAAACGCTATTTTGCCTGGCTTAAGGAAAATCTTTCTCACTATTCACAGATTAAGTTTTCTCTCTTTGGTCCCGACGGCGAAGACAAAAGCGTTGGGCTTATTGTCTTTATCTTTATGCTCCTGCACCGTTTAAGACTCGTTCCGCTTTTTGCAAAAATCTATTGCCGTCCGGGTTCAAAGCTAAAGTATTAGCCAACCCTTTTATTCTAAGGCAAAACACGTTTCGCATGTTTGTTATGGCATTTAAAACTCATTTGAAAGGACAAAAATCATGTACAAGGATCTCTTAGGAAACACTCGCTATAAGGTTGGTCTTCACATTCATACAAACCTTTCCGACGGCATTGCAACGCCCGAAGAAGCCGCCCAAAAATATAAGGCTGCGGGCTTTGATGCTATTGCGATTACTGACCATTGGAAATTTCACGCCGAGGACGAAATTGAAGGCATTAAAATTTTATCGGGCTGTGAATATAATATCGGCGGAAGCGATACAAGTGTTGACGTTATGCACATCGTAGGCGTCGGCATGGATTACGACCCCCAATTAGTTCGTGCCGAAACCACCCGTCAGCAAGCCATCGACGCAATAAAAAAGGCGGGCGGCTACGTAATTTTTGCCCACCCTGCCTGGTCACTTAACACACCGAAACACGCCCTTGAGCTCAACGGCTTTGACGCGGTTGAAATTTACAATTCCGTGTCCGACGTTAACCAAAGCAGCCGACCCTATTCGGGCTATTTTGTAGATATTCTTGCAAACGAAGGCGTTGCCTATCCCTTAATTGCCACCGACGACGTTCATTATTATACTGACGATTTAGCAAAATCCTTCGTTATGGTAAAGGCAGAGGATAACAGCAAGGAATCGCTTTTATCCGCCTTGAAAAAGGGCGATTTTTACGCCACTCAAGGACCCGAGCTTATCGTTAGACGGGAAGGCGACAAGCTTATTGCCGATTGCTCCCCTTGCGTTAAAATTGACTTTTTGTCAAATTCCGCCTGGTGTCCCGACAAAATAATTCGCGGCGAAAATCTTACCCACGCTGAATATCCGATTAAAGCCTTTGAAAAATGGGTGCGCGTTGAGGTTAAGGACGCATCGGGCAACTTTGCCTGGAGCAATATTTTTATGCTGTAAAAAGCTCTCTCGTTCCGGTTATTTTAAATGCATATTTTTAGATTTATATCAAAAACTCCCTGCCGGGAGTTTTTTGTTTTTATAAAAGTCCCGCCACCTTAATAAAATTTGACTTATAGTGCTTTTTATGATAAAATTATTGTGATTATGTGTGCTTATCGGGCAAATGCACAAAATAAGTATGTGCGCGCCCTTAAAAACGCAAATTTTTTAAAAGGAATTTAATTATGACCGAACAAGATGTGCTTTTAGGCGAGCTTGAACGCGTAAAAAAAGAGAACGCTTCCTTTGAAAAAGAGATTAAAAAGGCGCGCAAGGCACTAACGCAAGCAACAAAGGAGCTGGAGTGCGCCCAAGAAGAGCTTGAAAAACAAAAAGCGCAGACCTCTGCTCTTTCAAGCAAGCTCAGGGCAAGCAACGCTCGCGTTAACGAGCTTACTTCCCTTTATTCTGCCGTTACCGCCTCTTTCTTTTGGCGTGCAACCAAGCCCTTTAGGCTGTTTCTTGACGCTTGCAAGCGCAACAGAGGTCTGTATTTAATTGGCAGAGCCTTCGGCACGCTCTTTTCCGAAGGATTAGGTGCAGTAATTGGCAAAACCCGCAAAAAAATGCGCACAAAAAACCTTGGCAACACTTTTAAAATTTCAAAAAAGCGCGCCCAAGAAGAAAAATCACACGTTTTTGACAAAAACATAACCATCAGCGTGCTGGTTCCCCTTTACAATACGCCCATCAAGTTTTTAAAGCAGATGATTGCATCTGTTCAGAATCAGACCTATCCTAAGTGGGAGCTTTGCCTTGCCGACGGCAGTGACGATGCTCACCTTGAGGTTGGCGAAGCCGTTAAGGCGCTTCAAAAAACGGATTCGCGCATTAAATACGTTAAGTTAGAAAAAAATCTCGGCATTTCGGAAAACACCAACGCTTGCATTGAGCTTTCCTCAGGCGAATATATTGCTCTTTTTGACCACGACGACCTTTTGCACCCCTCGGCACTTTTTAAGGTTATGGAAAAAATTTGTGCCGAAAATGCAGATTTTATTTATACCGACGAGGCAACCTTTGCAGGCAACAGTCCTAAAAACATTCAAACAGCCCACTTTAAGCAGGATTTTGCTCCCGACACTCTGCGCTCATACAATTATATCTGCCATTTGAGCGTTTTTAGCCGCGAGCTTATGAATAAGGTTGGCGGTTTCAGAAAAGAGTGTGACGGCAGTCAGGATTACGATATGATTCTGCGCCTTACCGAAAAGGCAGAAAAAATAGTGCACGTTCCCGAGCTGCTTTATTTCTGGCGCGGTCACAAAAACTCCACCGCCCAGGACCTCGGCTCAAAGCCCTATATAATTGCTTCTGCCCACAAGGCGCTTAGCGACCATCTTACCCGCTTAAATTTAAACGGCGAGGTTATGAACGGCAAAAGCCCCTCAACCTACCGTATAGGCTATAAAATTGACGGTGAACCGCTGATTTCCATTGTTATTGCCAACAAGGATAATGTTGATTCCCTTGACAAGTGCTTGCGGTCGGTTTTCGATAAATCAACCTACCGCAATTTTGAAATTATAATTGTTGAAAACAACAGTCAGCAGCAAGAAACCTTCGATTACTACAAGCTCATTACTGCAGAATTTGAACAGGTAAGAGTTGTTTATTGGAAGGACAAGTTCAACTATTCCGCCATCAACAACTTCGGCGCAGAAAACGCCAAAGGAGATTACGTTCTTTTACTTAATAATGACGTTGAGGTTATCGCTGATTCCTGGCTTGAGGAAATGCTTATGTTTGCCCAGCGCGGTGACGTTGGCGCAGTAGGCGCTATGCTTTATTACCCCGACGATACCGTTCAGCATGCAGGTGTTATTGTTGGCATCGGCGGAGTTGCAGGCCATTCTCACAAGCATTCCAAGCGCGGCGCTTTAGGCTATATGGCAAGGCTTTCAATAGCGCAAAACCTTTCTGCCGTAACCTTTGCCTGCGTGCTTATTCCCAAAAAGGTCTTCAACGAAGTGGACGGACTCGACGAGCTTTTTGAGGTTGCCTATAACGACGTGGATATGTGTATGCGTATTCGTCAAAAGGGCTATTTGGTTGTGTTTACTCCCTTTGCGGAGCTTTACCACTACGAATCTAAAAGTCGCGGAGCAGAGGACACGCCCGAGAAAAAGGCTCGCTTTGAAAAGGAAAACGACCGTTTTAAAGAACGCTGGAAGCAAGAGCTGGAGTCAGGCGACCCCTACTACAACAAAAATTTGACTTTAAATCACGAGGATTTTTCTGTAAAAAGCGATTTTAAGAAATGAGGTACTAAAAATGAACAGCGCTGTAAAAGGCTTAAAAAGGTTCAAATACGATATGGTAAAATTCTTTCCGCTGCTTACCAATTTAGCGGGCAAGGATTTTAAATTAAAATACCGCCGCAGTGTTCTTGGCGTGCTTTGGAGCGTTTTAAACCCACTTTTTTCAATGCTCGTTATCACACAGGTATTCGGCTTGCTTTTAAAGGTAGAGGTTCCTAACTTTGCAACGTATTACATTGTGGGCTGGTCCCTTTGGAACTTCTTTTCCGAGTCCACCTCTATGGCTATGAGCTCCGTTATCGGCGGCGCGCCTTTAATTAAAAAAGTATATATTCCCAAATACATTTTCCCCTTGGAGAAATGTCTGTTTGCCCTTATAAACTTTGCCTTCAGTCTTATAGCCGTGCTTGCGGTTATGCTCATTCAGGGCGTATTTCCTTCCTGGACAATCGTTTTTGCACCGCTTCCCATTTTATATTGCTTCTTATTTTCTATCGGTCTGAGCCTTATTTTAAGCGCTCTCACCGTTTATTTCAGGGACGTTATGCATCTCTACGGCGTTTTGCTCACCGTATGGATGTACTTAACTCCTATTATCTATCCCGTTTCCCTGCTTGAAAACACCGGCTTTATTTACGAAATAGTAAAGCTTAACCCCTTGACTATGTTCGTTGAGCTTTTCAGAAGCGTTGTAATGAACGGCGTTGTTCCTTCCTTGGAAACGAATCTTGTTTGCTTGGCAGTTTCTGCCGTAACGCTTCTGCTTGGCGGCTTTATCTTTGCCAAGGCACAAAAGAATTTTATTTTGCACATTTAATATGAGCGCTAAAAGGTGATAAAATGAACAGTGAAAATGCAGTAGAATTAAGAAATATCGAAATGCACTTTAACATGAGCAAGGAAAAACTGGAAAGCCTTAAAGAATACTTTTTGCGTTTTGTAACACGCAAGCTTATGTTTGAGGATTTCGTTGCTCTCGATAACGTTTCCTTTGATATTAAAAAGGGCGACGTTTTCGGCATAGTAGGTCTTAACGGTTGCGGCAAAAGCACAACCTTAAAAATAATTTCCGGTATTCTTACCCCCACAAAAGGCACCGTTGAAACCTGCGGAACAATAGCCCCCTTAATCGAACTTGGCGCAGGCTTCGACTTTGACTTAACTGCCAGAGAAAACATCTATTTAAACGGCTCCGTTTTAGGCTATTCAAAAAAGTTTATGGACGAAAAGTTCAACGATATCGTTGAATTTTCCGAAATGCAGGACTTTCTTGATACCCCTATGAAAAACTATTCCTCGGGCATGATTGCCCGTATCGGCTTTGCCATCGCCACCGTTACCAAGCCCGACATTTTAATTGTTGACGAAATTTTAGCCGTTGGCGACTTCAGGTTCCAGGAAAAGTGCGAGCAGCGCATAAATTCTATGATAAGCGACGATACGACGGTTATTATCGTTTCACACTCTATCGAACAAATTGAACGCCTGTGCAACCGTTGCGTTTGGCTTGAAAAAGGCCGCGTGAAGATGCTGGGCGATGCCAAGGAGGTGTGCGAGGCTTATAAAAATGCCTGATAATATGAAGGTTTTACTTATTATTCCCGCTTACAACGAAGAGGCCAGCATTGTAAGCACCTGCGAGAAAATTCTGGCTTATAACAAAGAAAACAACACCGATTACAGCTTTATCGTTATTAACGACGGCTCAACCGACTCCACAAAAGCCCTTTGCGAGAAAAACAACCTGCCCGTTATTAACCTTGTGCAAAACCTCGGCATAGGCGGTGCAGTACAAACGGGCTATAAATACGCCTTAAAGGAGAACTACGACATCGCCATTCAGTTTGACGGTGACGGTCAGCACGAAGTTGCCTGCGTAAAGGATATTATCGCCCCCATAATTCAAGGCGAAGCCGATTTCGTTATAGGCTCCCGCTTTATAAGCGAAGATAGCGAAAACTTTAAATCTACCTTTATGCGCAGAATAGGTATTATTATCGTTTCCTTTGCCATAAAGCTTGTGACAGGCAAAAAGGTCTATGACACCACATCGGGCTTCCGCGCTTGCAACAAGGCGGTTATCCGTGAATTTGCCCAGAGCTATCCTCAGGAATATCCCGAACCCGTAAGCACTACCGCCCTTTTGAAAAATGGCTATATTCACGCCGAAAGACCCGTAAAAATGAACGAGCGCACGGGCGGTGTTTCTTCAATCCGCGCGTGGAAATCCGTTTACTATATGATAAACGTTCTCATTTCGATTTTACTTACAAGCAAAAGGAGGCATAAAAAATGACTTCTTTGAGTATAAAAATCTTGATTGTGTTTTTACTTCTTATTGCCGCACTTGTCATTCTCGTGCGCAAAGGTAAAATGCCGGTAAAATATTCGCTTATATGGTTCTTTACGTCCATAGTTATGATTATAGGTGCCTGTTCTCCATCCATTGTGGAATTCTTCCGTAAGCTTCTGGGCTTTGAGTTGGTTTCAAACGCCATTCTCTCCGTCTTTTTAGGTCTTGTAATTTTAATTACAATTTTTCTTACCGTTGTCGTTTCAGGGCAATCAAAGAAAATCAATATGCTTATTCAGGAAATTTCAATTTTAAAAAAGCAGGTAGAGGATAAGGACAGCAAAAGCAATGCTGACGAAAGCACTTCTGTTGACAAAAACTAACCGCCTCTTGCGCTTTTACCCTGCACTGCAGTGCGCTTATACTCTGTAGCAGCGCACCCTTTAAACCCTTTTCCAAGGAGAAATCTATGTTTACCTCATCAGACCATACCTTTGCGCTTTGCGCCTATAAGGAAAGCTCCTTTTTAGAGGAATGTATTCTTTCCCTAAAAAACCAAAGTATAAAATCGAATATTATCATCGCCACAAGCACCCCCAACGAGCATATTTCACGCTTGGCGGAAAAGTACGGCTTAGAGGTTTTTGTAAACACGGGCGTAGCCGGTATTGCAGGGGATTGGAACTTTGCTTTAAAATGCGTTAACACACCCCTTGTTACCATCGCTCATCAGGACGATATTTACGAGCCACTTTATTTAGAAAGCATTTTAGAAGGCTTTAACAGCGCAAAAAATCCCATTATTTGCTTTACCCATTACGCAGAGCTCAGAGATGGTAAAAAGGTTTACAAGAACAAGCTTTTAAACATAAAAAAGCTTATGCTTTCGCCCTTAAAACTTTTTAAAAACAGTATTTTTGTGCGTCGCAGAGTGCTTTCTCTGGGGTGCCCCATCTGTTGCCCCTCAGTTTCATTTGTTACCGACATAATTAAGAGCAACCCCTTTGAAAGTGGCTTTAAAAGCGACCTTGATTGGCAAAAATGGGAAGTTCTGTCAAAGAAAAAAGGCGCGTTTATATATATTTCTAAGCCCCTTATGTGCCACAGAATTCACGAAGAATCCGCCACAACCGAAATCATAGGCGACAATCTTCGTACAAAAGAGGACTTTGCTATGTACTGCAAGTTCTGGCCCAAGTGGATTGCGCGAATTTTAGCAAAAGCGTATTCCGCAAGCGAAAAAAGCAACGACGTAAAATAATCTTTTTATAAGAAATGTGTTATTTATAAGTTTTTGTGTTTCGTCTTCCAAAAAAAGACAATTTACCACAAATTTCATACAATGTATTGCTTGAATTTTTACTGTATTTGTGCAATAATATTATTGCATCTGGGTTGTTAGTTATGTACCGTTGTATAATACCCACATTATGCATAAAGGGAACGTTTAAAGCGCCGAGAATATGCAATGCCTCCTTGATTTTTATCATGCCAGTGGACTGCAGACTTTTCGGGCGGCGTGCCCACCTGTCGAGAGACGGGTGTTAGAAAGGGTGCAAACGGCATCTTGGATGCTTTTTTATATTTTTGAGTTTATACCGCATTTTTGCGAATTTTTACAAAAAATGCTTGACAAAGACAGTGGTATAAACTATAATTACACCGTTAAAAGTTAATTTTGCGGAATTGTGTAACGGCAGCACCTACGACTCTGACTCGTATTGTCAAGGTTCGAATCCTTGTTCCGCAGCCAATGCCTCCGTGGTCTAGTGGCCTAGGACGCTGCCCTCTCACGGCAGTAACAGGGGTTCGAATCCCCTCGGGGGTGCCAAACAAAAAAAGCAGATGCATCGCATCTGTTTTTTTGTTTCTACAAGGAGCTTCGAACACCGAGTAGCGCTTCTACGAGGGGATTCGAACACCGAGGGGGCGCGCAAGCGTAAGCAATCAAGCGAAACGCAGATTGCTTAAAAACAGTTCAGTGAACTGTTTTTAGCTAAGCGGTGCGAAATGGGTACTGTTTGCTTTGCAAACGGTCATTGAGCACTTTCGGCACTTGTGCCGTTCCCTCGGGGGTGCCAAACAAAAAAAGCAGATGCATAGGGGCGTACCCTAAAGGACAGTTTTACCTACCGACAGAAAAAATAGAAACCGCAGATTGATTTTCTGCGGTTTTTGCGTTATAATAAAAATAATAATCTTGAAGAGGACAAGGAAGATGCTTATGAGAGTTCTGATTGAACATTATAACAAGCTAATTGATGAAAACAATGATCCTGCTCGCGATCCTAAACCGTTGAGAGATTATATGGATAAGTGGGACGGAGAGAAGTTTATCGAGAGCATGCAACTTGATAAAAGCAAATCCGCTTTGGAAATAGGAATCGGAACAGGGCGACTTGCCATAAAAGTTGCACCAAATTGTAAAAGCTTGTGTGGAATAGATATTTCCGAAAAGACAATTGGGAGAGCTACTGAAAATTTATCAATGCATAAAAACATAAATCTCATTTGCGGAGATTTTACGTCTTTTGATTTTGAAGAGCAGTTCGATGTAATATACTCGTCATTAACCTTTATGCATATACAAGATAAGTTATCAGCTATACAAAAAATTGCGGATTTGCTGACTAATAACGGACTTTTTGTTTTGTCGATCGATAAAAATCAGAATGAGTATATCGATATGGGTGATAGAAAGGTAAAAATATATCCCGATAATCCTAACGATATACGTAGCTATCTTTCAATATCCAAGCTTAAGATCATAAATGAATTTGAAACAGATCACGCATACGTAACGGTCAGCACAAAAGCCTCCCTTGTGTAAAGGGAGCCTTTTTTAGTTCACCTATAACTTGTCAATTTTCCTGACAAGCACTGCATTTGGGGACACAAACGCAAGAATACGGCATACCTCTTTCGAGATATGCCGTATTCTTGAAAAACTGTCCTTTAGAGTGACGCTCTATCCTTTTGCTCTTGTTTTTTTGCTCACTCAGGCGTTGCTATTTCGTCAATTTCTTCAATATTATAAAGGTCCAACCCTATCACTGTCGGCAAGGAAGCATAATACTTTATTTCTTCCTTTGTAGCTTCAATCACGCAAGGAAGCCACCCGCCGTCCCTGATTATCTTGCGTTCGGGATCAACTTGCTCTTCGATAAACGCATCGTATACAGCAGAATGTAGACGCTTTGAAATTCTCTGTCTCTCGGCAAGATAATCGTTAGGGCTTACATCGGTTACTTTTCCCAGTTCCTCTTCAATAAGACTGTGATCGATATCCTCAAGTAAAATTTCTACAAGAATAATATCCGTGTCTGATATTGATTCCATTTCTTCAAGCAATCTATCGCTTATCTTACTTATTTCCGCTCCCGTTCCGTTGTTTTTCTGCTTTTCGTCATTGGCGCATGAGAAAAATACAATAGCAAAGGTTATAATCAAAGTTAAAATAATATACCTTGTTTTCCTCACAGTTTGTTACCCCCTCAAATTTTAAAGATGTATTTTTATTTTATCTTTTTTGTTTTGTCAACAGATTATTTTAATATTTATTCAAGGATCTTAAATACTTCTTTTGCTCGTCGGTAATTCTATAGCTTTCGATTGCCTTTCTTATAGTCTTATTGTGAGTAAATTCCGACAGGCGTTTTTCTTCTAAAAAAGGCAGTGCCGCATCATATTGCTTCGCAAGCGCGGTGGCGAAATACCAGGCTATCATCATATTGACATAGTATTCATCACATTCAAGAGAGGCTACCAAATCAAGATGCGAGGGAGAAAAATCCCCGTCCAAGAAATAGCGCATAAGCATTCCTATGCCGTAACGCACGGTATAAGATTTTCCCGAAGCTGTCCACTCCAATATTTTACTGTAAAGCTCATTTTTGTGTTTTCCCAACACTTTAGGAGAGACACAGTCGCAAATTGCCCAATTGTCTACATACGGCAAGAACTCGTCCAAAGCGGAAAGTGTCGAGTCAAAATCCTTTATTTGCTCAATGAGAAATCCGTGAAGAGCGTATTCTTCAAAATATTTGTGCGGAAGCTGAGAAAGAAATTCCTCAGCTTCTTTTTTATTGCTCTTAAAATATTCTTTTGCAAAGGCTCGTAAGCGAGGAATACGCACGCCTATTACCGTTTCTTTATCTACTGTCGGCATAAGAGCGCTCTGAAAATCTCTGTATTTTAAGTCCTGCATTGAAAACAATGCTTTTTGAAGCTCTGTCATAGCTCACCCTACAAAATATTATTCTGTAGTTACAACGTTTTTGCTCTTAAATCGGACCGTATTATAATAGATTATCATAAGCAGACTGCAGAAAAGCCAGCCCGCAGGATATCCCATTGTAACAAAGACGACGGTGTTGCTTATATAATTAGAGACTATATACATATAGACCTGTCTGAAGGCAACAAAGCCCAAGAGCATTATGACCATAGGCGCACGGCTGTTTCCCGAGCCTCTGAGCGCTCCCGCATAGACCTGATTTACGCAGCATATAACAAAAAACGGAGTAATGTAACGCAAGAAGGTCGTGCCGTATCCTATAATTTCGGGGTTCTCATTAAAGAAGGCTACAAAATTCGGTGCAAATATTTCTATCGGTATCATAATAAAGAAGGTGCAAGCGGTAGCCAATATCAAGGAAATACGCACACCCTTCTCCGCCCTTTTATAATTGCCCTTACCCAAGTTTTGACCCACGAAGGTAGTTGCCGCAAGACCTACCGCCTGCATCGGCATAAACATAAACTGGTCTATTTTTCCGTACGCGGTCCAGCCGCCCATAACCTCTTTTCCGAAAAAGTTTATGTACGACTGAATAAAAACGTTGGAAAAAGCGGTAATAGCCAGCTGAACAGCTGCGGGAAGTCCTACCTTGAATATCTGATTTAAAAGCACTCTGTCTATAGAAACGTAGGGTGTTTTCAGCTTTATGCATCCCTTGTGGCGCAAAAGCGACACTGTAATGAGTATAGCGGAAATTCCTTGCGCTATTATAGTAGCATAAGCTACTCCCGCAACGCCTAAGTCAAAGACTAAAACTAAAACAAGGTCTAAAACGATATTTGTTATAGCAGAGCAAACGAGAAAATAGAACGGCTTTTGGGAGTCGCCTACGGCGCGCAAAATTCCCGCGCCCATATTATACACCATAAGACCTATCATACCCGCGAAATATATAGTAAGATATGTACGCCCCTCATCAAAAACATCCTCGGGCATATTCATCAAGCGGAGCATATACGGCACGAGTATTATGCCGAGTGCGGTAAGAATTACTGCGCTCACTAACGTAAGAAACGCGGACGCGCGTACTGCCTTTTCAACCCTATCATATTGCTTTGCGCCGTAATACTGTGAAATAACTACTCCGGCACCGCTTGCAAGCCCTGTAAACGTGCCTATGAGCATATTTATTATAGGTCCGACCGCGCCGACAGCAGAAAACGCCGCGTCATTTACGTATTTGCCTAAAACCCATGTGTCTACTGTATTATATAGCTGCTGAAATACGCTTCCGATAAGCAAAGGGAGAGAAAAAACGATTATATGCTTCCATATACTTCCCTCTGTCATATCGACGTCTGTTTTTTTCTTCGGAATTATTCTCTTAAGTGCTGTGGCAAGCGACATTCTAACCCTTCTTCCCTTGTATTGTCATTCAGTTCATTTCAAATATTCTTTTAACCGTCTCTATATTTAAGGCGTGATTTTTTTCGGTCTGCTTTTTGTCGAAGATTGATGCTATAGTGCTGACACGTCTTACACAAAGAACGGTATCATCGGGGAGCGCGGAAAGTCCCGCAAGCTTTCCGAAAGCGGTACTGTTCAGCTTAACTCCGTATTCGTCAACATATTCGACCTCGGCATCCCCTACGTACTCTCCGATAGGTAAAAATCCGTCTGCCTCTTTTACTCGCTCAAAGAGGAAAGGACTTAACAGACATATGGTTGCTTCTCCCGAAAGAATTTCCTGATCGAATACCTTCATATTATCGGATATGAGCGTATAGTTTGCCTCATAGCCTTCCTCGACACTTGCAATTTCCTCGGGCGACATAATGAAAAGCTCTCTTATAGCCAAGTTTACTTTTCCGTCACCGTCTTTGTCCTCAACCACGCTGCAAAAATCCTTTTCTATATCCAAAACCTCTTTATGACTCAACTGGCGAGGCCCTGCATACATAATATATGAGTCGTAAGAATTATTTTGCACTGCCTGCGCAATACATATAATACCCACGATAAGACAAAAAGCGACTATCAAGGTCACCCATTTATAGTGATACCAATAATTTTCAAGCCAAAGTGTTGCTTTAGATCTCGGCTTTTCTATAGCTTTATTTGCTTTTTCGCTCATTTTTTCTCCTTTCAAATATGGCGCTGTTTAAAAAGGTAAAGACCTTTTCCTATCTGCTCGCTGTGAGCTCAAACACGCTTTCATAAGCTTCGACTCTTTTATTTTTCCGTTATAAAGCACTACAAGGGACTAAGTCAATGGACTCAGCCCCTTATATAATTTAGTCCTGTGGCTTCTAAATACGTCGAGAGGAAGGAAACGGCGGTAGAAAAAGTCCATAAATTCAGAAGAATTTCGCAGAAATTCAACCTTTTCTGTCTCATTTACACTTTTTGTTGTAAATATGGTCTTTTTTAATACTTTTTCGGACTTTTTCGGTCTTACCAAATGTGACAGCCCCCTTATATAATTTAGTCCTGTGGCTTCATAGTAGGAAACAGGAGTACGTCACGTATAGACGCGCTGTCGGTAAGAAGCATAACAAGTCTGTCTATACCGAAGCCGAGACCGCCTGTGGGGGCGAGACCGTACTCAAGCGCGGTCACGTAGTCGTAATCGACCTGTGCCGTCGTGTCGGGCTCCTGCGCGCGCTTCAATTCTACCTGGCGCTCAAATCTCTCCTTCTGGTCTATAGGATCGTTAAGCTCGCTGAACGCGTTTCCGAATTCCATCGCATTTATGAAATACTCAAATCGCTCCGTAAATGCGGGCTCGTCGGGCTTTTTCTTAGCAAGAGGACTGTTCTCTACGGGATAATCGTAAATAAATGTAGGCTGAATGAGCTTTTCTTCAACATAAGCGTCAAAGAGCTCTATGAGAACTGTTCCCTTTGTAGCATCGGCAGGAACTTCTACGTGCATCTTCTTCGCGCACGCTCTTGCGTCCTCGTCGCTTTCCCATTCATAATAATCACAGCCCGCATATTTCTTGACAGCCTCTGCCATTGTCAGACGCTCCCAATTACCCATATGGATCTCATTTCCCTGATATGTGATGTCAAGACTGCCGCAGACCTTTTCGGCAAGCAGCTTGTAAAGCTCTTCAACCAGGTCCATCATACCCTTGTAATCGGTATATGCCTGATAAAGCTCTATCGTTGTAAATTCGGGGTTGTGCTTTGTGTCCATACCTTCATTTCTGAAAATACGTCCAACCTCGTATACCCTCTCCATACCGCCGACAATAAGTCTCTTAAGATAAAGCTCGGTTTCTATACGGAGATACATATCCATATCGAGCGTGTTATGATGAGTAACGAAGGGGCGGGCGGTAGCTCCTATCTCAAACGGAGTAAGGATAGGGGTATCGACCTCCAAAAATCCCTTGCTGTCAAGATAATTTCTTATTTCTTTAAGGATAAGGCTACGCTTTACAAAGGTATCCTTAACCTCGGGATTTACTATTAAGTCAACGTATCTCTGTCTGTAACGGAGATCGGTGTTTGTCAAGCCGTGGAACTTCTCAGGCAGAGGAAGCAAGGATTTTGCGAGCAGAACGAGCTTTTGCGCGTGCACGGAGATCTCGCCTGTCTGAGTCTTGAATACGAAGCCTTCAATTCCGATAATATCTCCGACGTCCCATTTCTTGAAATCGGCATAAACGTCCTCACCTACGTCGTCGCGCTTTACGTAACACTGAATTTTTCCGTCGCCGTCCAAAAGATGCATAAAAGACGCCTTACCCATAATTCTGCGGCTGACTATTCTTCCTGCAATGCTTACGGTCTTTCCTTCAAAATTATCATAATCCGCAAAAATCTGACCGCTTTTTGCGCTTACGTCATACTTTGTTATTTCAAAGGGATTTTTGCCTGCGGCTACCAAAGCGGCAAGCTTATCCTTTCTTACCTGAAGCTCGTTTGTTGAGCTTGTTTCAACATTATTGCTTGCGTTGTTTGCGCTCATTTTAACTGTCCTTTCCTGCTTACGCTCTCGATACCGAAATAATGTGAAGATGCACAGTGCTTCCGTTAGGCAGCTCTACAGGTATCTGATCGCCTGTTCTCGCGCCTATAAGAGCCTGACCTATAGGAGACTGATCGGAGATCTTTCCGTGTACGGGGTCGGTCTCGTAAGAGCCTACGATGTGGTATGTTATATCCTTATCTCTTTCCTGATTATAGACCTCAACTATAGAGCCTACGCTTACGACGGAGCTGTCTATCTCACTGTCGTCTACTACGTGCGCGTTTTTTATAAGCTCCTCAAGCTCAAACGCTCTTGCGGCAAGCTTAGCCTGCTCATTTTTAGCTTCATCGTATTCACTGTTCTCGGAAAGGTCGCCGAAGCTTCTCGCCTGCGCGATATCCTTCTTGTTTCTTTCCATATCAACGTGTCTGATATGGTCAAGCTCATCCTGTAACGCCTTAAAGCCTGCGGCGGTATAATTTCTCTGCTTATCTGACATGATCTTTCTCCTTTTATAAGGTTATATATAATGTTTTTAATTACCTATAGCGCTCATTATGCGAATCATACGAAGAATTTCTTCGATGCCGTCCTTTAGCTGTGTGTCCTCTTCGTCTGTAAGCTTATAGAGGTTCTTGTTCTGTGCTTCCTCGGGAAGCTCTGAAGAAATATCGGGCTCAATGCCTATTCCGTCATAGTTTTCACTGTACGGAGGCGCATAATAGAAATAAGTTATAGTGACAACCGAGCCGTCCGGCTTGTCGTCTTCGCCTACAAGAGAAACACCTCTCTGACCTACGCCCTTTCCGTAGGTCTTAACTCCTATAACGGTCGCCGCATCATAATCGTTAAGCGAAGAGGTAAAAAGCTCTCCCGCGCTTGCGGTATTCTGATTTGCAAGCACTACCATAGGCAGCTTTATCTCGTGGTTTTCATAGTATTGATTGAAAAAACGGAAAATAGGATTGCAATCATCAACCGAGGATATTGTGTAATTGTTAGCGGAATTTTTATATTCCATATGCACGATAGGTCCGTCGGGAAGAATATATTCAAGTATAGCCACAACCGAGTCAAGCGTGCCGCCCGGATTGTTTCTCACGTCAAAAATGAGTCCCTTGGCGCCCTGTTTTTCAAGCGCGGTATATGCTTCCACGAATTGCGGATAGGTCTTGCCGTCAAACGAGGTTATTCTTATATAACCTATATCGTTTTCCTTCATTTCATATTCTACGGTTATTTCTGTAACCTTGTCTCTTATGACGTCGAAGGAAAGCCTTTCCCCGTCTCTTTCTACAGTAAGATTAACGCTCGTTCCTATTTCGCCTCTTACCATATCTATAGCCTTATAATATCCAAGCTCTACGATATCCTCGCCGTTCACTTCAATTAAAATGTCGCCGGGAAGAATACCTACCTTATCGGCAGGGCTTTCCGAAAAAACGTTCAGAACCTCTATATATCTGCTCTCTGTCATTGTAACGCTGACACCTATGCCCGCGTATTCACCGCTGACGTCATCCTGATATTCTTCATAAGCCTTGGCGTCATAATAATAGGCGTATTTATCACCCATTGCGTGAAGATACGCGTCAATGAAAGCGGTCGTCGCTTCATCCACCGTTGTAATTTTTTCAAGGTCTATCGTTTCTGCAATTGATTTTATTACTTCGGTACCTATCTCGCTGTACGGCTTATATTCGCCTACGTAAAGTGCTTCAAAAATTTCCTGTACCTGCAAAAGCTTATCATAATCCACCAAAGCGAGAAACTTATTCATATGCTCCTCGTCAAAGGTATAATCTATCGCAGGCTCTGTAACTAAAGGACTTTGTGTTGTTAGCGGCGCTTCTGTCGTCTCCGCTGTCGGTACGTTCCCGTCCCTATCACAGCCGTATAACGAAAGCGAAAGAAGAACAATAGTTAAAACGAGGCACAACGCACTGCCAAAACTATATTTCATTTTTCTTTTCATCTCAAACTTCTCCGTATATCCCTCTTAGGATAAAATTATAACACAGGTAAAACAAATAAAATGTCGTATAAATTAGAATTTAGTGGGGCGGTTTATCAGATATCTCTTAACCATAAGGGCCACCTTGAAGGTTACCGCCTGATCAAATTCACGAAGGTCAAGTCCGGTTATCTTGCGGATCTTTTCAAGTCTGTAAACCAAGGTGTTTCTGTGCACGAAAAGCTTTCTTGACGCTTCGGAAACGTTAAGATTGTTTTCGAAGAAGGTCTGTACTGTTGTAAGAGTCTCTCTGTCAAGTGACTCAAGTGAGCCCTTCTTGAACACTTCCTGAAGGAATATATCGCAAAGTGTAGTAGGGAGCTGATAAATAAGACGTCCTATACCGAGATTATCATAACATATAACGTCCTTTTCGGTATCAAATACCTTTCCCACCTCAAGAGCTATTCTCGCTTCTTTATACGCTCTGCCGAGGTCCTTCAAAGACTCTGAAAGCGTGCTGACGCCTATAGACGCCTTGGCGTAAAACTCGGTATTGAGTGTCTGAACGATAGACTCAGCCAGCTCCTCAGCCTCGGAAAGCTCATAATTCTCACCGACCTCTTTAACAAGAACGAGGTCCTGCTCGCTCACGCTGATAACATAATCGTGAGCCTTGTCGGGAAACATTCCCTGCAAAATATCGTAAGGAAGCATATCGGTCTTTGCGCCAAACTTGATTATCAGAACTATTCTTTTGCCCTCAATATCAAAATGAAGCTCCTTGCTCTTGACGTAAATATCGCTGGGGAGAATATTGTCAAGCATAATATTCTTTATAAAGGAGGTCTTATCGTGCTTCTCATAATAAAGATTTTTTATTCCGCCGAGAGTAACCGCCAAAATGCCCGAAGACATTTCCGCGCGGTCGTCGGTGCCCTCAACAAAAACGGCGAATTCATCATCCTGTCCGTTTTCTCCTATATAACGATATGTATATCCGCCTATAACCGCAATAGAACCCGAATACGCAAGCTCTTCTCTTACGCCGTCGCGGGATTCTCCTATCTGTGAACGCTCACTGCATGCAACGACCGTTCCGTTCTCGTCAATAACACCTACTGTCCGTCCTACTGTTTCCCTTGTACGCTGCATAACACTCTGAAATATACGATTTGACATAGATTTCCTTTTCCTTTCGGTTTATAAGAACATTGAAAAATTTTAGCTTAAAGTATCTTTCAAAAGTATAAAGCTAAATTTCGACATTCTGCGCATTTTAGTTATACTGTACGATATTGTAATATATTTTTTGTCAAATTTCAATAGAAAAATATGAATAAATATAAAAATTTACAAATTTTAAGGTCATTTTTTATACAATTTTACCTCTGCCGTCACAATTCATAAT
This sequence comes from Clostridia bacterium, assembly GCA_045594045.1. Taxonomy (GTDB): domain Bacteria; phylum Bacillota; class Clostridia; order Christensenellales; family QALW01; genus UMGS1322. The sequence goes on from JAZNXV010000019.1 coordinate 40,593, forward strand.
GAAAAGCTATGGCAGAAAGAGCGAAAATGGGAGCGGTCTCGCATCTGAGTATTCTTTTCCCGAGCGAGACGGGTATTATTCCACATTCCTCGGCGCGCCTTGCCTCGTCACTTGAAAAGCCGCCCTCACTGCCTATCACTATCGCAAGAGAATGAATATCCTTACCTTTTTTGTTAAGCAGCTCCTTTAAAGACAAGGTATTGCAATCCTCGTAGCAAAAAACGGCAAGCTCACATTCGGACGCGCTTTTCAGCATTTCCGAAAAGGAGAGCGGTGATTTGACCTCGGGCAGCCTTGCGCGCCCGCATTGCTTTGCCGCCTCGGTGGCAATTTTATTCATCCGCAAAAGCTGCTTATCTATTTTATCAGCCTTCGGGCGCTTTACACAGCGCTCACTTTCAAAGGGGGTTATATAAGAGGCTCCAAGCTCGACCGTCTTCTGAATTATAAGCTCCAGCTTATCTCCCTTCGGGAATGCCTGATACACGTGTATCTCTAAGGGAGATTCGCCCTCTCCCTTGCGAGCTTCTCGGATTTTCGCTTTTACCGTCTCTCCGTCAAGACGGAAAAGCTCGCATATATATTCATTTCCCCTTTGGTCGCAAACCGTTATCTCCTCTCCTGCCGCCATACGTAAGGAAAAGGAGATGTGATGCGCATCATCTCCCAAAAGAGTTATATATTCACCGTCTATATTTTCTTCGCAAACAAAAAATCTCGGCATATTATCCTCTCTTTTATCCGACGTTATCAGGCGCGCTCCGCGATAATAGCGAGCCAGTCGTTTTCCTTCTTCTGCTCTATAGCGCGGTAGCCGTTTTCTTTAAGAGATGCATAAATTTCCTCGGCTCTCGGCTCGATTATTCCCGAAAGTATTATCTTTCCGTTTTCAGCCAAATATTTATCCATTTCGGGCAGCATTCTCAAAATTATATCCGCGACGATATTGGCTAAAATGAGGTCGTATTTTCCGTTTGACAGGTCGACAGAGTCAAAAAGGTCCGACGTGCCGCAGACGATGTTTTTTGCGCCGTCCGCTTCGACGTTTTCTTTTGCGACCTTAACGGCGTCGGGATCAACGTCGTAAGCGTTACAGGCTTTTGCGCCTAACTTTGACGCGCATATAGCGAGTATTCCGCTGCCGCAGCCCATATCAAGAACTCTTTCGTTTCCGCTCATTCTGTCCTGCATAAGCTCTATAACGAGACGTGTGGTCTCGTGTGTTCCCGTACCGAACGCCATGCCCGGATCCATTCGAAGAATTATCTCACCGTCAGACGCTTCATAATCCTCCCATGCGGGCACTATAGTAATTTTACCGAGTTTTATCGGCTTATAATACTTTTTCCAGCTCTCTGCCCAGTCCTCGTCGCAAACACCCTCAAGCGTTATTTCCGCATCTATGTCAAGAAAACGAAGTCTCTCTTTGAGGAAAGATGCATATTCGGCAGGAGAATTTTCCTCGGAAATAAAAATTGACGCCTGTGCATAATCCTTATCAGCGTTTAAAATAGATTCATCTATCAAGTCACCGTACATACCGTTTATAGTAACATCGCTGTAATCCTCTATCATAAGATTGCAGTCAAGCATACACATTACGGCGCATAAATCATCAAATTTATCCTTTTTCGCTCTTGCCGTCAGCTTTGTCCAACATTCTGCCATTTTTTTACCTCTTCAACATCCTTGTTTATTTGTTTTTTCAATTCGTCTATGGATGAAAAACACATTTCGTCACGGATAAAGGATAAGAACTCTACCTTTATCGTCTTTCCGTACAAATCGCCTTCGTAGTCCAATATATATGTTTCGCAATTCGTCTTTCCGTCTGTTTCAACAGTCGGGCGCACACCTACGTTAGTAACCGAATAATAATATTTTCCGCCGAGAAAAACACGTGAAACGTAAGTGCCGACTCTTATATCAACAATGTTTTCGGGAATTTTCTGATTAGCGGTCGGGAAGCCTATAATGTGACCGAGACTTTTCCCATGATATACCTCCCCGGAAAGTGAAAACGGCCTTCCCAAAAGGACACGGGCTTTCTCCATATCTCCGTCCGCTATGAAGTTTCTTATTTCCGTAGAGCTCACAGGCTCGCCCTCATAAAGATATGGAGGACACACTATACATTCCGCGCCATTGTGCTCCATAAGGGATATAAGCGTGTCCGTATCACCCGACGCGTCTTTTCCAAATCGGAAATTATATCCGCAGACAGCCACGTCAGCGTGACATACTCCGAGCAATATCTCGGAAACGAAATCCTCGGGCCGCATATTTTTTACAGCTTCAAAATCAAGCAGAATAGCATAATCCATGCCGAGTAATGAAAACTGCTCAAGTCTTTCCTCTTCCGTACAAATATGACGGGCGCCATGCTTCATATTCGTGCTTCCCTCCTCCGAAAAGGTAAGCACTGCCGAAGCTATATTTCTTCGCTTGGATTCATTTGCCGCAGACAAAAAAAGGGAACGGTGTCCCAAATGGACTCCGTCAAAAAATCCAAGCGCCACTGCCGTTTTTTTCAAAACGGCAGTGGCTTTTTTCGTGTGCAGATCAAGTATTCTCAAAAGTTTGAGTTAAGATAACTTTTCAAAAGCAAGGCAAGCAGCTCGTCCCTGTCGACCTTACGGATAAGACTGCGCGCGCCGTTATGATTAGTTATATAGGTCGGATCCTCGGAGATAATATATCCGACAAGCTGATTTATGGGATTGTATCCTTTTTCCTTCAATGCCTGATACACGGCGCCTAATACGCGGCGTATCTCGATATCCTGATCGGACGGCTTTGTAAAAGTTATAGTCTTGTTTTCGTTACTCATTTTTTTAATTCCTTTCATTTTCGGAATTCTTTTTTCACCACTATTATACACTTATTTTTTTAATATGTCAACAATAATATTGTGTATACCTTTAATTTATTGACAAATTCTTTTCCGTGTGATAAAATATTAGACAAATAAAAGGTGAAAAGAGACTTATATGAAATTTGAACTGGTTGCGACCTGTCTTTTCGGCTTGGAGCATCTGCTCGGCGAGGAAATAGACAATTTAGGGTATGAAAGAATAAAGACTATAGACGGCAGGGTCAGCTTTTGGGGCGACTTTGAAGCGGTCGCCATAGCTAATGTTTTTTTGCGATATGCCGAAAGAGTTTATATTAAATTAGGCGAATTTACGGCGGAGACCTTTGAAGCGCTTTTTGAAGGCACAAAAGCGCTTCCGTGGGAGACCTGGATAGGAAAAAGCGACGCCTTCCCCGTAAAGGGACATTCAATAAGCAGCGCGCTTTTTTCAATTCCCGACTGTCAGAAAATAGTGAAGCGAGCCGTTGTTTCAAGGCTCTCGGGTGCCTACGGAATAAAGTGGTTTGAGGAAAGCGGGATAAAATATCAGATAGAATTTTTTATCCTCAAGAATTCCGCTTCGCTTATGATAGATACTTCGGGCGTTCCGCTTCACAAGCGCGGTTACCGCACAGAAGCCAATGCCGCACCCATAAGAGAGACATTGGCAGCCGCAATAGCCGCTACCTCACGCCCCCGTGAAAATGTTCTTTTATGGGACCCCCTTTGCGGCTCTGGCACGATAGCCATCGAGGGCGCTATGCTTATAAACAATATAGCGCCCGGCAGAAGCCGTCATTTTGCCGCAGAGCAATTCCCTCTTATTCCGTCAGAGGTCTGGAAAAACGCGAGGGAGGAGGCCTTTGATACCGAGCTTCACACTGCGTTCGAAGCGTATGCCTCCGACATAGACGAGAGCTGTGTCGAGCTTGCAAAAAGCAACTGTAAGCGCGCGGGAGTTTCACAATACGTAAAATGCTTTCAATCAGACGCGAGGAAAATAAGCTCGGACGGAAGGCGAGGCACGATAGTCACAAATCCGCCCTACGGAGAGAGATTGCAAACGAAGGAGGAAGCGCAAAGGCTCTATCGGGAGTTAGGAATAAAATTCCGAAGTCTCGCGCCTTGGCAGGTCTACGTTATCACCTCGGATGACAGCTTTGAAAAGCTTTACGGAAGACGGGCAGACAAGGTAAGAAAGCTCTATAACGGAATGATCCCCTGCTATCTTTATCAATTCTTCAAAAACAACAAATAAAGCAAAAAACGTATAATCCTCTTTCTTTCGGTTACACTTTTATCCGTAAAGAAAGAGGATTTTTTATGAATATATTATCGAAAGTATACAGTGAAAACGTTCGCTCGCTCGACACTATTTTGAGGGTAAACGAAAGCTTTGACCTTATAAGCAGACATCTGACAATAGGCAAGGACGAAGCTACATTCTATTATATAGACGGGTTTGTAAAGGACGGAGTGATGCAGAAGATATTTCAATATTTTCTGACGCTGAAGGATACGTGTCCGGGCGAAAGCTCCGCTTCGCGCTTTGCAAGCAGGCACGTGCCTTACGTAGAAGTGGATATAAGCTCGGATATTGACGCGCTTACCCTTGCGGTGCTTTCGGGCTCTGTCGTAATGCTCGGCAGCACGTTTGGAGACAAGGCTATAATAATAGACGCGAGAACATATCCCGCAAGAAGCACCGAGGAGCCTGACAATGACAGAGTAATGCAGGGGGCGAAGGACGGCTTTGTGGAGACCTTGATATTCAACACTGCCCTGCTCCGCAGACGTGTGCGCGACACACGGCTTACTATGCTTTACAAAAACGCGGGAGGGTCTTCAAAGACCGACATAGTAATATGCTATATGGACGGGCTGGCAGACAAAAAATATGTGGAGAAGCTATCAAAAAAAATAGACGAGATCTCTCCCAAGGCTTTGACACTCGGATATATGAGCTTAGCCGAAAGCCTTATAAAAAGAAGATGGTATAACCCATTCCCTAAAATAAGAACTCTTGAGCGCCCCGATGCCGCCGCCTCCGAGATAATGGAAGGAAAGGTGCTTATATTGTGCGATACCTCACCTCAGGTAATGGTGCTTCCCACCTCAATTTTTGACTTTTGGCAGGAGACGAACGACTATTATTTTCCGCCGCTCACGGGCTGTTATTTACGCATAATCCGCCATTCTGTCTTTATATTATCGCTCATTCTGACACCTACCTGGCTGCTGCTTTTGCAAAACCAGGATATACTTCCCCCCGCGCTGAATTTTATTTTACCGCAATCACCGGGAGGTATGCCTATACTTTTACAGCTATTACTTTGTGAGCTTGCCATAGACGGACTTAAGCTCGCTTCAATGAATACGCCTAATATGCTCTCGAACTCCTTAAGCGTCATAGGCGGTCTTATACTCGGAGATTTCGCCGTACAGATAGGCTGGCTCTGCGGAGACGTTATCTTCTATTCGGCGGTAGTTGCGATAGCAAGCTTTTCACAGCAGAACTATGAGCTTGGCTACGCCTTTAAGTTTTTGAGAATATTTCTTTTAGTCCTTACTTCCCTGTTCGGACTTGCGGGATATATTATAGGGCTTCTGTTAGTTCCTCTGTTGCTTATAACCAACGAAACCGTAAACGGCGAGCACAGCTATCTCTATCCGTTATTTCCTTTTAATGCGAAAGCGTTTTTCAGGTTGTATTTCAGGCTAAAAAAGAATGACTTTGAGGAAAAAGTTGAAAAAAATCAAAATTTTAGTAAAAAAACACTTGACAAACGGTAAATTTGTGATATAATGTACAAGTACCGTTCAGGTACACCCTTGCAATAGCGGGGGACATTGCGGCATCGCCAAGCGGTAAGGCACCAGACTCTGACTCTGGCATTACCTAGGTTCGAATCCTAGTGCCGCAGACAGAAAAAAGACCAACTCTTACGAGTTGGTCTTTTTTCAACGATGTGTTCCGCAAGCGGAACGTGATGTGCCCTTCGGGCGTGATGTTTGCTTCGCAAGTGATGTGCGCTTCGCGCGTGAGTAAGGAACACATCACATCACTTTGCGACAAAGGAGCAATACATCACTGTGCGATAGCACTACATCACTTCGGCGCAGCCGATACTTCACTATTTACAAACAAAGACTTTTATGTTATAATAATCTCAACAAATAATTTTCAAAAACTTTTCTTGCATTCCCATTCCTTTCGGTATAATATGTTTACAACCCGAAAGGAGAACGAAAATGCCAAATCTAAAACCGTACTATCAAGTAAAATTAACCCTGCTGCGATGCAAACTGTCTTTTCTCGAAAATCCGCCGAAAAACGAGGAAGAGAAATACGCCTATGATATTATTCAAAAAGCGTATGAGATCAATGAGAAAAAGATAGCAATGCTTGATTTTGATAAAAACAAAAAGCTGTTAGAGGGTTATTACAGTTGGCTTGATAGCAAACAAAAACGATAATGAAAGGATAAACGGGAATGAAGCCAATTATACCCCCCATTGAATTTATATCACCATTATCCGAGGCTGAGGTCAGAATGACTTTAAAAGAACTGTGCGGATCAAAATGGGATAATTGCCCGTTTGATGGAGAGGTCAATAATAACTCCTTTCGATTGATAAAAAATCAACACCCTTTTGTCTACACAAGAGGAATTCCAAAGCCAATACTCATAGGTGATTTTGTTGGACAAGGTGAACGAACAAAGGTGACGATATCGCTGCATACAAGAATTACAGATATCATTGGATTGTTAATATTTATTTTAGGTGCAATTGGATTGGCGGGTTATGGTTTTGTTTCTATGCTTGATGAAGGTTTTATTGTAGCAATTGTATCGGCTGTAATGATTTGCGGTCTTGGTGTTGGCTTTTCTGCTTTAAATTATTTTTTGATTTGGTCGAGCTTTCATAAATCTGTCAATAAGATCAAAAAGGCTTTGGGTATTTCCTCGTAAGCTGAGTGCTCTTTGTAATAACAAAGACGATGTCATCTATTTCGATCAGATGGAAAAATCGAAAAAATACGGCAAATTCGTTTTGAAGATTCAAAAAAGGCTTTAAAAAAGTTTGAAAAGTCAAAAAAACCTTGAAAAACCTACATTTGAGACATGTCATCTAAAACGGTCGCCAAACACAGAAAAAAGCACATCTGTTTACAGATGTGCTTTTTTCTGTTATATTCGCCTACGGCGAGTTCTATGCACAAGTGCGTGATATTGCCTTCGGCAGTGATATGCGCTTCGCGCGTTAAAGATACAAGGCGAATATAATATCACTGCGGAACGAAGTGGAGCAATATCACTACGAGCTTTGC
>JAZNXV010000020.1:0-2309 GCA_045594045.1 Clostridia bacterium
ATTTATGGATATTTTAGAAGCAAAAGAATTAGTCATAAAAGCAGGTCACGAGCTTTTAGAAGCAGGTCTTATCGTAAGAACCTGGGGTAACATCAGCTGCCGTATAAGTGACACTCAATTCGTTATCACTCCAAGCGGTAAGGCTTACGACACACTTACTCCCGACGATATCGTTGTAGTAAATATTGCAGACCTTTCTTATGACGGTGACGTTAAGCCCTCATCAGAAAAAGGTATTCACGCTTCCTGCTACGAGCTTCGTCCCGAAACAAATTTCGTTATTCATACTCACCAGAAAAACGCTTCGGTTGTAAGCACACTCGGTCTTGATATCAATAACGTAACAGGCAAGGATTCTGAAACACTCGGTACAGACGTTCCTTGTGCATCATACGGTCTTCCCGGTCAGCCTAAATTAAGAGAGGGCGTTATCGGTGCTATCACCCGTTCAACCTCAAAGGCTGCAATAATGAAGCATCACGGTGCAGTTTGCCTCGGCGAAAGCTATGAAGATGCATTCGCAGTTGCAATGGCACTTGAGCGTGTTTGTGAGAAATTCATCATTGAACGTTGCTGCGAGGTTTCAGGCAAAGCTATTGACACCTTCAGCGGTGTTGTTGACTACGTTACAGAGGTTTTCAAATCTGACAGTAAATACAAAGCTGCTAAGGAATTCGCTCCTTGCGATAGTGAAAGAAAAGGCGAATATTTCGCAGTTGGTGAAGACGGCAAGGAAGCTGCTATTATCGACACAAAGAGCGGTGCCTGGGTTGGCGGCGGTGAGATTCCCGACAGTGCTGATATGCACTGGGCAATCTACAAAAAGAGAAAAGACGTTAACTACATCCGCCATACAAAAAATGAATATGCAGTTGCAATGTCAAGAAAAGGTAAGACAATGAAGCCTTTCCTCGATGACCTTGCTCAGCTTTGCGGTCCTGTTGTAAAAACTGCAATATTTGACCCCGCAAGCACACTCAAATCAAGCAAAAAGGTTGCAAAGGCTCTTGGCAACAGAAACGCTGTTCTTGTTAAGGATAACGGTGCTGTTTGCGTTGCAGGCAGTCAGTACGATGCAGAGGCTGTTGAGCTTGTTATGGAAAAAGGCTGTAAAACAGCAGTTGGTGCAGAGCTTTACGCCCAAACAAAGCCTATCGGCACTATCGACGCTCACCTTATGAACTTTATTTATAAAGTAAAGTATTCTAAAAAAGCAGGAAAATAATGATAAAAAGCCACCACTTCTCGTGGTGGTTTTTTTAATGAGAAATAGGAAAATGGGAAATTAAGGGTCACTTCGTGCCGATTGTAAAGATGGCAGATGCCAGAGGCTTCACGAGATAATAGATAAAAGATAATATTGAATAGATAATAGAAAAGGGTCTGCGACAGCAATTATATTTGCTTCGTAGACCTGTTGTTTTTATATAAATTGAATTGTAGCGAAGCCTATCCCTCTTTTTTACCTGCGGTAAAAAAGAGGGATAAGTAGTCTTCTATCCGTCTAAACCTAATAGGTAAGAGAACTACCCACCACCGTTCCGATTTAATAAACAAATAACAGACAGTATATCACACGGAATATACTGTCTGTTAATTTTTAATATATCAAAGAACGGTCCCCCTCCCTATCCGCCAAAGCGGACAGGGATGAAAGGCTTCGCGAAGCTTTGTAATCGGCAACGCAGTTCCGAAATTTGCCACTTGCCATTTCCCATTTGCAATTTTACGAAGCCTCCGGCAGCTTCAATTCCGCCTGTTCTTTATAAAACTTATGTACATTTATAAACGCAAGAATCACACAGTACAGTGCGTAAACGCCGTAGATAAGGTAGGTAATCTGGCTTATATCGTTCATTGCCATTTGTATGTTTAAAAACAAGCCGACTACCGCTTGAATAATCCAAAGATAAGTGTATTCAATATAGGCGAGCATTGTTAAAATCGGCACAATAAAGCCGAATAAGAATAAAAGGCTGTCGAAAAGAGCGTATTCATACTTGAGATAATAAAACACCCCTGCAACTACCGCCCATAAGGCTAACAAGCCTGACGTAAAAACAATTCTTTGCTTGTTATTCATTTTTTTAAACATTACCGTTTTCTTGTAGGCTCTTTTTTTCCATCTAAAAAACGTCATCAGCTGTATAGGGAAGCTGAAAAGCAATCCCGATGCCGCGGAAGCATACACACCCATAATAATATAGGTTGCCGTATAAAGAAGAGCGTTGCAGGCACCTATTAAAACACCGATTCTGTTTGCTTCCGACTGAAAGCTCATAACGAAAAGCGAAACAAAAAGCGGAATC
>JAZNXV010000021.1:0-1720 GCA_045594045.1 Clostridia bacterium
GATTCTAAGAGCAAGGGTTTAATCAAAATGTTTTCGTAGTTCACATTATACTTTTGGTAAATAGTGCCTACGTTTTGAGGGTCAAGCGCGTAAATCAAAGAAGTTTTTACGCGAATGGTTTGCATATCGCCAGAGCTTACCTCGGTATCAACGCCAAGATTAACGTCACGAATGTTAAGCTTCACAACTTTATCTACTACGGGAATTTTAAAGTTCAAGCCTTCGTCCATAGTCTCTGCATAGCGACCAAGTCTTAAAACAACGCCACGCTCACCAGTTTCGACAATAGTCCAAGAGCCGAGGAAAATTGCAAGCGCAATTAAACCTGTTAAGGCAAAACCACCAAGACCAACAAAATATTTAGGGTTAATGTTCATAAAATACCTCCAGTTATATAAAATTATTTGTTTTTATTTTTACATCTTCCCACTATATTTATCCTTTTGCATTTTGCGGTAATCCCACGGGGCTAAAGGCTTCTTATCTGCCCACAAGCCTCGGTTGGATTTGCGTGCTTCCTGTTGCAGTTCTGCGTAATACTTGTTGCCGTCATATCTTTTGTAGTGCCAGGCGTAGCCTGCCTTGAGCATTTGGGCGCAAACATCTTGGCTGTTGCAATTTATTTTAGCAACATAGCGTCCGTATCTATCCTTGCTTTCTACAATGGCGATTACCTGCTTGCCTGCAACAAGCTGGGTTAAATGTTCTTTGGCACGTTTTCCGTAGGCTTGACCACGCTCCGGCGCATCTATTCCGGAAAGACGAATTTTGTAGGTGCCCTTGCTGTTGTAAACATGAACGGTATCGCCATCAACAACTTTAACAACCTTGCCTACGACAGCGGCGACGGGTGCATCAACATTATTAGGCTTACAACCAACAAGTGCAAAAAGTATTGTTACTATAAGGAATAGAATTTTTAAGAATTTCACTGGTGTTCTCCAATTAGATATAAGTTACTTTGCTTTAAAGTCCAATGCCAATCCACGGACCGCGATGGTGTCCCCCACCTATGCCAATGCCGATGCCTATGGGTATGCGACGGCTGTGGCGTTCTTTTTCCAGCTTCATGAACCAAAAGCGATAGATGGTAATTTTATCGCTTACTTCTTTTTCTGGGTCAACATCCGTAATCACGTAGTAACCGTTGAAGTTTTTATTGCCTTCTTCGTAATCACGCAGCAGCTTAGACATTTGGCGGAAGGTGTTTTTGTCGTTGGTATATAAACGCAACATATCGCTATTGGGCGTGGTGAGGACAATTTGTCTGCGCAGGGAACGGTCTTTGCCTGCATTTTTATAAACGGCAACCTCGTTATCAGCCAGCTTTAGGTATAAATCTGTGCCTTCTCCCTTATTTAAGCGTGCGTTCATTTCTTCAAGGGTGATGGTTTCAGCAGGAGTAACCAGGGCTATTTCCTGTTCTTTGTTTTCTGCGGCGAAGGCTGTAAAAATTAAGCTGCACAGGAAGAGGGTAAGAAGTAAAATCTTGCGCATACAGGCACCTCCTTTATCAACAGGCTGTTAATAAATATGTGGATAAAAACTTGCTTTTCTACATTATATGTTATCATAAAATAGTTCTTTTTTTAATTATTTTGTGTTAGAATGAAAGTGCATTATTATTTTTAAAATTCAGTGAGGAAGTGAAGGAATGGAATTTGTAAAATCTACTGACGTTGTCGTTATCGGCGGCGGTATTGTCGGTACTGCTATTTTA
>JAZNXV010000022.1:0-86812 GCA_045594045.1 Clostridia bacterium
GAGCCAAGCGGTCTTAGGAAGACAACTCTAGGTTGCAACTCCTTGGCTCACAGAACGACATGGCTACGATCCGACTTTATGAGCCGACCGCTCTGACCAGCTGAGCTAAAAGCCCCTAAAGATAATGGTGACGCCTAGGGGAATCGAACCCCTGTTACCGCCGTGAAAGGGCGATGTCTTAACCGCTTGACCAAGGCGCCATTATAGCAAACAACCCATCATAACAAACAAAACGCACTCAATAAAAGCAACCGCTTCTCTTGATTGCTTGTTTATTATACTTAAAAGGAGTATTCTTGTCAACCACTTTTTTCACTTTTTTTCAAAAAAATTATAAAGGTTACATTCTATGTTTCCGTTGTAAAATCTGCGGGTCTTTTGAGCTCTTTTTCCTACTGCTCTTTCAAAATTTTTATATCCGCTTAAAAGAAACACGTTCCACGAATTATAGTTTTTAAGCATCTGCCCTATTTTTTCAGAAAGCTCAAGCATATACGCTTCATCGCCGATACGCTCGCCATAAGGCGGATTGCTGATTAAAATACCGTTTTGCGCCATTGGCATACTGTCTTCCGCCGAGCAAACAGAAAATTTAATAAACTCTTCAACCCCTGCGCGCTTTGCGTGATAACGGGACATATCCACCATTTCGGGTGAAATATCCGAAGCGTAAATTTCAATAGGTCTGTCGCAAACGTTTGAAAGTGCTTCGCGCCTAACGTTGTAAAAAACGCTTTTATTAAAGCCCTTGAACTCCTCTGCACAAAAGCTTCGATTTGCGTTCGGCGGAATATTAAGTGCCGCTAAAGCCGCTTCAATGGGCAAAGTGCCGCTACCGCAAAAGCAATCGCAAAAGGCTCTGTCACCCCTAAAGCCCGAAATTTCAATTAAGCTTGCGGCAAAGGTTTCCCTTAATGGCGCAACCGCATTTTTTATACGGTATCCCCGTTTATGAAGGCTTACACCACAACAATCAATGGCAACGGTAACGTTATCCTTATTTATATGTATTTCAATGGGATATACTTCTCCGTTTTCAAGTAATTTTTCTTTATGAATCTTACGCTGAATTGATTTAACAATGGCTTTTTTGGCAATGCTTTGTACGTCGCTCTGGCTCATAAGTCGCGAGCGTGCACATTTGGCGCTGATGTTTATCTTTCCGTTAGGCGAAATGATATCTGCCCAATTTATTTTGTTTATATTATCAAAAAGCTCATCAAAGGTCGCGGCATTAAAGGAAGCTATCTCCCAAAATACTCTGTCGCCGCACCGCAAATTTACACAGGCACGGGCAAGACAAGCTTCGTCACCTTCAAAATAAACCCTGCCGTCTGCAGTAAGAACAGTTTTAATCTGCATACGTTCCAGCTGATTTTTAACGGGCTTTTCCATGGAAAATGGCGTTGTTACGAAAAACCTCATTGGTCGAAGCCACCCGAATGCATCATTTCATAATAATCATCGCCATCGAACTCACGGTCGCGCTTTGTTTCGCCACCCAAAGACTCAATAGCATCGCATATTTCTACGTAATCAATATAGCTTATATCCTTAGCTTCTTCGGCAAGTTTTAAAACGTCAATGCAACTTTCATCACCGTAGAAGCCCATCATACCAGCTATAAACGCACGGTTACCACTTTGCTTCATAAGCTCAATAAGCCTTGAAGCCAAATTCTCTGTTTTAGGCTCGCTGTAAACAAGCACGTACATAAGTTTTTCCTTAACGGTTATATCTTTTTCCTCATCATAAATACTTAAAACCTGCCCTATAGCGTCCTTACCTGCGTATTTTAAGGCTTCTGCCGCAGCATCGGCAAGTTCTTCATTTTCTACAGAGCATAAAATGGATATGTACTCCTGTACAGGCAACGACGACTGCATATCGGAAAGCACGTTCATCAAAAGAGTTTTATCCTGATTGGGTCTCTCCTGCATAAAAAGCTCAAAAACACCTTGCTCGCAAGCTTGATTTCCAACAATCTCTTCAATCAAAATATCGGGTGGTGTTATTTCCTCATCCAAATATGCGCCGAGCATTTTAACTAATTCAGCAGAATCAACGTTTTCAAAATACTTTTTTGCATCGCTCGCCCATTTTTCATAAGCTTCAGGTATAAGCGCTTCAATTTCCTCGGGTTTTTTACCTTGTTTGAGCAGCTCATCAGCCCATGAATCCATATATTCGTTAAATTGGCTGTCAAAATCAATTAGTTCCTTCATTGTTCATTCCTCTTTCAAAAAAATTGTTTATTACTTTTGCTATTTCAGGTGAAAACTCTACAAAATCTGAGCCGGTATTAAGATATACAACCCCTCGGTCAGCTATTCTGCTTGCCGCCTTTGCGCGCACAAAAAGACTTGCCTTGGGATTGATTGCCAACCTACGCAGCTCCATTTCTCCTAAAAATTTATCTGTATCAACCTTGCTTATACATTCATCCGCCAGCTCAATATTACAATAATTTAAATAATCCAGTGTTTCTGCCAAACTAATGGATCTCGAATTAAAATTTCCCGTTTTAATATTGGAAATTATACTTTCTTCAGCCTCATTTTCATATTTGAGCATATAAGAATGTGTCTTTTTACCCAACTCTTTTTCGTAGTACGTGGCAGGTCCTATACCTCCTTGAGAGGAAATAACTCCTTGGACAAGCCGTTTTGCGTACTCAAAATCGCCTATGCGCTCGCAAGCTACGGAAAAGCCAAATGCAATATCCTTTTCACCGCTTTCTTTTGAATAAAGCTCACGAAAGACGGTATAAGCTACGTCTTCATCATTTAATTCGCTTAAATTATATGCAAGAGCGTGAAGCTCACTTGTTGTATAGTCCTCTACAAACTTAAATCGTTCCGCGTTACGCATAACGTAGTCCTTATCACCTATTTCAGCACCAAGCATAATCGCCACGCCAAGCAAGGAAACATTTACGTTGCCTGTATCTATTTCTTTCTCTACACGATTAAGAGCTTCTTTGAGCTTTTCTTCCTTAATAAGCACACCGATTTCCTGCATACAAACAAGCGTTTCATAATTCAGAAACGGTGCTTCCGTAATACCGTTGGGCATGCCCAAGGTAACTGCGTTGGAATTAACGTCATACTTGCCGACATCGTGTTTTTTCTTTAAGTCCGTTAAAAACGCCAGGGCGTCCTTTGACACGCTTCCTTCGGGATTTTCCTTTAAACATTTTTCCAGCATTTGCGCACAACCGTCAACACACCCAACACCGCCAAACGCTTCCGCCGTTAAGAAATACAAGGTATCTAACGCCTTTTTACCAATATTTGCACCAAGTAAACCATAGCAAAAGGTAAGCGCAGTAGCGTAATCAGCATTTTGGTTTAATGCGTAAATTAAATCAAGAATATTATTCTGATTTTCAGGCTCTAACAAGTATCCGCGAAAAAAACATTCCACCGCCGAAGCGTAATTTCCCTCATACAAGTTACGATGTCCGCGCTTATTAAGCCCCGTTGCAATATTTGCCATTCTATATTTCCTTAACTAATTTTTTAAGTTCATCAGAGCTGAACACGTACTTTTTGTTGCAGAATCTACAACAAATTTCTGTCTTTTCTTCCTCATAGGCAAGAGAAAGCAGTTCCTTTTTGCCAAGAGAAATAAGTGCTTGCTCGAATCTGTCTCGCGAGCAATCACAGTTATATTTAATATTATTAGTTTCAAGGGGTTTTATACCAACGTCCCAAAACATATCAAGCGCCATCTCCTCTAAAGAAAGATGGTATTCAAGCTTTTCAAGAAGGTTTTCAACTCCGCGTATTTTCTTTTCTATATTATCTATTGTTTCCTTAGAGCACCCGGGCAAAGGCAACACCATAATACCGCCGCAAACAACCTTATCGCCTATATATCCGCAATCAAGTGCTACCGCCGCAGGCTGTTGCTCACTTGTTACCAAATACGCGGCAAAATCACGCGTTATGTCGCCCGTAACCAATTTGCACATACCAACATACGGCTCCGTCTTTAACGGATTATCACGAACTACGGTAATCTGCCCTTCTTTTCCTACAAGAGTCGGCAGGGAAATATCTTCCGTAGGGGTGCTTGCCTTAGGTGCGTCACAGCAAGCCTTAATATTGCCCATATTATCCGCTGTAACAAGAAGCTTTCCTGCCGCACCGCCGCCGTTTACCATTAAGGTAAGCTTTTCTGATTCATTTTTGTTTCTTTGTGCAAGCATTGCCCCTGCACAAATCAATCTTCCTAAGGCAAAGGTTACACCCTTGCTCATTTCAAGCAATTCCTTTGCAGTTTTAACAGTTTCGGAAGCATTTATCATAAGCATAGCCGCTTCCCCGTCGCACACAAGTGCGTGAAGTATCTGGTCGTTCATAAAAAATACCTTTCAATTATATAGCCTGCGCAACGAAGGTGATGCGCATACTGTCTGTTTTTACGGTTTCGTCAGAATAATCGTCCGAAACACTTATAACCTTAAAATCAGCCTTTTTTAAGCACTCTTTTATTTCTTCAATGCTGTGGGCACGTTGAGTATGCACCTCGTCAAAGCGAACGTACTCATTATCTCCTTGACAGACAAAAAATGAAATATCCATATTGATACACTTTGTTTCTTCATCAAAGCTATTGCGCCAAATATACGTCACCTGCTCATTGTCTTCAGAATACAACTGATTATTCATTTGTTTTAACTTGTATTCAGAGCTTATATCGAAAATGAACAAGCCGCCCGCTATAACATTATTGCGCACGTTTTTAAACGCTTTTAAGACTTTGCTTTTTTCAGTTAAGTAATTTATGCCGTCACAAATGCAAACAGCTGCTTCAGCACTTCTGTGTAATTTAAAATCACACATATCGCCTTGAACAAGCCGTGCCATCTTTCCGCCCTTACGAAGCTTTTGGGCGGCTACCTCCAGCATTTCTTCGGAAATATCAAGAGCAGTAACGTCAAAGCGGCTTGCTAATAATTGAGTTACGTTTCCCGTACCACAGCCTAACTCCAAGACGTTTTGCACTTTCCCGAGCTTTTTAACGATAAAATCCACCCATTTTTCATATGGAACATCATACATAAGTTCATCATACACTTGTGCAAATTCACCGTATTGCATAAAATCCTCCTTAACCAAAGTCTTTTAACCCATCCACCTTAAAGCGCAGAATTTCGGCACATTTCGTTTTGCTGTCCTTTAAGTATAAATGCCTTAAAGCGCCCTTCACACCAAAATCTGCTCAAATCGAGCAATTTTGGCCAAAAATTTAAAGCTGATTCGGGTTACAATACTTTGGTTATCTCAAAATCAAAAAAGGCAACCGTCTTATACGTTTTTGCCCTTTTTAATTTTATTATAATAACCACTTTACATTAAAAAAGAAGTTTTTCTACTGTTTGGGTGCTAATCCCTTGCGTCTGTTTTCAGGTGCATTTACGTATTTATCAAACAGGAAATCACTTAAAATCATCTGTCCCAAGAAAACAAACGATATTCCTACAGACATTGCCACAGCCATAAGTGCTTGACTAAGTACTACGCATAAAATTGCAAGAAGCGCGTATATTACGCAAGCCAATAAGGTGCGCGGAAATTGAACAATCATATATATAAAAGAGTTTTTAATAATTTGCCCAATCTTCAAATTATACGTTACAAGCTGGGGAAAATGATAGATGCTTGACATAAAATAGAACACAAGCAAAAATCCCACTAAAATTGCAACGTATTGCAAAATAGGATAGGTTTCCAAATTAAGTATGCAGGTTGTTATCCAGAAAATACCTGCAAACAGCATTCCCGCATTTAAAAAGTTTAAAAACATTGCTTGCTTCCAGCTACGCTTAAATTCCTTCCAGAAATGCTCGCCTATGGTTGCACGCTCATTCCAGCACCAATTACGAAGGCAATAATACAAGCCTGCCTTTGCAGGTCCCATTATTACGTAAAGGGGAATGCACATTATCAGGAAGGAAATTAAAGTGCTACCCTCGCCAAAGAGAACATCAAGAGCCACCTCTTTTTCAAGCTGAATAACGGCGAACCAGTAATACATTGCCCAAATAACAAGAGGCAGAGAAAATAACGCATAAATTAAGTTGCCCGTAATCATCCCTGAAAAGCGAAGCTTTACAACGTCAAAAAACTGTTCAACTCTTGTTTTTGGCAAATCCTTTTTTGTAAAATCCTCTTTGTTTGGATTTCCGATAAAAATTTTATTATACCATTTACCCATTACTTACTCCAGATCAATCATCTCCGTCAAGGTCGTCCTTGGCTGTTGCATTTGTGTTGTTTTTAAGTGCGTCACGAAGCTTTTCTTCAACCTCTTCCATAATCTCAGGATGTGAAAGCAAAAACTCCTTTGCATTTTCCTTGCCTTGTCCGATGCGCTCGCCCTTGTAGCTGAACCATGAGCCGCTCTTTTCGATTACGCCGCTTTCAATAGCAAAGTCCATAAGTGAGCTTTCTCTTGAAATACCCTTGCCAAAGAGCATATCAACTTCTGCCACCTTAAAGGGAGGTGCAACCTTGTTTTTAACAACCTTGATTTTGCACTTATTACCGATAATTTCACTGCCGTTTTTAAGAGCTTCACCCTTACGGATATCGATACGAACGGAAGCATAGAATTTTAATGCCTTACCGCCGGTTGTGGTTTCGGGGTTACCGTAGATAACACCGATTTTATCTCTTAATTGGTTAATGAAAATTACTGCCGTGTTTGATTTACCGACCACTGCCGTAATTTTACGCAGAGCTCTGCTCATAAGTCTTGCCTGCATACCCATTGTAGCAGTTTCCATATCGCCTTCAATTTCGGCCTTGGGAGTAAGTGCCGCAACAGAGTCAATAACAATCAAATCAACAGCGTTAGAGCGTGCCAAGGCTTCGCAAATTTCCATAGCCTGTTCGCCTGTATCGGGCTGTGAAACGTATAATTCGTCAATATTAACGCCAAGTGCCTTTGCATATTGAGGGTCAAGAGCGTGTTCAGCATCGATAAACGCTGCAATACCGCCGTTTTTCTGTGCTTGAGCAATTATGTGAAGCGTTAACGTTGTTTTACCTGAAGATTCCGGTCCGTAAATCTCAGTAATACGTCCCTTTGGAATTCCGCCTGCACCAAGAGCAGAGTCAATTTGAATAAACCCGGTGGGAATTACCTGAACATTTATACCGCTTGCATCGCCCAGTTTCATAATCGAGCCTTTACCGAACTGTTTTTCAATACCTGCAAGAGCGGTTTGAAGAGCCTTTTGTTTTTCTACTAAAATTTCTTTATCTGCCATTTTTTATTCCTCCGTTTTTTCTTTTAATGTATTATAAAGCATTGAAAGTGCATGCTCGGTAGCACTGTTTATAATTTGACCTCTGTCACCTGAAAATAAGCATCTTTCAATTTTATATTCGCCTTTGTAATAAACGCCTACGTACACGAGCCCTACGGGCTTTTCGTTTGTACCTCCGTTAGGTCCCGCAATACCCGTTGTGCAAATTGCCGCATCAGCACCGCTTAAATCAACAACACCTCGAAGCATCTCTTTAGCACATTCCTCGCTTACTGCCCCATACTCTGCCAAAGTGCTCTTTTTTACCTTTAGAACCTTTGCTTTAATACTGTTTGCATATGCTACAATTCCTGCTAAAAACACACGGGAAATGCAAGGATACGAAACAAAGCTTGCAGCTATGTTTCCGCCGGTGCAGGATTCTGCAACGGCAACTGAAATATTGTTTTGTATTAAAAAATCGAACAGCGCTTTCATAAAATCACCTATTATTAAAAATATCTTTGTTTGACTTTAGGTAATTAAGTCCCGAAACTATAGTAAGCACCAAAGCGCCTGCTAAAAGTACAACACCCGTCCAATGAATAAGCTCCCCTATAAAATGACCGTTTAAAAGCGGTGCTTCGTCGAGGAACAGACACACGATTGCCGCATCCTGAACAACTGTTTTCGCCTTGCCTAATTTATCGGCGGCAATAACGACACCCTCGCTTGCGGCAAGTGCCCTAAAGGACGTTATGGTAATCTCCCTTGCAATAATAATCAAGGTAGTAATCGCAACGAAAACGGCGTACCAACCAAGCTGGCTGGTATTCATTTTTATAGCAAGGATAACTATAGCGTTTATGTTCAGCAATTTATCGGCAAGAGGATCAAAGAACTTGCCAAACACAGTTACAAGCCCTCTTTTTCTTGCGATTTTTCCGTCAAGCATATCTGTAAATGCCGCAATCAAAAACACTACAGCCGAAAGTATGTAAAAATCAAAATAAAACAGCAATACCATTATCGGTATTAAAGCAATACGCGCAACCGTAAGCTTATTAGGTAAATTCATTAAACAATCCTCCCAAAGAAATCATAGCCAAATACCTCTTCAACAAGCACATTTACAAATTCGCCCACAGATGCATTTTCACCCGTAAAATAAATTTTACCGTCAATCTCCGGGGCAAGAAATTCCGTGTGACCGTACCACATAGCTTGTTCTTCATCAAACCCTTCTACGAGAGTTTTATACGTATTTCCCTGACGCCGTTTATTAAACTCGTGCGCAAGCTGACCTTGAAGCAGCATAACGCTGTCACAGCGCTGCTGTGCCGTGCTTTTACGGCATTTGTGCGGCATTTTTTCAGCCTCCGTTCCCTCTTCGCAGGAGAACGCGAAAACGCCTAAATTGTCAAACCTGTATTTTTCAATAAACTTAAGCATTTGTTTATTATCTCTGTCTGTTTCTCCGGGGAAACCGCAAAGAAGCGTTGTACGTAAAGACCAATCGTATTTTGATGAACGAATACGCTCTAAAATAGCAATTAAATCGTTCTTCGTGTAGTGCCTGTTCATTAAGGAAAGCATTTTATCTTCTGTATGCTGAATGGGTAAATCCACGTATTTGCAAATGTTATCGTATTTTTCCATAACCGCGATAACATCTAACCCTAAAGTTGAAGGGTATGCATACATAACTCGTACCCAATCAAAGCCCATAAGCGCAATTTTTTCAAGAAGCTGCGCGAATTCGTTTTTACCTCTGTCAAGACCGAAGCGTGTAGTATCCTGAGCAGTTAAAATAATTTCTTTAACCCCCGATTTTTTTAAGTAAGCAGCCTCGTACAAAAGACTTTCCACGGTTCGCGAAACATATTTCCCGCGAATCGAAGGTATTGCACAATAGGCGCATTTGTTATCACAGCCTTCAGCAATTTTAAGATACGCATAAGGCTTTGTTGAAATTTCTCTTTCAACAAACTCATCAAGATACTCCGCTGTCGAGCCGATGTATATCTGTTTTTTGCCCGATAGAGAATTATTGATTATCTCCACAATGTTTTTGTATTCATACGTTCCTAAAACACCGTCAACCTCCGGCATATCAAAAATTGCTTCAGGATACCTTTGGCTTAAGCAGCCCGAAACAAGAAGTGCTTTGCATCTGCCGTTTTTATATTTTACGTGTTCAAAGATTGCGTCTATGGCCTCTACCTTTGCATCTTCAATGAAGCCGCAGGTATTTATAATTATAACGTCAGCATATTTTGGTTCTTCCGTCAAAAGCATTCCGCCTGCTTTTATATATCCCGCCATAACCTCTGAATCCACAAGATTCTTGTTACAGCCCAAGGAAACTATTGCAACGTTTATCATCTGTTAATCCAATCTTTCATCATACATTGACCAGAACTGCTCTCTTGTCATAAGCACCTTACGTGCCTTTGAGCCTTGGGAAGCCTCCACTACTCCACGCATTTCCATAGAGTCAATCAACCTACCCGCACGGGCATATCCGACCTTAAACCTGCGCTGAAGAGCCGAGATCGAAATGTTGCCGCACTCGATGGCATATTCAACTGCTGCAGGGAAAAGCTCGTCTTCACCGTCAGAGTCATCGTAATCATTTGGATTATCTCCGCTACCGCCATGGTTAGGCTTGAGCTCACGCATAATAAGCTGTTCTTCACCGATATATTGAGTCTGTTTATTTTTGTTCTTAATAAATTCTACAACCTTTTCAATTTCCTGCTCATCTGCAAATGCCCCCTGAACTCGCGTAGGCTTGTTTTCACCGTTTAAATGAAGCAACATATCGCCCTTGCCAACAAGTTTTTCCGCACCGGTAGAATCGAGAATTGTTTTAGAGTCAACACCCGATGCAACAGCAAAAGCAATTCGCGAAGGAATATTTGCTTTAATAACGCCCGTAATAACGTTTACACTTGGGCGCTGTGTAGCTAAAATCAGGTATATACCTGCCGCACGGGCAAGCTGTGCAATACGCATAACACTGTCTTCAACTTCGCCACGGGCTACAAGCATAAGGTCGTTAAGCTCATCAACTATAACTACGATGCGAGGCATAGTTTCGTCACCGTTTTCTTTTGCAACCTCGTTATAGCGCACAATGTCCTTAACCTTGCGCTTTGCAAAGGTTTCATAACGCTTTTCCATTTCGCGCACAACAAACTGAAGAGCGCCTGCCGCTTTTTTGGGGTCGGTAACAACGGGCGTCATCAAATGAGGTATGCCGTTATAGACGTTCAGTTCAACCATCTTAGGATCGACTAAAATCAAGCGCACGTCCTTAGGTGACGATTTATATAACAAGCTTGTGATAATAGAGTTTATGCAAACGCTCTTACCTGAACCCGTTTGACCCGCTATCAATGCGTGGGGCATCTTTGCAAGGTCTGCTACAATAACCGCACCCGTAATATCTTTACCGAGTGCTACGGCAACAGGAGATTTATGTTCCTTAAACTCCGAGCTTTCAATAACCTCGCGCAAGGTAACCTTTGAAACCGATTCGTTAGGTATTTCGATACCGATTGCCGATTTACCGGGAATAGGTGCTTCAATACGCACGTTTGTGGCCGCCATAGAAAGCGCAATATCGTCAGCCAAATTGAGTATGCGGCTTACTCTTGTACCGCGTTCAATAGATAGCTCGTAACGGGTAATAGCAGGACCGATTGTAATATTTTCAACCCAAGCGGTTATACCGAAGCTTTTAAGGGTTGTTTCCATCATTTCAATTTTCTTTGAATGGTCAATGCCGCCGCTTTTCTTTGTGCTCGCAGGTCCGTTTAAAAGATTTGTAGGCGGAAAATAATATTTTTCGCTTACAGGCTCTGCCGACGAAGCTTTGGTCTTATTATCATTTTCAGGCGTATCATCACCTAAATCAAAGCCGTCCTCTTTATTCGTTTCTTCAGGTGAAGGTTCTTCGCCAAAATCATCTTCAACAAGAGTAGCAAGCTTGCGTTTTTTAATAGGCTCTTTAACGGCTGTAACCTCAAATTCGGGAGCATCTAAAATCTCGTCATCTTCATCAATTTCGTCGTCGCCGTCTTCATTTCCTAAATCGTGGTCATAGGTCTTTTTCGCGCGCTTACCTTTTTTTACGTTTACTACAAAGCTTTCGCGGAACTTCTCGCCCGTATCCTTAACAGTTTGGCCAAGCTTTTCACCCGCCGCCTTTAAGGAAAGGTTGAATAAAACTATAAGAGAAATAACAATCATTGCAAGGAACACGAAAAACGCGCCCAAATCGCTCACAAGCAAGCAAACAGGATATGTATATACTGCGGCGAATGCACCCATACCTAAATGCTCTTTACCCGCAAAATACGCTTGGTTAACTGCTTCGGTATAATTGGCGCAGGTGCTTGTTGTTCCCACAGGCGCAAACCAGGAAAAGCAAACGTGGGCAAGCCCTATAATTGAAAAGACCATAAGCACCGTCATTGCCATTTTCCCCAGATGAACTTCAGGCTTTTTAAGTATAATCTGAATAATTCCCAGAGCGATCATCAAAAGCGGAATAATGTACGCGCCCACGCCGAAGGTGCCGCGCATAAACCCGTCGGCAATAAAGGTTTTTAAAATACTCTCCGTTTGAATAAAAAGAGATATAAATAAAAGCACACCGATTAAAATGAGTATAACGCCTGCAACCTCATTATTTTTATTTTCATTAGTTTTTTTATTGACTTTTTTATTGGTTTTTTTCTTTTTAGGCATTTAGTTAAACTCCGTTTCTACTGTTATGCGTTAAAAATACTTTTATCAATGACATCGTAATATTATACCATATTTTTTCCGTTAAATAAAGACCTATTTTACGCTGTGCAGCATTTTTATAAGCTTGTCCTCGCTATTAATTTTACCTACCACGCAGCTGCTCAGGTTCTTTAAATCAAACATTGATACGATGTTTCTGTTAATATCGTCCATCGTAACGCTATTTATGCTTTCTATTACCTGGTCCACAGTAAGCACCTTGTCGTTTAAAAGCAATACCTTGCCGTTACGGTTCATTCTTGCAACAGCGCTTTCAAGGCCGAGCACAAAGCCACCCTTTAATTGCTCACGCGCTTCCGAAAGTTCCTTTTGAGTTACACCGTTTTTAATAAGGCTTTCGATTTCGCCTAAAATAAGCTCGAAAACCCTTGGCGCCTGAGATGCATTCATTCCTGCGTAAACGTTAACCATACCGCTGTTTACGTTTGATGAAAGATAGGCGTAAATAGAATACGTCATACCGTTTTGCTCGCGCACCTTTTGGAACAGACGGCTGCTCATTCCACCGCCGAAAATGTTGCAAATCATATTTTGGGCAAAATACTCGTCACCGGTCTGTGCCGCGCCCATAAAGCCGAGGCAGAGATTTACCTGCTCAATATCCTTTTCAATTAAGATAATGTCGCCCTTGGGCATTTTAAGTTGTGGACATTTACTCGGTGCTTTTTTGTTCTTTAAGCCATCAAGCTTTTCTTCAAGCATATTTAAAATTTCATTTTCATCAAAAGAACCCGCAACCGAAATTACTATGTTTTCAGAAACGTAGGTTTCCGACATATAATCAATAATATTTTTCCGTGTTAAGCCTCGCACGGTTTCTGCAGGACCTAAAATCGTTTTGCCCAAAGGATGCTCGCCGTAAAATGCCGCCGCAAGTCCTTCGTGAGCAAGGTCGTCAGGCGTATCCTCCACCATTGCTATTTCTTCGCAAACCACGCCCTTTTCCCGTTCCATATCAGCTTCGTCAAATTTCGAATTAAGAAGCATATCGCAAAGCAGGTCAACGGCAACACCGTAATGCTCGTTTAAAATATTAACGTAATAGCAGGTGCATTCCTTTGCGGTAAAAGCGTTAAGCTGACCGCCCAGCGCATCAATACAATTAGCAATCTCAAGGGCAGTACGCTTCTTTGTGCCCTTGAACATCATATGCTCAATAAAATGGGAAATGCCGTTGTTTTCTTTTGTTTCGGCACAACAGCCTGCACCGACCCAAAATCCCACAGAAACAGAACGCAGATGCGGAAGCTGTTCCATAGCCACACGAACACCGTTTTTTAGTGTAAAAATCTTCATTGCATTTTCTCCCATAATAATATATTTATATTATATATTATTAACCGAATAAACGCAATTATTATTTTATTTTTCGATACTCATTTGAGCGTTTTTTCATCACATTTACGCATAAAAATCACCCAATTATTTGTTTGTGTAATATTTCTTATTTAGATACCTTTTTATTGCACTCTAAAAAGTTTTTATTGCCCGATTTTTAATTGCTCACCCACTGTTTTAAACTGATAGCCCTGAGCTTTAACAAAAAGAATTATATTGGGTAATGCTTCCAGAGTAGCCTTTGTGGGATGCATTAAAACGAACACTCCCGGCTGTAAATTTCTCTCAACGCGAGAATATATTTTTTCTCTGTCCTGATCGCGCCAATCGATAGTATCTGCAGACCACATTATCGTAACACAGCCGCACTTTGCCGCATCTTCGGAAACAGCACTGTTAACGTCACCCGAGGGCGGAGCAAACAGTATTGGAGTAAAGCCTGTAATCTCCTTTATCAAAGCGTTGGTTCGCATAATTTCATTTTGGCTCTGTTCCCTTGAAAGTTCCGTATGCATTTTATGATTATATCCGTGATTTCCTATTTCGTGCCCTGCGTTATATATAGCCTTTAAGCAATTTTTGCTTTTTGCCGCCCATACGCCGCCGATAAAAAAAGTTGCCTTTATGTCTTCCTTTTCAAACAGTTTCAGATATTCTTCGATATATTCGTCCCCCTGATAAACGTTTATCATAAGCGAAACGTTTTTTTCGCTTGTATCCGCCTTATAAACGGGTCCGTTTTGAGAAAAGGCGCTTACCGCAAGATTTTGCTTTGCCGAATATCCCCACAAAAGCGAAAGCATAACAACAATAATCAAGTTAACCGTAACGGCTTCAAAAAGCTTTTTTCGCATATTTTCCTCCTAACAAACAAGTACTAAATTATACTTTTGTTTTTTGAAAATTATGCAAAAAAACGCCTGTAAAAACAGACGTTTTTTATTGTTTTATTTTGAATATTTATGATTTCAATTTGCCGATACGCGTTATTTATTTAAAGTTTTTAGGATTTAGTCGGGCAATTGCCAAGAAATAGGTTCCCGATTGTTTTTTATTAAAAATTCGTTTGCTTTTGAAAAGTGTTTGCACCCGAAAAAGCCGTTGTAAGCCGACAAAGGACTTGGGTGCGCGCAGGAGAGCACCAAATGCTTCTTGTTAGTTATAAGCGCTTGCTTTGCCCTTGCATTTGCGCCCCAGAGCAAAAATACACAAGGGTCTGCGTGCTCGTTCACAAGCGAAATGACTCTGTCAGTAAAAATTTCCCAGCCCATTCCCTTGTGGCTGTTTGCCTGGCCCTCGCGCACAGTAAGCACAGCGTTTAAAAGCAGTACTCCGTTTTGTGCCCAGGTAGTTAATTCACCGTGACTTTTAGGCTGAATAATGCCTAAATCGTCCTGCATTTCCTTATAAATATTCTTAAGCGAAGGCGGTACCTCTACGCCGCGTTTAACGGAAAAGCACAATCCGTGAGCTTGGCCAAACCCGTGATATGGGTCCTGCCCGATGATAACAACCTTAACGTTCTTTAAGGGAGTATATTTTAAAGCGTTAAAAATATCGTGCATATCGGGAAAAATTCTTCTGCTGAAATACTCTTTTTTCAAAAATTCCCGAAGCTTTAAATAGTATTCTTTTTCAAACTCGCCCTTTAAAAGCTCGTCCCAATCGTTTCCAATATTAACCATAACGTTCTTCCCTTATTTATTTTATAAGAATATATTACACTCTTTTTATTTGAAAGTCAATTATCTTGCAAAATCTTAAATAAAAAAAAGAACACCCGCCACTTCAGACAGATGTTCTTTTACTGGCAGGGGAGACGCGATTCGAACACGCAACCTACGGTTTTGGAGACCGCTACTCTACCGTTGAGCCACTCCCCTAATACGAGCGTAATTATACAACAAAGTTTCTTTTGAGTCAAGTATTATTTGAAATGTTTTAAAAAAATAAAGCGTGAAGTCTTTCACGCTTTAAATATGCACGTTATTATTCTGTTTTATTTATTTACAGCAATACTCAAATGACTGACAATCGGTGCATTCAATTACCGTAGGATTGGTTTCATGAGTTCCCACGTTTATGTGTGCTAAACTGCAATAATCAGCATTTTTACAATGATGCTTACAATTTTGAATTGTACAAGAAATAGCCTCGTTCTTTTTCATATTAAAATCCTCCTTAATTGATTTCGTTTTTATTGTTCTCGAAAAAATTTTTTATATACTTCAAAATTATTTTTCCATTTTTTTAAAAAAGTGCTTTACAAATTTTTTTATGTGTGCTATTATATGTCCGTCGTCAAAAGATGCGGTAGTAACTCAGCTGGTAGAGTGCCACCTTGCCAAGGTGGATGTCGCGAGTTCGAATCTCGTCTATCGCTCCATCGGGTTATTAGCTCAGCTGGCAGAGCACCTGACTCTTAATCAGGGTGTCCGGGGTTCGAACCCCCGATGACCCACCAAGAAAAAGACAAGCTTTTTAAGCTTGTCTTTTTTTGTTTTATACACTTTTGCAATGTGCATGTTAATAAGCCCGCTTTGGTTTTGTTTTTTTTCCAAGGTTTTATTGCAAGGCTACTATACACATCAGCACTACGTTAACTGCAATCCACAATGCCGAGGTTAACGAAAGCGCGTACCATTTTTTAGGATGCAAAGATTTCTTAGATTGAGCAAATACAATACCTAAAACCAGCAAAATACCGGGAGCTATTATGCTGAATATAATAGAGGTAATGTAAAATACGATTTTGGCACCGTCTTCGTCATCAAAATCCGAAGAAAAATGGTCATCACTAAAATGGTAGTTAGCGTCGTGATGATTTTTTGAGCTGTCAATGTAAAGCTTAACCGTATTTTTCAGTTCGCCCGTTATCTCGGTTAAAGCAATTTTATCAGCCGTGTAATAAATTCTTCCGTCTTCATCAATCCTACATTGATTGCTGTCTTGAAGGTCCAGATAATAAACGCCGCTGTTTAAAATATAAATTGCGCCTATGCGTTTAGCAACGCTACGGTTCTTTTCAAAGCCTAAAAGCTCGTACGTTTCCTTTTCCATATCAGCGAAGTCTGTTGCATTTATCAAATACGGTTGCGTGTCTATGCTTTTTATATCATTTAGTATCCAATTATCAATATCGCTATTGAAATAATAATTATCATATCTTGCCACCGCATAAAAGTAGTATTTGCCCTCTCTCAGTTCTAAAAGCTCTTCTTTTCCCTGCGCCGAAGCATAGATATTGGGAAAATACACTTCATTAAAGGCAGTTTGTCTAAAAAGATAGTTGCTTGTGTTAGAAGGAATTTCTACGTACTCGCCGTCTTCTATTTCATAAATTTCTACACTTTCAGGTATTACTACCTCGTCTTTTTGAAGGGTGTACCGCTCATAGCTCCGGGTATTTCCGTTTATAATAAATTCTATCTTGTCGCCTTCTTGAGTAAATTCCCACGTTTGCTCTTGTGCAAGCGCACCAAAGGGAAGCAGTAAAACTAAACCTACAAGTAATATTGAAATTATTTTTTTCATACTTTTCCCTCCCCTTACGGCAGATTAAGCTTGCGTTCAAGCATACCGTTTATTACGCAGTACAGGCCTGCACAGGCTGTTGTAAGCATCATAATAAACATAAGCAGTAATACTCCGAAAAACGCGTGCGGTTGAGCCGGCATTACGCTAAAAATTGACGTCAAATAAATTGAGCCCGAAATCAGCGACGTAGGCATAACTAAAATTGACGAAATCAAATTAACGCCGTATATAATGCCTATAATAGCAAAGATTTTGTGCTTACTTGCAACAGATGAGCCTATTGTTATAAGGAAGAAAATAAAGAGCGTGCTCAGAATTTCGCAAAAGAACATCAGCAGGATAGCTTCTAATACATATACAAGCGTCCAAATTGCACCTATATTTTCGTACATACTGTTAAAAAGCTCTGCAAAAAGCTCTTGTACCGCCGTAAAAAGCGTTGTTCCATCTCTTGATTCCCAAATGGAAGCAAATATTATTATAATCGAAATAATAACTACCGCGTGGGTTGCGACATTTACTAAAAGCGAGCTGAACGTTTTAGAAAGAAACAGCGTTCTTCTTTTTACGGGTAAAGTAAAGGTCAAATACCCCTCTTCCTTAAAGAAATTACTGTAATAGCGCATATACTGAATAATTTGTGCAAAAATTCCAAAGGCAGTTATTGCAAAAATATAGGCGAAAACACATAACGTTATAACGGTTTCGTATGTACTTAACTCACCAAAATTTGACATACCGTCATAAAGAGCTATCATTTTTGAGGCGTTGCCCAAAATTGCCGCCAAAGGAAGCGTAAGCACTAAAATAATAACCGCGCCTATCCACCAGGTAGAGAAAATTGCTTTTAAATCATATTTTAAACATTTGCGGAGCATCTGAACACCTCCTTAAACAGTTCGTCAAGAGATTTGCCCGTTTTTTCACGTACTTGGTCGCAATTTCCGACCATCAGAACCTGCCCGCCGTAGCCCATAAAAATAAATTCGTCAAGGGCTGTTTCGATATCGGTAATCAAGTGGGTTGTGATTATTACCGACGCTTCGGGATTATAATTGTTTATTATCGTATTTAATATATACTCTCTTGCCGCAGGGTCAACACCGCCAATGGGCTCGTCAAGCATATACAGCTTGGCTCTGCGCGCCATAACCAAAACAAGCTGTACCTTTTCTTTAGTGCCCTTTGAAAGCGTTTTTAAGGTAGCTTTTAAATTTATTCCTAAATCAGCGAGCATTTTTTCTGCAAGATTTCTATCGAAATCAGCATAAAAATCTTCAAAATAATTTAAAAGCTCAAACACCTTCATCTTATTTGAAAAATACGCTTTGTCGGGCAAATAAGAAATAAGACCGTTGGTTTTTTCGCATATTCTTTCGCCGTCAACATATATTTCTCCTTCGTTTGCCGCAAGCAAGCCTGCTATAAGCTTCAGAAGCGTAGTTTTTCCGCAACCGTTAGGGCCTAACAAGCCCACTATTTTGCCTCTCGGAACGTTTAAATGTAAGTTTTGAATAACGTTAACGTTACCTTTATAGGCTTTTGTTAAATTCTTAATCTGTAAAACAGGTGTGTTCATTATACGTCCCCCATTTCCTCAATAATTTGTATTAGTTCTTTATGCGAAATATTTAATGCTTTTGCTTCCTTGATTACTCGCTTTACGTAATTTTCCTGAAGCTGTTTTTTTGTTTGAATAATTATTTCTTCGTCTTCTGTAACAAATCTCCCCACCGTGCCTTTAACAACCAACAGTCCTTCATCCTCTAAAAACGTCAATGCCTTTTGCACCGTATTGGGATTAACACCCGATTCGTCAGCCACCACTCTGACAGACGGAAATTGCGCGCCTAAAGCATATTTTTTGTTAACGATTTCAAGCCGTATCCGCTGAGCAATTTGCTTTGAAACAGGTGTTTCGGAATTAAATTTCCACGCCACAGGTTCACCCCCTTATTAATTACTGAATCGTTTTGTGTTGTATTACTGTCCTAATACAATAATACAATATGCAATGCAGTTTGTCAATACTTTTTTATAAAAATTTTGAAAAAAAAGAGCGCTTAAAAAGCGCTCTAAATTTTTATTATTGCTCAGGCTTGGGTGTAGGTATCTTTGCCTTGAAATCATCAAACATATAACCAGGTGTGTTAATTGCACCGAATTCGATCTTCTTGATTTCAGCCTTGAACTTGTAATAACCCTCATCTTCGAACTTAACAGTCATATCAAGCTCTTCGTTAACCCACATATGAATGTTGAAGAGACCGTTCTTATAGAAATAGTGAGTTGTTTCCATGCCGCAAACGGTTTCTGTACCCTTGTTTTCAAGGTCCTCAGGATTCTGGAAATACTTCTTATGAGCGCTGAAGAAAGCCTTCTTGTCTTTTGAGATGTCTTCTACAGAAAGCATGCTGATGTTGCCGCTTGCATCAAGACCAAATGTTTGGCCGCCGTTTACGCTTCTTAAGATAATGCCGTCAAGACCAAGCTCAACTATTGATGTAGTTTTTTCAACTTCAACGTAGTTGCCGTCCTTATCCTGCTCCATAGCACCCTTTTCAACAATGTCAAACTCAACGTAGTAGTTGTTCATTTGCTCCTGAGTAAGCTTTACAGCCATTGAAACGGGAGTGGGCTTTACTGTGGGCTGTGCAGTGCCACCGGCTTCGCCGCCGTTGCCGCCGCATGCTACCATTGAAAATGCCATTACAACAACGAGCATAGCAACGAAAAGACTCTTTAAAATTTTCATTACGAAAACCTCCTAATTTTTAAATAAAATTTTTACAGTTTGATTATATATTTTTTTCAATACTTTGTCAATAACTCTTTTTAATGTAAACAAAATTTTAAGACAATATTGCCTGTTTGTTCACATTTGAGTTGTTAAAAGCTCTTTATATGAACCTCTCCGCTTAAAAGGCACTCCGTTTTGCCGTCGTTTTCCACAACGAGCCTACAGGCGTCATCAATCTCTATAACCCTTGCCTGTGCTGAAATACCGTTTTTTTCATAACTAATAAGCTTGCCGTTCAGCAAAGAGCGTTGACGATATTCATCCACGTAAGGCTTGCCCGAATAAAATTCAAAAAACCCGTTTATTATCTCTGCCGCAAATTCTTCTTTAACACCCTGTTCGGTATCAAAAACAGCGCCAGCAATTTCCTTTATCTCGTCGTCGAAATCACCCGTCGGCTTATATAAATTAACGCCTATGCCCAAAACAACCGCGGCTATTTCATTTTGTACAGTTACAGCCTCAGTTAAAATACCGCAGACCTTTTTGCCGTCAACAAAAACGTCATTTACCCATTTGATTTGTGCTTTTTTAGGCGAAAATTTTTCGATTGCGTTTGCTACGGCGACTGCCGCCATAGTGGTTACCCCAAGAGCCGTTTGAGCGTTTTGCGGTTTCAGGAGAATACTCATATATATTCCGTTTTCGGGAGAAATAAAACTTCGTCCTGACCTACCCCTGCCGTTTGTTTGCTTTTTTGCAATGTAAACAGCACCTTCGTCCTTTTTCAAGGCACATTCCTTTAAGACGCTGTTGGTAGAGGTTATGCAATCAAATACAGTAATATCCTTGCCCGTTATATTGCCGATAAATTCGGCATTTAAGCAATCGCTCACAGGCTTTGAATTTTATCTGCCACCATTTTTAAGGCAGTAGTTTCAACTTCTTCAACCTTACCCGCGTCAACCTTTTGAGCTACATCGGGGCTAATAGGAAGCTCACACCAGGAAGAAATATCAAACTTTTTGGCAACGTCTTCAGCCTTTGTTGAACCAAAAATATAATGCTTTTCATCACAATTGGGGCACACGAAATACGCCATATTTTCTACCAATCCAAGAATTTGAACGTTCATCATACCTGCCATTTTGACAGCTTTTTCAACTATCATTGAAACAAGTTCCTGAGGCGAGGTTACAATAACAATACCGTCAATTGGAAGTGATTGGAATACCGTAAGCGGAACGTCACCCGTTCCCGGAGGCATATCTACAAACATATAGTCAATATTATCCCATATAACGTCTGTCCAGAATTGCTTTACAGCCCCCGCAATAACGGGACCGCGCCATACAACCGGATCGGTTTCGTTTTCAAGCATCAAGTTAACGGACATAATATCAATACCCGTTTCGGTTTTTGCAGGAATAATGCCGTCTTCTGTTGCCACGGCTCTTTCATTGATGCCAAAGCACTTAGGTATGGAAGGACCTGTAATATCGGCATCTAAAACCGCACTTCTGAAGCCACGCTTATTCATTTCGCATGCAAGCAGGCTTGTTACAAGTGATTTACCTACGCCGCCCTTGCCGCTTACTACACCGATAACCTTTTTTATTTTGCTCATTTTATGTGCTTCTGCAATAAAGCTTTCGGCACTTTTACTGCTGCAAGCAGATGAGCACGTAGAGCAATTGTGTGTACAACCCATAAAAACACCTCGTGAAATATTTATTCAAAAAAGCATTCAGCTCTTTATAAGCTATAAGTATTATAACACTTTTTTTAAAGTTCATCAACCGATTTAACGAAAAAGAAAAACGCCTTAAAAAAGGCGTTTTTGTGTTGTTTTATAATTTCTTTTTACTTTATCCTAAAACTTAATAAAAGCCTTTAAATCAAATCGGCTTCCTTAAGCTCTGTCATATAGCGGTCAAGGGCATCTTCCCAAGACGGCAGACATTCAAAGCCATTGCTGATAAGTGCACGTTTGCTCATACGAGAATTTAGCGGTCTTTTGGCTTTTACGGGATATTTGTCCGACGTAATATAATTGATTTTGCATGCTAAGTCTGCTTTTTCCATAATTGTTTTTGCAAAATCTGCCCAAGAGCAAACGCCCTCGTTGGTGGCGTGGTAAATGCCATACTTTTCAGTTTGTATTAAGCTGCAGATAAGCTTTGCCAAATCAACGGTATATGTAGGCGAGCCTATTTGGTCGCAAACAACGTTAAGCTCGTCCTTCTCTTTTCCAAGGCGCACCATTGTTTTAACAAAGTTTCCACCGTTTATGCCAAATACCCAAGAAACGCGGATAACGAAATACTTTTTAAGAGCATTCGTTATTTCGTCTTCGCCAAGAGCTTTTGTTTCGCCGTAATAGTTGATAGGCTCTTTTTTTGTATCAACCTCAAAGAAGTCAGTACCCTGACCGTTAAAAACGTAGTCAGTACTTATATAAACTGCCTTTGCATCAACCTTTTTACACGCCGAAGCAATGTTTCTTACACCTAAAACGTTTACGTTATAGCAAAGCTCACGCTCGTCCTCCGCCCTGTCAACTGCGGTAAACGCCGCACAATGCACAACAACATCGGGCATATAGTCAACAATGTAGTTTTCAGTTGCAGCCGCATCAGTCAGGTCAAAATCTTCAATATCCACGCCTTTACACGTAATATTTAGCTCGTTAAGGCGTTTTACAACGTCAAAGCCCAGCTGTCCTTTAACGCCGGTAACAAGAACCTTCATTATTTACCTCTTGCCATACATTCTTTCATAATAATTCTGATAGTCGCCCTTTAAGATATTTTCCCACCAAGCGCGATTTTCAAGATACCAAGCAACAGTTTTGCGAATACCGTCATCAAACATTGTTGCAGGTAACCAACCAAGCTCGGAATGAATCTTTGTGGGGTCGATAGCATAGCGCATATCGTGACCGGGGCGGTCTGTTACGTATGTAATAAGGCTTTCGGGCTTATTAAGCTCGCGCAAAATGGTCTTAACAACCTCAAGGTTTGTGCGCTCGTTATGACCGCCAATATTATAAACCTCGCCAACTCTGCCCTTTCTGATAACAAGGTCAATAGCTGAGCAATGGTCTTCAACGTAGAGCCAATCGCGCACGTTTTCGCCCTTACCGTAAACGGGAAGGCTTTCATCTGCAAGTGCGCGGGAAATAATTAACGGAATAAGCTTTTCCGGGAAATGATACGGACCGTAGTTGTTCGAGCAACGGGTAATAGACACGGGGAGCTTAAAGGTACGGTGATATGCAAGCACTAATAAATCAGCCGATGCCTTACTTGCTGAATATGGGCTTGAGGTGTGAATAGGTGTATCCTCTGTAAAGAAGAGTTCAGGTCTGTCAAGAGGAAGGTCGCCGTAAACCTCATCGGTAGAAACCTGATGGTAACGCTTAATGCCATACTTGCGGCAAGCGTCCATAAGCACTTGTGTGCCTAAAATATTTGTGCGCAAGAAAACCTCGGGATTTTCGATAGAGCGGTCAACGTGGCTTTCTGCCGCGAAGTTAACGATAACATCGGGCTTTTCTTCTTCAAAAAGCTTATTTACACATTCTCTATCGGCAATATCGCCCTTTACAAAGCGGAAATTAGGATTTTTCATTGCCTCATCAAGTGTTGCTAAATTACCTGCATAGGTAAGTGCATCAAGGCAAATGATTCTGTCCTCAGGATGATTTTTTAATTGATAATAAACAAAATTGCTGCCGATGAATCCGGCACCGCCTGTTACAATAATTGTCATATTACTTCTCCTTTAATATTCAAAATTGCAGTCGCTATCCTTTAATAACGGCGCATTTGCATCTTTTTCTGAAATAATCGGAGCTGTTACGTTCCAATTAACGTTAATTTGAGGATCGTCAAATTTAATTGAACGGTCACATTCTTTAGAATAATAATTATCGCACTTATAAACGAATTCTACGTTATCCGTAAGGGTTACAAAGCCGTGAGCAAAGCCCCGAGGAATAAAGAACTGACGCTTGTTTTCGCTTGAAAGCTCAACGCTTACCCATTTAAGATACGTAGGTGAATTTTTACGAATATCCACCGCCACGTCAAGCACCGCGCCCGAAACAACTCGCACAAGCTTTGATTGTGCCATAGGATTCATTTGAAAATGCAAGCCCCGAAGAGTGCCTTTTTTAGCGGTAAAGCTTTGATTGTCCTGAACAAAGTCAACGTCAATACCAAGTTCTGCAAGCTTCTTCTTGGACCAAGATTCCATAAACCAACCGCGATGGTCGCCAAACACATCGGGCTCAATAATAACAACGCCGGGAATTTCTGTTTGAATTGCCTTCATAAAATACCTCCTAACAGGCATTAGCCTCATTTGTAATCGTTTATTACGTAATATGCAAAACAAATTGCCATACGCTTGAACACTTTGCTTTACATAATCTACTATATTTTACTACATATTTGAATTTTTTGCAAGCAGCAAAAAATTTATAGTCTAAATGCCTGTTTCCTTTACCTTTCCTGATTCATATGCAGCAAGCAAGCACTTCAAATCTTCAATCTGTTCCGTTATGTTTTTACCTATATCCGTATCCTTTACACGAATTTTGTCAAAAGCGTATTCGAATATTATCGTATCGGAAATGATGTCAATATTTCTCTTAATGGCATTTTCAATACCTTTAAACGGTTCGTGGGCAGAAATGCGTATTCCTTCGGCATTATAAATAAGCGTATAGCCTGCTATGCCGGTGGTTTGCTGATATGCCTTGCAAAAGCCTCCGTCAATAACTATAACCTTACCCTGTGCCTTTACAGGTTCTTCGCCCAAGCTGGAGCGCACGGGAATATGCCCGTTAATTATATGGGCATTATCATAGCAAAGGGAGAATTCTTCAAATATCTTCTTAATTATGTCAGTTTCTT
This sequence comes from Clostridia bacterium, assembly GCA_045594045.1. Classification (GTDB taxonomy): domain Bacteria; phylum Bacillota; class Clostridia; order Christensenellales; family QALW01; genus UMGS1322. The sequence continues at coordinate 24,617 of JAZNXV010000022.1, forward strand.
CTATTAAAGAATAATAGCAGTTTTTAGGTTCCTGCCAGGTACTTTCATCCTTTACAAAAAGACGCTCAAAGGTGGTAATACGTTCACGGGCGCAAAGAGGCGAATTTTTACCGCACCACAAAAACCACAGATAATCCTTGCCCTTTAATTTTTCCTTTGTGCCCTCTTTTGCAAAATATCCCTGACGAGCAGTTTTATCAAAATAATCCAGCAGAGCCTTTCCGCTTTTATTTTCGGCACATTTCATTCTCAAAAAGCTTCCGTCACTGTTAAAGGGAATACACCCGTGAAACAGCAAATTACTATTAAATACGGTGTACATTTCGCCCTTCTCAAAAAGGAATCTCGCGTGACGCTGTAGCTTTTCCGAGCGCACAAATGCATTTTTAAGGTAATCCATAAGCTCTGTTTCCATTTTGGAAAGAGCAAAGGGATCTTCTCTATTCACAGTGGGCATATCCGCATCATTAAGCTCGTATGAAATGCCATCTATTTTTACAGTGCCGGCTTCCCAATCAATTTTGTCAAGCAGCAAGCGATGCTCCATTTGGAAATCGGGATTGCGCAAAATTGCCTGACCTTCCAATTTAAACTGAATAATACTGATTGCCTTATGCATACGCGCAATCATATTATCATCGTCGGTATTTAAAAAGTCGCCCTCCGAGTTGCCTTTGGGTAAGAAAACAGAAACGTTACTGTTTTTATAATATTCTTCTGCAAAAAGCGTCAACGGGCGCAAGGAAATACCGTAGCCTATTTCGAGCACGTCCAAATTTTTATAAGTAATGGAATTGTTAAGCACCGTTGCAATACATACTCTTGAGCCTGCCGCCGCACCAAGCCAAAGCACGTCGTGATTGCCCCATTGAATATCAAGAGAATTTTCTTTTATAAGCTCGTCAACAATTATATCGGCGCGGGGTCCTCTGTCGAAAATATCGCCAACTATATGCAAATGGTCAATAACAAGACTCTTTATTGCCGCCGACAGCGCAACAATGAACTTCTTTGCCGCGCCTATTTCAATAACCGTTTTTATGATATTTTCATAATATCTGTCTTTGTTTACAGCATCGTAATCATTATTTAAAAGCTCATCTATAATGTATTCAAAGCTCTTTGCGGTTTTATTTAAATGCTTACGCACCTTTGAGCGCGTATATTTACTACTTACAAGCCTGCAAACCTCAAGTAAACGTATAATAGTTATTTCATACCAATCTAAAACGTTATCAACCTTCTCTTCAAGCTGCATAAGCTTTTCTTCGGGGTAATATATAAGCGTAGCAAGCTCGGCGCGTTCACGCTCGGTTACTGTTTTGGAAAAAAGCTTGTCCACCTTATTTCTTATAACTCCCGACGCATTTCGCCTGATATGCAAAAACGCCTCGTATTCGCCGTGAATATCGCTTAAAAAATGCTCTGTTCCCTTAGGCAAGGACAGAATTGCATTCAAGTTGATTATTTCGCTTATAACTGCATTACTATTTGGGTATTTTTTAGAAAGCTCCAACAAGTATTTATTATTATAATCTTGCATTTTGGTTCCTCCCAAATTCAACATTACTTTGTTTTATTATATCACCCGACACCGTTAATGTCTATACGGTTTACTTTGCATAAAATGCTAAAAAACTTTACTTAAACAAGTAAAGTTTTTTATTATGCATCAAATTTTTAGTTTTACGTTCAAGGTATGCTTAAATTTTATAAAATTGAGTTTATCAGAATAAGCCGGTTATCTTGCCGTTTTCATCAACGTCAATCTTTTCAGCGGCAGGCACCTTGGGAAGTCCGGGCATTGTTAAAATATCGCCCGTTAAAACTACGATAAAACCTGCGCCTGCGGAAACCTTAACATTTTTAATGGTAACGGTAAAGTTTTCGGGGGCGCCTAACTTTGTAGGATCATCAGAAAAGCTGTACTGAGTTTTTGCGATACAAACAGGTAATTTATCAAAGCCAAGTGCTGTAAGCTGTTCTATTTGCTTTTTAGCGTTGGGCATAACGTTTATACCGTCACCACCGTAAACCTTTTTAACAACGGCTTCAATTTTATCTTCAATGGTGCCGTCAAGCTCATAGGAGAAGGTAAAGTTGCCTTTTTCTTCTTCGCAAAGCCTTACCACCTCTTTGGCGAGTTCTATTCCGCCCTTGCCACCATCTGCCCAAACGGTTGAAAGCACTGTGTTTACACCAAGCTCTCTGCACTTTGCAATAATAAAATCAATTTCTTTATCCGTATCCGTTGGGAATCTGTTAACCGCAACAACACAAGGAAGCTTATAAACATTCTTAATATTTGAAACGTGACGAAGTAAGTTAGGAATACCTTTTTCAAGAGCAGTCAAGTCTTCCTGCCCTAATTCTTTTTTATTTAAGCCTCCGTGCATTTTTAATGCGCGAACAGTTGCAACAACTACAACTGCATCTGGTGTAAGACCTGCCATACGGCACTTAATATCAAGGAATTTTTCTGCGCCCAAGTCAGCACCAAAGCCTGCTTCAGTAACGGTGTAATCGCCCATTTTAAGCGCAAGTTTAGTTGCCATAACCGAGTTGCAGCCATGGGCAATATTTGCAAAAGGTCCACCGTGAACAAAGGCAGGAGTGCCTTCTAAGGTCTGTACAAGGTTTGGTTTAATAGCGTCCTTTAAAAGCGCACACATAGCGCCTGCAGCTTTTAATTCGCCACAAGTTACGGGCTTATCGTCATAGGTATAGCCTACGATAATACGTGCAAGCCTTTCTTTTAAATCGGAAATTGAGTTTGCAAGGCAAAGTACTGCCATAATTTCACTTGCTACGGTAATATCAAAACCGTCTTCCCTTGGCACACCGTTTGCCTTGCCGCCCATACCGTCAACTACAAAGCGCAACTGTCTGTCATTCATATCTACACAGCGCTTCCAGGTAATTTTTCTAACGTCAATATTAAGAGCGTTACCCTGCTGAATATGGTTATCAAGCATAGCTGCAAGCAAGTTGTTTGCTGCGCCGATTGCATGGAAGTCACCTGTAAAATGTAGGTTTATATCTTCCATAGGAACAACCTGCGCATATCCGCCGCCTGCGGCGCCGCCTTTAACACCGAAAACAGGACCTAAAGATGGCTCGCGAAGTGCAACGGTAACGTCCTTGCCGATGAGCTTTAAGCCGTCGGCAAGACCGATTGTTGTTGTAGTTTTTCCTTCGCCTGCAGGAGTAGGAGTAATCGCAGTAACTAAAATAAGCTTACCGTTTTCTCTTTTTGTTTCTTCTAAAAGTGAAAGGTCAATTTTCGCCTTATATCTGCCATACTGTTCAAGATATTTGTCATCTACGTGGGCAAGTTTTGCTATCTCACCGATAGGCTTCATCTGGCACGCTTGTGCAATTTCAATATCAGACTTGTATTCCATTTAGGCTACCTCCACAAAATTATTTAAAATATTTAACCGCCGAAGCAAACATCTTAATATCGTATTCGCCCGGAACGTTCTTGTAAAGACCTGATCCAATACGCTCGCTGTGGCCCATTTTACCGAAAACTCTGCCGTCAGGTGATGTAATACCTTCAATAGCGTACATTGAATCATTGGGGTTAAAGTGAACGTCACTTGTAGCATTACCTTCAAGGTCAACGTACTGAGTAGCAATCTGTCCGTTTTCAGCAAGCTGTTTGATCAAAGCTTCGTCACATAAGAATCTGCCTTCGCCGTGAGAAATCGGCACTGAATAAATTTCACCTACGTTTGTAAGAGCAAGCCAAGGCGATTTATTAGATGCGATACGGGTGCGAACAATTCTTGATTGGTGACGTGCAATTGTGTTAAAGGTAAGTGTGGGACAATTTTCGTCAGTATCAATGATTTTACCGTAAGGCACAAGACCAAGCTTGATTAAAGCCTGGAAGCCGTTACAAATACCGCACATAAGACCGTCGCGCTTATCTAAAAGCTCGCTAACGCCTTCTTTAATTGCGGCATTACGGAAAAATGCCGTAATAAACTTACCGCTTCCGTCAGGCTCGTCACCACCGGAGAATCCACCGGGAATGAATATCATTTGTGACTCTTTAATTGCTTTTGCAAAACGGTCAACACTTGCCTGAATACCATCAGCATTTAAGTTGTTAATAACGATAATTTCAGCTTCTGCCCCTGCATCTCTAACTGCTTTTGCAGAATCAAATTCGCAGTTTGTGCCGGGGAAAGCAGGAATAAGCACCTTGGGACGTGCACACTTAATTGCAGGTGACGGATAGCTTTGAGCCTTGAACTCAAAATTCTCCATCTTTGTTTTTCTATCGGGAATATTGCAGCTATATACGCTTTCAAGCTTGTTTTCATAAGCTTCCAAAATCTCACTGAGTGCAACTTCTTCTCCATTAAGCTTAAACTTACCGCAGGAACATACAGTACCTACTAACGTAGCATCTTCGATTTCTTCGGTAACTTCCATTAAGAAACCGCCGTAGCAGTAATCAAAAATAGATTTTACGCTCATATTACTGTCAAAGTTCAAGCACAAGCCGTTACCAAATGCCATTTTCATAACAGCTTCAGCAATACCGCCCATACCTAAAGTATAGCAGGATACTACCTTGCCTGCGCGCATAAGTGCAGTAACTTTATTAAATACATTGATAAGAGATTCTGTTTTGGGAAGCTTATTTTCGTCGTATTCAGGACGAACAAGCACAACCTTATTGCCTACGTTTTTAAATTCAGGCGTAACAACGTCCTGCACCTTGCCCGTTGTAACTGCAAAGGAAACGAGTGTTGGCGGAACATCCAAATCTTCAAAGGAGCCACTCATAGAGTCCTTACCACCGATTGAGCCGATAGAAAGCTCTTTTTGTGCCTTAAATGCGCCAAGTAAAGCCGCAAGAGGTTTGCCCCAACGCTTTGAATCTTTGCCGGGATGCTCAAAATATTCCTGGAAAGTAAGATATACGTCTTCAAATGATGCGCCCGTTGCTATAAGCTTTGAAACTGATTCAACAACTGCCAGATATGCACCGTGATATGGGCTTTGTTCTGTTATAAAGGGATTGTAACCCCAAGCCATAAAGGAGCAATCGTCAGTATGCTTTTTCTCAACAGAAATCTTCTGTACCATAGCCTGAATAGGTGTAAGCTGATTTTTTCCTCCAAAGGGCATAAGCACGGTTCCTGCACCGATAGTAGAATCAAAACGTTCGGAAAGACCGCGCTTTGAACATATATTAAGGTCAGAAGCAAGAGCTAAATAATTTTCTTTAAACGTGCCTGTAATTTCTTTATCCTTAAGAGCAGGCTTTTGGGGTGTGATATCAATATGCTTATCTGCACCGTTTGAATTTAAAAATTCTCTGCTGATATCTACAATCTTTTTGCCGTTCCAGTTCATAACAAGACGAGGTTCTGCCTTGATAACTGCAACGGGACAAGCCTGAAGATTTTCTTCTTTAGCCAGTGCCAAGAACTTATCAACGTTTTCCTTTTCAATAACAACTGCCATACGTTCTTGTGATTCGCTTATAGCAAGTTCTGTACCGTCAAGTCCGTCATACTTCTTGGGCACTGCATTAAGGTCGATTTCAAGACCGTCGGCAAGTTCACCGATAGCAACTGAAACACCGCCTGCGCCAAAGTCGTTACAACGCTTAATCATACGAGTTGCTTCTTTATTTCTGAAAAGCCTTTGAAGCTTTCTTTCTTCAGGAGCGTTACCCTTTTGAACCTCTGCACCGCAGGATTCAAGTGATTTTGTGGTGTGAGATTTTGATGAGCCTGTAGCGCCGCCGCAACCGTCACGACCTGTGCTGCCACCTAAAAGTATAACGATATCCCCGGGAGCAGGAACTTCTCTGCGCACGTTTTCTTCAGGAGCTGCAGCAATAACTGCACCGATTTCCATACGCTTTGCCGCATAACCGGGATGATAAATTTCATCAACTATACCTGTGGCAAGACCGATCTGGTTGCCGTAGGAAGAATAACCTGCCGCCGCAGTTGTAACAATCTTTCTTTGAGGAAGCTTACCCTTAATTGTTTCGCTAACGGGCTTTAAGGGGTCTGCCGCGCCCGTTACACGCATAGCACCGTAAACATACGCTCTGCCTGAAAGGGGGTCACGAATAGCGCCGCCTATGCAGGTTGCCGCACCGCCGAAAGGCTCGATTTCTGTGGGGTGGTTATGGGTTTCATTTTTGAACAATAAAAGCCAAGGCTCTTTTTCACCGTCAACTTCTACCGTTATTTTAACTGTGCAAGCGTTAATTTCTTCTGATTCGTCAAGCTTATCAAGCTTACCGTGCTTTTTAAGATACTTAACTGCAACAGTTGCTAAATCCATAAGGCAAATGGGCTTAGTTCTGTTGAGCTCTTTACGAACGTCTAAATACTCGTTAAACGCATTTTGCAAAAGTTCATCTTCAAAAGTAACGTTATCAATAACCGTTAAGAAGGTAGTATGACGGCAATGGTCAGACCAATATGTATCAATCATACGGATTTCGGTAATGGTAGGATTACGCTTTTCGCTTTTGAAATAATTTTGACAAAATGCAATATCGTCTGCATCCATTGCAAGACCGTAGTCTTCAACGAACTTTTCAAGTCCTTTTCTGTCAAGGTCAATAAACCCGTCAAGAGTTTTAACTGTTGTGGGAATTTCGTAATTAACCTTTAACGTTTCAGGCATTTCAAGAGACGCTTCTCTTGCTTCAACAGGGTTAATAACGTATTTTTTGATTTCTGCAATTTCGCTATCAGTTAAATCGCCTTCAAGCACATATACCTTTGCGGTACGAACTAAAGGTCTGTCACCTTGAGAAATAATCTGAATACACTGCGCCGCAGAATCAGCGCGCTGGTCAAACTGACCCGGCAAAAACTCAACTGCGAACACGCAAGCATTTTCAGCAGAAAAATCGTCGCTTACAATATCAAGCTGAGGCTCTGAAAATACTGTTTTTTTAGCGTAATCAAAAAGCTCTGCCGAGATATTTTCAGCATCGTAACGGTTAATTACACGAACATCTTTCAAATTTTTAATGCCTAAAAGATTTCTTGCATCTGACAAAAGTGCTTTTGCTTCATTTGCAAGTTCTTTCTTTTTTTCAACATAAACTCTAAATACCATTAGTTATTCTCCTTTGCCTTTAAAGCCTTTGCGCCAATATCCTTACGGAAAAATGCGTTTTCGAAATGCACCTTTTCAACCTTTTTATAAGCTGAAGAAATGGCGTTTTCAAGGGTTTCTTCTACTGCAGTAACACCTAAAACTCTACCGCCATTTGTTAAGAGCTTACCGTCAGCCAAATTAGCTCCTGCTACGTAAACGCTATCAAAAACATCGTCTTCGTATGTAATTTCAAAGCCTTTATCGTACTTTTCAGGATAACCCTTTGATGCCATAATTACACAACAAGCGCTTTTTAAAGAAAATTCAACTTCAGTTTCAGCTAAAGTTTCATCAGTTACTGCTTGCATAACAGTAAGCAAGTCGCTTTCAAGAAGCGGAAGCACCACTTGTGTTTCAGGGTCGCCAAAACGACAGTTGTATTCAATAACCTTAGGTCCGTTTTCAGTAAGCATTAAACCAAAATACAAACATCCTTTAAAGGTGCGTCCTTCAGCATTCATCGCATTAACTGTAGGGATGAATATTTTTTCCATACATTCTTTGGCAATAGCTTCTGTGTAGTACGGGTTTGGTGCTACCGTTCCCATACCGCCTGTGTTAAGACCTGTATCAAAATCGCCTGCGCGTTTATGGTCCATTGAAGAAACCATAGGCTTAACACACTTACCATCAGTAAAGGCAAGCACCGAAACCTCGGGACCTGTTAAAAATTCTTCTATAACGATATTGTTGCCGCTTTCACCGAAAATCTTATCTTCCATCATAGATTTTACAGCACTTATAGCATCTTGACGTGTCATAGCAATTATAACGCCTTTGCCAAGTGCCAAGCCGTCAGCCTTAATAACGGTGGGAATAGGTGCGCTCTGCAGGTATTCCAAAGCCTTTTCAATATCGTTAAATACTTCATATTTAGCGGTGGGGATATTATATTTCTTCATAAGATTTTTAGAAAAAACCTTACTGCCTTCAATAATTGCCGCCGCTTTACTCGGCCCAAAGCATTTAATTCCTTTTGCGTTAAGCGCATCAACAGCACCTAAAACAAGTGGGTCATCAGGCGCAACAACTGCGTAATCAATATTGTTTTCTACAGCAAAATCAACGATTTTATCAATTTCCTTTGCACCGATATCAACTATAGTTGCATCCTTTGCCATACCGCCGTTACCGGGCAAAGCAAAAATTTCGCTGATATTTTTGTTTTCTTTAAGTTTTTTGATGATGGCGTGTTCTCTACCGCCGCCACCAACCACCATTACCTTCATAAATTTCTCCTTAAATATCAATGATGGAATAATCTCATACCTGTAAATGCCATAGCGATACCGTACTTATCGCAGCATTCGATAACTAAATCGTCACGAATTGAACCACCGGGCTCAGCAATATACTTAACGCCGCTGCGTTTAGCGCGCTCGATATTATCGCTAAATGGGAAGAATGCGTCGGATCCTACTGAAACACCGTCAATCTTTGACAGATATTCTTTTGCTTCTGCATCTGTTAAAGGCTCGGGTTGGCTTGTAAAGTACTTCTGCCAGTTACCGTCAGCACAAACGTCTTCTTCGTTTTTATTAATATAGCCGTCAATAACGTTATCTCTATCGGGACGGGAGATATCAGCCTTAAAGGGAAGGTTTAATACCTTGTCATGCTGACGCAAGAACCATGTATCAGCCTTGCTTCCTGCTAAACGGGTGCAGTGAATACGTGATTGCTGACCTGCGCCTACGCCGATTGCTTGTCCGTCAAAGGCAAAGCATACAGAGTTTGACTGAGTGTATTTTAATGTAATAAGTGAAATTATAAGGTCGCGAACTGCGCTTTCGGGCAATTCTTTATTCTTTGTTACAAGGTTATTAAGCAATTCAGCGTTGATTTCAAAATTGTTTCTGCCTTGTTCAAAGGTTATACCGTATACCTGCTTACGCTCAATAGCATCAGGTACAAAGTTTTCGTCAATTTTTACAATATTGTAGTTGCCGTTTCTTTTGCTCTTTAAAATTTCAAGAGCTTCAGGCTCATAGCCGGGAGCAATAATACCGTCGGAAATTTCACGCTTTATCATTTTTGCTGTGGTAACGTCACAAACGTCCGAAAGAGCTACCCAATCGCCAAAGGAGCACATTCTGTCAGCGCCGCGAGCACGGGCGTAAGCACATGCTAAAGGAGATTCGTCCAAGCCTTCAATATCGTCAACAAAGCAAGCTTTTTTAAGCTTTTCAGGCAATACAACACCTACTGCCGCAGAAGTAGGGCTTACGTGCTTAAAGGAAGCTACCGCAGGCATATTAAGAGCTGCTTTTAATTCCTTAACAAGCTGCCAACTGTTAAAAGCATCAAGAAAGTTAATATATCCCGGTCTGCCGCACAAAATTTCAATGGGAAGCTCGCCTCCGTCATGCATAAAAATTTTAGCAGGCTTTTGGTTAGGATTACAACCGTACTTTAATTCAAAATCTTTCATTTTTCTTTCCCCTTAAATGTTTTTATTTATAATTGTGTCTTCATACTCGCCTGTTGCAATATCTGTATAGCGAACATAAAGAGAAATTTTGTTGTTTTCATCAAGAGCATTCCAAAGCTTTTTAGCAAAAGCATTCATATCGTTTTCAATTTGAACACGCTCGGGCTCGCCTTGGAAAGTAGGAATAGGATTACCGTCACAAACATAAGTGTGAATAAAGTGACCTAAACCGTTAATGGCAGGATAAGAAAACGTATATCTGTTGCAAGCACTGCCTATAGCATCTGCACTTTTTAAAATGCTCATTTCATAAGTGAAATCGTCTTTACCAAAGTTGATAACACCGCTGATGCGAGGAGTAAGGTTTGGTGCATCAGGCTCAAACTCACGGCAGGTTAATGATTCAGAGAAGCTCTTACCGTCCTTTAACCCGTCATAAATAGTATCTGTTTGGTCACCGTTAGTCACAATAAGCTTATTTGCATATTTGCGCACAGCTGCATAAATTATCAAACTTGGGTCTTCTACCTTTGATGCATCAAAGGGTTCAGTGAAAATCTCTTCGTTCTTCTTTGTGAACACACGGTTACGGCTATTAGCGCTTCTACCCATAATAAAGTATGCGCTACATGCCTTTTTGCCATCAGCAGTCTTACCTAAAACGATGCCTCTGCCTACGTATGAATTATCTTTAATAAGCTCGGCAATATCATTAATTGCATAAATGTCCATTTTAAAATCCGCCTTTTACTTTTTTATTTATAATGCTTTTAAAAGCAATATTTGAATTTATTTGTTTAATTCGCTACAAACTTTTTCAACTGCAAGTGGAAGTATTATCCATTCTGCCTGTTCCATAACGCGCTTTTGCAGAATTTCAGGTGTGTCACCCTGTTGTATTTCCACAGCCTTTTGCATTATGATTTCGCCGCCATCGGGAATTTCGTTTACAAAATGTACCGTTGCACCCGTTACTTTTACACCGTAATCAAGCGCCGCCTCATGAACTCGCAATCCGTAAAAGCCTTCTCCACAGAAAGAAGGTATAAGTGAAGGGTGAACGTTTATAATCTTTTTTGTAAAGGTTTTTGTAAAGTTTTCGCTTAAAATAACCATAAAGCCCGCAAGAACGATAAAATCAATATCGTTTTCTTTTAAAAGGCTTATGATTTTTTCTTCAAACTCTTCTTTGGAAGCAAAATCCTTTTTTAAGACGACTTCTGTTTTTACAGATGCTTTTTTAGCTCTTTCAAGGGCGTAGGCATCGGCTTTATTAGAAATAACAAGCTTAATTTTGCCGCTTTTGATAATGCCTGAATTTTGAGCATCAATCAAAGCCTGCAAATTTGTGCCGCCGCCTGAAACTAAAACTGCTATATTTGCACTCATTACAAAATCACCTTTTGGTCGCCGAGAACAATTTCACCGATAATATAAGCGTCTTCCCCAGCATTTTTAAGAATTTCAACAGCTTTTTGAGCATCTTCCTTTTTAACTACAATGCTCATACCAACACCCATATTAAAGGTGTTGAACATATCGTGCTCATCAATGTTGCCTGTTTTAGCAAGCATATCGAAAATAGGAAGAATCTTAACTGCTTTTTTATCAATTTTTGCACCGAAACCGTCAGGAATACTTCTTGGAATATTCTCATAGAATCCACCGCCTGTGATATGAGAAATACCCTTAACCTGAACTTGCTCTAAAAGCGCAAGCACGGGTTTTACGTAAATTCTTGTGGGAGTAAGCAAGGTTTCACCAATACTCTTTCCGCCTAATGCTTCAAGAGGAGTTTTAATGTCTTTATTTTCAACATCAAACACCTTACGAACAAGGGAGAAGCCATTAGAATGCACACCGCTTGAAGCAAGTGCGATAATAACGTCCCCTGCTTCCATTGTTTTATTATCAATTATCTTTGATTTATCAACTACACCTGTGGAATAGCCTGCTAAATCGTATTCGTCAACGGGATAAAAGCCCGGCATTTCTGCTGTTTCGCCACCGATTAAAGCCGCGCCTGCCTGAACACAACCTTCGCTTACGCCTTTAACGATGTCTGCTATACGCTCGGGAATATTCTTGCCGCAAGCAATATAGTCAAGGAAGAATAAGGGCTTTGCGCCACAACAAATAATATCGTTTACGCACATAGCAACGCAGTCGATACCTACGGTATCGTGCTTGTCCATTAAAAATGCGATTTTCAACTTTGTACCAACACCATCAGTACCGCTAACAAGCACAGGGCGTGTAATACCTGTAATATCAAGTTCAAACAAGCCACCGAAGCCGCCTACATCAGAACAAACTCCGCTTGTAAGTGTTCTTGCAATATGCTTTTTCATAAGCTCAACTGCTTTATAACCTGCGGTGATGTCAACACCTGCTGCTGCATAACTATCTGATTTTGACTGTGTAATCATTTTTATTTATTCCTTTCCATTCCAGCAATAAGTGCAAAGCTTGCAAGGCTCTAATCCTATTGCCTTAATAATACCTTCAAGTGATTGAAATTCAAGTGACGTAAAATGCAACTTTTTACAAATTGTCTTGCGCAACTTTTTACCGCGCTCTGTTTCAGCATCACTGTATTCTTCTATGTGTTTGAGACCTTCTTCGCCTTCTAATTCAACAATAACCTTTCGGGCAATAAGCTCCATTTCGCTTGTTGACCGAGAAAAGTTAAGATATTTACAGCCGTACATAATAGGCGGGCAAGCCGAGCGCATATGCACTTCCTTTGCCCCGTTATCATACAGAAAATCAACTGTTTCTTTAAGCTGAGTGCCACGAACAATTGAATCGTCAACAAATAAAAGTTTTTTGTCCTGTATAAGCTCGTGTACGGGAATTTGCTTCATTTTAGCAACTTTCTTTCTGTCGCTTTGTTTTGCAGAAATAAAGCTTCTTGGCCAAGTAGGCGTATATTTAATAAAGGGACGGGCAAAGGGAATTCTGCTTTTGTTGGCATAACCAATGGCGTGAGGTGTTCCCGAATCAGGCACACCGCCGATATAATCAAGAGAATCGGCAGTTAACCCTTTTTTCATATCGTTCTCTGCCATAATTTCGCCGTTGCGGTATCTCATAACTTCAACGTTTATGCCTTCGTAATTAGAGGTTGAATATCCGTAATAAGACCACAGGAATGAGCATATCTTCATTTCCTTTTGGGGCTTTTGAAGCTGAGTCATGGTAGTAGCCGTAAGCTCAACCACCTCGCCGGGTCCAAGCTCCTTTTCATCCTCATAACCAAGCTTCTTATAAGCAAAAGATTCAAAGGATACACAATAGCCTTGGTCATTTTTACCAATGAGAACGGGAATTCTTCCCCAATAATCTCTTGCGGCAATAATATCGCCGTTATCGCGCAAGATTAAAATTGATGCAGTACCGTCTATAGACTGCTGTGCAAATCTGATACCTTCGGAAAAGTTACTCTTTTGATTAATTAATGCCGCCAAAAGCTCGGTAGAGTTTATTCTGCCGCCGGTCATAGCATTTAAGTGACCGCCGCTTACAGAAAGGTGCTTATCAATAAGCTCTTGAGCATTATTTATAACACCTACCATTATTATTGCATAAGTACCTAAATTAGAATAAATTAAAAGCGGTTGTGGGTCACTGTCACTAATACAGCCGATAGCGGAGTTACCGCGCATTTCCTGAAACACATCTTCAAATTTTGTTCTGAACGGTGAGTTTTCTATATTATGAATTTCTCTTTGTAAGCCAATACTTGAATCAAAGGCTGCCATTCCCCCGCGGCGTGTGCCTAAGTGGGAATGATAGTCAGTTCCAAAGAACACGTCCGAAATGGCATCGTGCTTACAAACAGCTCCGAAAAAGCCTCCCATAAATTATCTCCTTAGATTAAGTCTTTGTTCTCTAGTATTTTATATTTACAGTCTTGAAAGAATCTCTGCGTCCTTTTTCAAAACTGCTTGGGCATCAAGCACGCGTTTTTCGTCAAGCTTTTTTGCTAAATCTGCATCTTCTACGGCTAAAATCTGTGCTGCTAAAAGTGCCGCATTAGCTCCACCGTTAACTGCAACGCAAGCTACGGGAATGCCCGTTGGCATTTGCACTGTTGACAAAAGCGCATCAAGCCCGTCAAGATTTGCTGAAGCACAAGGAATACCAATAACGGGCAAGGTGGTGTTTGCTGCTATTGCGCCTGCTAAATGCGCTGCCATACCTGCGGCTGCAATTAAAGCTCCAAAGCCGTTTTTGCGAGCATTTAAAGCAAAATCTCTCGCTTCCACAGGTGTTCTGTGTGCAGAATAAACATGCACCTCAAATGGAATTTCTAACTGATTAAGCATATCAGTTGCTTTTTTTATAATAGGAAGGTCGCTATCGCTACCCATTACAATACCAACTTTTTTCATATAAAACACTCCTTAAAAATAAAAAGGGACACAATTACTCCGTAAGGAAGTAAATGTGCCCAGACGGTCGGCTAAAACCAAGTACGTTCTTTGTTCCTCTGTGGTGCTCCACATTTATCCGTCAGTCACAAAGAACAGATGAAAAATTACATTTAAATTATACAATAAACTGCATTTTCTGTCAAGGCACGAAGTAGGTTTTATTACGTTATTTTGATAACCGTTTAATAGCTATTTTACTAAAAAACCACTGTGAATTTTTTAATTATGTTCCTTGGCTTTTGCTTCGCAATACAGGCAACGGTAAACGCCGTTTGCCTTATCCGTAAGCTTGAAAACTTGGTCAAGCTCCTGCTCGGTTGTAGTGATGCATCTCGGATTCTTGCACTTGATTACGTTTGTTAAGGTTTCCGGCATAGCGATGGTTTTCTTTTCTATCAGCTTGCCCTGCTTAATAACGTTGACCGTTACCTTTGGGTCAACGTAACCAATAACGTCTAAATCAAGTTCAATGTCCGCATCCACCTTTATAATATCTTTTCTGCCCATCTTCTTGCTTGCAACGTTTTTGATAATTGCAATGGTGCAATCAAGCTTTTCAAGACCGAGCAGCTTATACAGGTACATTCCCCTGCCTGCAGTTATATGGTCGATAACTACACCGTTTACTATGGAATCAATATTCATTGTTCAGCCTCCTTAAGCAATTTGAGCATAAGAGCCATACGCATATATTTTCCGTTAAGCACCTGCTTAAAATAGCAAGCGCGTTTGTCCTTGTCAATGGCAACGCTTATTTCGTTAACCCTTGGCAACGGGTGCATTATACATAAATCTTCTTTAGCGTTTTTAAGCTTTGAAGGCTCTAAAATATAACTGTCCTTAAGACGCAGATACTCTTCTTCGTTAAAGAAGCGCTCACGCTGAATACGAGTCATATACAAAATATCAAGTTTGGGCATAGCTTCTTCCAGGTTATCAGTAACTTCATAAGGAATATTGTTCTTTTTAAGAACATCGTTTTCAACGTAGCTTGGAAGCTTTAATTCGCTTGGCGAAATAAGCACCAGCTTAATGCCTGTGTAACGGGAAAGGGCATTTATTAAAGAATGCACCGTTCTGCCGAACTTCAAGTCACCGCAAAAGCCTACGGTAAGATTGTTAAAGCCACCTTTTTCTCTGTAGATGGTTAACAAATCCGCAAGAGTTTGAGTTGGGTGATTGTGTCCGCCGTCACCTGCATTGATAACGGGAATGCTTGCATTTTGTGCAGCTACAAGGGGTGCGCCTTCTTTAGGATGGCGCATGGCAATAATATCCGCATAACAGCTTATGGTTTTTGCCGTATCAGAAATGCTTTCGCCCTTTGCGGCAGATGAACTGTTAGCTTCTGAAAAACCTATAACGTTTCCTCCAAGCTCATACATAGCGGCCTCAAAGCTGAGGCGCGTTCTTGTAGAGGGCTCAAAGAAAAGAGTCGCAAGCTTTTTACCTCTACAAGCATTTTCGTATTTTTTTGGATTCTCGATAATATCGCACGCAACGGAAATAAGCTCTTCTATTTCTGTAACAGATAAATCAAGTACGTCAATAATACTTCTCATTATTTTATCCAGCTTTCGTTAGAAGGATTGTTTCTGAATTTAATTAAGCGTTCTACGTCTTCCTTTGCAATATAGCCTTCTTCTGCGGCAACAGAAGCGATAACGTCAAAGTTTGTTAAGGAAACGTTCTTTACGTTAGCTTCTTGAAGGCGAGTAATACCCTTTTGCATACCGTAAGTAAAGATGCTTACAACGCCTAAAACCTCTGCCCCTGCTTCGCGAAGCACGTTAACAACCTCAATTACGCTACCGCCTGTAGAAATAAGGTCTTCAACAACAACTACCTTTTGACCTTTTTCAAGTTTGCCTTCGATTTGGTTCTGCCTTCCGTGGTCCTTTGCGCCTGAACGAACGTAACCCATAGGCATATTTAAAAGATGTGCCGTAATTGCGGCATGGGCAATACCTGCAGTAGAAGTGTCCATAAGAACTTCTGCTTCCGGGTAATGCTCCTTAACGAGTGCAGCAAGACCTTCTTCAACGTCAAGACGAACAGAAGGCGCTGTCAAAGTAAGTCTGTTATCACAGTAAACGGGACTCTTGATTCCGCTAGCCCAAGTAAAAGGCTCTTGAGGGCGGAAGAATACGGCTTTAATTGAAAGTAAATCTTTTGCAATTTTCTTTTCCATTTTTATTCTCCTTAAAATTTATTTTTAAGATTAATCAACAAATTCTCTTATGCAACGCTCGTAAGCGGCAACAGGATCGCTAGCGGCTGTAATAGGTCTGCCTACTACAATGTAGTCAGAGCCGATTTTTTTAGCTTCTTCAGGCGTCATAACGCGCTTTTGGTCGCCAATATCGCCATCAGCAAAACGTACGCCGGGTGTTACTGTTATAAAGTTTTTACCGCAAGCAGAATGTACTTTTTCAGCTTCCTGAGGTGAGCAAACAACACCGTCAAGCCCTGCAGAAAGAGCATTTTTTGCATAGTGCATAACAACTTCCTGAATAGGCTTTTCAATAAGCAAATCTTTTTCCATACTTTCTTGGTCAGTAGAAGTAAGCTGTGTTACCGCAATTAAAATAGGACGAGTTCCATCTTCCCTTGTTAAGCCTTCGATAGCGGCTTTCATCATATTAACTGTGCCTGATGCATGAAGATTTGTCATATCAACATCAAGATGAGAAAGCACTGCCATTGACTTTTTAACTGTGTTAGGAATATCGTGAAGCTTTAAATCAAGAAATATCTTGTGACCGCGATTTTTAATTTCTTTTACAATGCTGGGTCCTTCTGCATAAAAAAGCTCCATACCGATTTTTACAAAAGGTTTTTTCCCTTTAAACAAATCTAAAAATTCAAAGGTTTTTTCTGCGCTTGCAAAATCGCAAGCAATAATAACGTCCTTACCCATTAAAGCGCACCTCCGATAATATCAGATAATTTTTCGATTTTATATTTTTCCATAACGCGTGGCAATTCTTCGATAATATTTTTGCACGCGAAGGGTTCAACAAGATTTGCGGCACCTACTTCTACTGCCGTTGCCCCTGCAAGCATCATTTCAACAACGTCTTCAGCAGTTGTTACGCCGCCCATACCTATAACAGGTACTTTTACGGCATTTGCTACCTGATAAACCATTCTTACAGCTACAGGAAAAATAGCACTGCCTGAAAATCCGCCCATTTTGTTTTTTATAACAGGCTTTTTAGTTTTTAAATCTATACGCATACCTAAAAGCGTATTTATTAAACTTATACCGTCTGCCCCGGCATCCTCACAAGCCTTGGCGATTGAAACGATATCCGTTACGTTTGGCGAAAGCTTTAATATTACGGGCTTTGTGGTAACCTTTTTAACTGCTTTTGTAACCTCTGCCGCGGCTTCGGGTGACGTGCCGAAGCTCATACCGCCACCGTGCACGTTAGGACAACTTACGTTAACCTCAAGCCAGCCTACCTGCTCACAGGCATCTAACTTTTCGCAAGTGTATGCGTAATCTTCAATAGAAAATCCGCTTACGTTCGCCATAACCTTTTTGTTAAAGCATTTTTTAAGTTTGGGCAGTTCATTTGCAATAACGTTTTCAACACCGGGGTTTTGCAGGCCTACCGCATTTATCATACCTGCCGTGCATTCCGCTATTCTCGGTGTTGGATTGCCAAAGCGCGCGTCGCGGGTAGTACCCTTAAAAGAAAACGTACCTAAAACGTTTATATCAAAAAGCTCTGCAAATTCGTAACCGTATCCGAACGTACCGCTTGCGGGAATTACGGGATTATCAAGTTCAATTCCGCAAAGGTTTACACTTAATTTTCCCATAAAATTTCCTCCTTTACAAGCACGGGACCGTCTTTGCAAATACGCTTATATCCCGTAACGGTCTTGCACGAGCAGCCCATACAGGCGCCAAAGCCACAACCCATGCGTTCTTCAAAGCTGAACTGACCGCTTGTTACACTCGTTTTATATACTGCTTTAAGCATTGGTTCAGGTCCGCAACAATAAAAATACGTGTAATCAATATCCTTCATAGCATCAGTAACAAAGCCTTTAATGCCCATAGTGCCGTCAACGGTAGTTATAAGCACCTTTGCGCCTAATTTTTCAAATTCGTCTTTATAGAAAACCTCTGATGCGCTGTTAAAGCCTAAAACAACCGTTACGCTTTTGCCTTGTTTAATAAGTTCCTTTGCCAGCATATACATAGGGGGAACACCTACGCCTCCGCCAAGAAGCAGGGGCTTATCTCCCGATACGCTTAAATCGTAGCCGTTGCCGAGCCCCGTAAGCACGTCCAATGTACCCTCTTTAAGCTTGCTCATATATTCTGTTCCTTTACCTACCGCCTTGTAAATGATTGTAAGCTCATTATCATTACAATCACAAACAGAAATGGGGCGACGCAAATATAATCCGTCAAGCTTAATATTTACAAACTGACCTGAAGCAGTAATATCGCTTGTATCACCCTTCAACACCATTTTAAAAACGTTTTCTGTTAAAGGAATATTTTGGCATATTTCAAACAAACCTTGTTTCATTTTTCACCTATATTTTTCTTTTTGTTTTTATAAAGGCCACTAAAAAGCGACCTTTATAAACATTAAGCATCAATTGTTGAAATTGTAAGAGTTGTTTCTTCTAAAACGTCAAGCAAAACTCTAACAGTATCAAGGGCGGTAAATATTGTTACGTTGTTATCGGTTGCAAAGCATCTGATTTCATAACCGTCGCTCGCTTCGCCGACGGAGTCAATATCCTTTGTATTGAGAACGTAAGCAATATGGCCTTGACGGAGTGCATCAGGAATCTCATCGGGATCCTCGCTGATTTTGTGAAGAACGTGAGTATTAATACCGTTGCTCTTTAAGAATTTTGCAGTTCCGATTGTGGCTTGAATATTGAAGCCTAAATTATAGAACCTGCGAATTAAAGGAAGTGCTTCTTCCTTATCCTTATCGGCAATAGTAGCAAATACGGTACCGTAGTTTTGAAGGTGCATGCCCGATGCCTGAAGCGCCTTATAAAGCGCGCGGTTAAGCTTATCGTCATATCCGATAGCTTCGCCGGTTGATTTCATTTCAGGTGAAAGGTAAGCATCAAGACCGCGAATCTTATTAAAGGAGAATACGGGAACCTTTACGTACCAACGGTTCTTCTCTTTAGGATAGATGTCAAAAATGCCCTGTTCCTTTAAGGATTTACCCATAATAACTTCAGTAGCTATATCAGCCAAGCTGTAGCCCGTTGCCTTTGATAAGAAGGGCACTGTTCTTGACGAACGGGGGTTAACCTCAATAATAAATACATTATCGTTTTTTTCAACGATAAATTGAATATTGAACAAGCCGATTATTCCAATGCCTAAGCCGAGCTTTTTGGCGTACTGCAAAATCAAGCCCTTTACCTTATCGGAGATGCTAAAGGTGGGATAAACGCTTATGGAGTCACCGCTGTGGATACCCGTGCGCTCAACAAGCTCCATAATACCGGGAACGAACACGTCCTTACCGTCGCAAATAGCGTCAATTTCTACCTCTTTACCTTGAATGTACTTATCTACAAGAACGGGTCTGTCTTCGTCGATTTCTACCGCAGTTTTAAGGTAATGGCGAAGCTGACTTTCGTTAGCAACTATCTGCATTGCTCTTCCGCCTAAAACAAAGCTGGGACGAACAAGCACGGGATAGCCGATTTCCTTTGCCGCGGCAATACCGTCTTCAATCTTTGTAACGGCTCTGCCTTGGGGTTGAGGAATATTAAGCTCCTCTAAAACCTTTTCAAAGCTATCTCTGTTTTCAGCGCGTTCAATAGCGGCACAGTCAGTACCGATAATTTTAACTCCGCGTTCCATCAAGGGCTCTGCAAGGTTAATGGCGGTTTGTCCACCCAAGGAAGCGATAACGCCTTCGGGCTTTTCAAACTCGATTATATTCATTACGTCTTCTGCTGTTAAAGGCTCGAAATAAAGCTTATCCGCAGTGGTGTAATCTGTAGAAACGGTTTCGGGGTTGTTGTTTATAATTATTGCTTCGTAACCTGTATTTTTGATTGTTGTAACAGCGTGAACGGTTGAATAGTCAAACTCAACACCCTGACCGATACGGATAGGCCCTGCGCCAAGCACCACGATTTTCTTTTTATCGGTAATTCTTGAGGCGTTTTCGCCCGTGTATGAAGAATAGAAGTAAGGAATATATGCGTTAGTGTGGCAAGTGTCAACCATTTTAAATACGGGGAAAATATTGTGCTCTTTACGCATATTAAATACGTCAAGCTCACTAACTGACCAAAGCTTTGCAATAAACTTATCGCTAAAGCCCATTTTTTTAGCTGCCTTTAAGGTTTCTAAATCCTTTGAGGCTTTTATTTTCTCTTCCATTTCAACAATATTTTTAATTGCTTCAAGGAAATAGGTTGTAATCATTGTTGCCTTATGCAGCTCGTCTAAAGAAACTCCCTTGCGAATAAGCTGTGTAATGGCAAAAATGTTGTCGTCCTTAAACTCTTTGATATAATCAAACAACTGCTCGATTGTCATATTATCGAATTTAGGCAGATGGAAATGGCAAGCGCCGATTTCAAGAGAGCGAACGGATTTAAGCAAACATTCTTCTAAGCTTGAACCGATACCCATAACTTCACCGGTTGCTTTCATCTGTGTGCCAAGAGTATTTTTTGCTGTTGCAAATTTATCAAAGGGGAAACGAGGTAATTTTGCAATAACGTAATCAAGACTTGGTTCAAATGCCGCATTGGTATTAGCAATAGCAATATCTTCTAACGACATACCTACGGCAATTTTAGCAGTAACACGGGCTATAGGATATCCGCTTGCTTTTGATGCTAAAGCTGATGAACGGGAAACTCTTGGGTTAACCTCGATTAAGTAGTATTCACTTGTTTCAGGATTAAGGGCAAACTGAACGTTACAGCCGCCTGCGATTTTAAGCTCTCTGATAAGCTTAATAGCGCTATCGTTAAGCATTTTTTTATCGTGCTCGCTAAGAGTCATAATAGGCGCAACTACGATAGAGTCACCTGTATGAACGCCAACGGGGTCGATATTTTCCATACCGCAGATTGTTATGGCGTTATCATAAGAGTCACGCATAACTTCAAATTCAATTTCTTTATAGCCTTTAACGCTCTTTTCAATTAAAACCTGATGTACGGGTGAAAGCTTAAAGGCGTTAGTTCCAACTTCAATAAGCTCGGCTTCATTGTAAGCAAAGCCGCCGCCTGTACCGCCTAAAGTAAATGCAGGACGAAGAACAACGGGGTAACCTATTCTCTTTGCTGCTTCCTTTGCTTCATCAAGGCTGTACGTAATTTCTGAAGGAATGGTAGGCTCGCCAATGGACTGGCAAAGCTCTTTAAAAAGTTCTCTGTCTTCAGCGCGCTCAATACTTTCACTGCTTGTTCCCAAAAGCTCAACGTCACATTCCTTTAAAACGCCCTTTTTCTCAAGTTGCATTGCAAGGTTTAAGCCTGTTTGTCCACCAATACCGGGGACAATGGCATCGGGTCGCTCATAGCGCAAAATTTTCGCAACGTACTCTAAGGTTAAAGGTTCCATATAAACCTTATCAGCGATAGTAGTATCCGTCATAATAGTAGCAGGGTTTGAGTTACAAAGCACTACCTCGTAGCCCTCTTCTTTAAGAGCTAAGCAAGCTTGCGTTCCCGCATAGTCAAACTCAGCCGCCTGTCCAATAACAATAGGTCCTGAACCTATAATAAGAACCTTTTTAATGTCTGTTCTCTTTGCCATAGTAACCTCCGAATATATAAATAAAATTAAAGTTCGTAAACAATTTTGCCGCCGCATACCGTAAGCTTACACTTTCCTGAAAGCTCGCAGTTTTCAAAGGGCGTCGCCTTGCCCAAAGACAAGAAATCATTTGTATCAACAACGTATCTTTCGTTTAAATCCCAAATGCTGAAACTGTTTGTATCTTTAATGTTAAAGCGTTTTCTTGGATTTACCGAAAGCAAGTTAATTAATCTTTCAAGGCTAATGATACCCGTTTTAACCAAGTGCGTATACATTACACCAAACGCCGTTTCAAGACCTACAATGCCAAAGGCGCTTTTTTCAAGACCTTTTGACTTTTCTTCTAAAGAGTGGGGCGCGTGATCGGTGGCAATCATATCAATAGTGCCGTCTTTTATGCCTTCAATAAGGGCTAATCTGTCTGCTTTACTTCGAAGCGGCGGATTCATTTTAAAACGCCCTTCTTCTTGCAAATCATTATCGTCAAGCACCAAGTAGTGCGGTCCCGTTTCACAAGTAACGTTTACGCCGCGCTTTTTAGCTTGGCGAATAAGTTCCACACTTTCCTTTGCAGAAACATGGCACACGTGATAAGCGCAGCCCGTTTTTTCTACCAAGCGTAAATCTCTTTCAATTTGCTTGTACTCGCTTTCCGAGCATATTCCCCTATGCCCGTGAGCCTTTGCATATTCACCTAAATGAATGTATCCGCCGTGCAAGAGAGAATTATCTTCGCAATGGGCAACAATCATTTTGTTTGCCTTTTTAGCCTGCTCCATAGCATTAAGCATCATTTCTTCACTCTGAACGCCTCTGCCATCATCAGAAAAGCCTATTGCTAAATTTTTAAGGCTTTGAAAATCTACAAGTTCTTCCCCTGCCTGACGTTTTGTGATTGAAGCATAAGGATAAACGTTTATGCAAGCATCTTTATCAATTATATCTTGCTGAATTTTAATATTCTCCACGCTGTCGGGAACGGGGTTGAGATTCGGCATTGTGCAAACGGACGTGTATCCGCCGTGTGCCGCCGCAAGAGAGCCTGTTTTTATGGTTTCCTTATATGAAAAACCCGGCTCGCGAAAATGCACATGCACATCACAAAAGCCGGGAAAAATGGAATACTTATCCGTATTAAATTTTGAAAATTGCTGATCCTTTAAAAGAGAGGATACTAATGCCTTGGTGTTATGGTCAAGCCCTATCATTTTTGCTTTTAACAATTCAGCCATATCGTTATCCTTTCTTAAAAAAAGAAGCCTTGCACATCGGCAAGACTACACACAAAAACATACAGCCTTGCTGTATTATCAAAGTATATAAAAAACCTTACCGATATCTCTGTACCGTCTTTTAAAGATTTATTTTTAAGGCAACGAAAACAGACCTTTTCGTTACCTTGTTAAGTTTATCATTTTTGGCGTCTTTTGTCAATTGATTTTTAGTGTATACATATAAAATATTAAATAAAATATACTATATTCTAAGCTTAATTTTTACTGTGTTTTTCAGCCTTTGCAAAGCTGTTTACAAATGGTAAAATGCACCTTTAAACAGATGATAGAAATTCCGCTACATTAAATAGAATTTTGATATTTTTCTTTTAAAATCACAAAAAAAGCAGGTGTTTTTTTACACCTGCTTTTTATTTTAACATTTTATTTGATTATGCTTCGGTAGCCTCTTCTGCTGCTTCAACAGCATCTTCAGCTACCTCTTCAGTTGCTTCTTCAGCTTCTTCAGCCTCTTCTTCGGGAAGAAGAGCCTTAATTGAAAGGCTGATGCGCTTTTCTTCAACGTTTACGTCAAGAACCAAAGCTTCGATTTCATCGCCAACCTTAACGGCTTCTTCAACCTTAGCGATGAACTTGTTGGAAACCTCGGAAATATGTACAAGACCGTCAATACCGGGCTCAAGTGCAACGAATGCGCCGAAGGTTGTAATTCTAACTACCTTACCCTTTACAACAGTGTCAACAGCATATCTGTCAGCCGCAGTATCCCAGGGTTTTGGCTGAAGCTGCTTGTAGCCTAACGAAATACGGTTGTTTTCTCTGTCAAGTGAAAGAATAACAACTTCAATTTCCTGATTGATTTGAAGCACGTCTTCAGGCTTATTGATACGGTACCAAGCAATGTCACCGATGTGCACAAGACCGTCAACACCGCCAAGGTCAACGAATGCGCCAAAGTTAGTAAGTCTGCGAACAACACCCTTTACGGTAGCGCCTTCCTCAAGCTTTGCCCAGGCGGCATCCAAAGCTTCAGCGCGCTCCTCAGCAATAATTGCGCCGTGGGTAGCAACAACCTTGCGATGCTTTGCATCAATATCAATAGCACGTACGCGTAATGTTTGACCAACATAACGGTCAACGTCCTTTGCAAAACCGTTTGCTCTTATCTGTGAACGGGGAATAAATACTCTAACGCCGTCATAATCGGCAATAAGACCGCCTTTTACCGCTTCCTGAACTGTAACTTCAAAAATTTCACCGTTTGAAATTGCAGCGATTGTTTTATCAGCCTCAAGGCGAGAAAGGATTTTCTTTCTTGAAAGAACAACGTTTCCGTTACCGTCGTTAATTTTTACAACTTCAACTTCAATCTCGTCGCCCTCTTTAAAAATGCTCTTGGGTTCTTCATTTCCGGAGGCTGTCAATTCCTCTTTAGTGATTATACCATCAGCTTTATAGCCGATATCTACGCTAACCTCATCATTTTTAACGTAGATTACCTTACCCGTAAGTACCTGTCCGGGACGGATTTTTACGAAAGTCTTGTTCATTTCCTCTTCAAAACTAAGATTTTCTGCAAAAATTTCATTTTCGCTCATTTTCTCCACAACCTCCTTTATTAACCAATCCGGGGTGGAAGCACCGGCGGTTACACCTATGATATCGTTTTTATGTATTTTAATAGCTGAAACATCATCAGTGTTTTCAACTGCATAGGTCCTAAAACATTTTTCCTGGCAGATTTTTACCAACTTTGCGGTGTTTGAACTTTGCCTGCCGCCTATAACCAGCATAACATCAGCCTTTTGAGCAATTTCCATAGCTTCGCTTTGGCGCTGTGCCGTGGCATCGCAAATGGTATCAAACACATTTATTTTGTTGTTTTTATATTTTTCGTTTAAAACGGCTATAACGCCATCAAACAAATCGCGTCTTGTAGTGGTCTGTGCCACAACGCACAGTTCTTTATCGGTTTCAGGTAGCTGTTCCGCCTCTAAACAACTATTTACAACTATTCCCGAATTTTCACAGTGACCATTTATGCCGATAACCTCGGGATGACTCTCCTCGCCTATTATAACAATAAATTGATTATTTAGCAAAGCTATTTGAACAATTTTTTGAATTCTTCTTACAAAAGGGCAGGTTGCATCAATAATTTCAAGGCCTTTTTCCTTAAAAGCATCAATTTCTGCCTTAGGCGCGCCGTGCGAACGAATGATTATTGCACCCTTTTCAACCTCGGAAACACTTTTTACGGGATAAACTCCGCTTTCCTTAAACCTGCTTACAACCTGGGGATTATGTATAATTTCGCCCAAAGTGTAGAGGTTAGAAAATTTAGGCATATTTTCTTCAACAGTATCGACTGCTTTTTTTACGCCAAAACAAAACCCGGCGCTTTTTGCAATTATAAATTTCATTTTTTCACCTGTAAAAGCTCGTTCATTTTTTGTGTAGCCCGTTCAACAAACTCGCTTTGAACAGCAGAATTCAACTTTTTTTCTTTCAAATCCGAAAAATCTATCTCTTTGCCTATTATAAGCTTGTTTTTTCTGAACAAGCCCGGCTTTTTACAAAACATAAGTGGCACAACTCTGCTTTTACTCTTTAAAGCAATCATACCGATGCCTGCATGCATATCGTTTAATGAAACAACAGCTTCCTTTTTGCGCGTGCCCTGAGGAAAAATACACAAATTTTTGCCTTCATCAAGGACTTGACACGCAAATTTTATACTTTTCAAATCAAGTTTTTTTCTGTCTATAGAAAAAACCTTTACGCGACTCAACACAGCTTTAAAAAGCGCGTTTTGAAAAAGCTCTTTTTTAGCCATAAAATACGTGTTTTCCGGCAAAACGAAAAAGTTGATAAACGCATCTGACATACTCTGATGGTTGCAAATATACAAAACGTTTCCGCTTATTAAATTCTCTTTCCCCACTATCTCGGTTTTTGAAAACACAAAAAACACAAATTTTAATATAACACGGGCAAACTTATACAGCAACTCACTTACCTTCTTTAATTACGTTGATAATATATTCTTCCACTTCATTAGCGGTCATATTGGTGCTATCTATCAAAAGAGCGTCTTCCGCCTGCCTTAAAGGCGAAAATTCTCGGTGGGAATCATTATAATCTCTCTGCTCGATTTCTGCCTGAATCTTCTTAACGTCAACTATCTCGCCTTTTTCGGCTAATTCTTTTGCTCTGCGAACAGCGCGTTCATAAGAATCTGCTGTTAAATAAAACTTAAAATCTGCATCGGGAAGCACACACGTGCCAATATCTCTGCCGTCTAAAATACAATCGTTTTTTCTTGCAACCTCTTGCTGCATTCTAACTAAAAATTCGCGTACCGGCTGAAGCGCAGAAAAGTCCGAAGCTGCGGCAGAAACTCTGTTTTCTCTGATTTTTAAAGAAACGTCTTCCCCTTCAAGATAGATTTTTTGAACGCCATTTTCATAGCGCACATCAAAATCAATTTTTTCAAGGGCTTCTTTTACCTTATCCTGCTCGCACACCAATATGCCGTTATTAAGCATATAAAGTGCCACCCCGCGATACATAGCGCCGGTATCAAGATACATAATGTTAAGTTGTTTTGC
The DNA here is from genome assembly GCA_045594045.1 of Clostridia bacterium. Taxonomy (GTDB): domain Bacteria; phylum Bacillota; class Clostridia; order Christensenellales; family QALW01; genus UMGS1322. The sequence continues at coordinate 51,277 of JAZNXV010000022.1, forward strand.
TATAGCCTTTGCTACTGTGCTTTTACCTGCACCGGCAGGTCCGTCAAGTGCAATTTTCATAAAGCTTCTCCTAACAATTATTACCTGCTAAATATCCCGTAGATACAGCAAGCTGAATATTAAATCCGCCCGTAAAGGCATCTATATCAATCATTTCCCCCGCAAAGAACAACCCGCTGATTAACTTACTTTCCATAGTAGATGGGTCAATTTCCTTTACGTTTACTCCGCCGCGGGTAACAATCGCCTCGTTTAAAGGACGCATACCGTCAATTTCAATAGGAAGCGATTTTAAGGTTTGTACAAGCTTTTGGCGTTTTTCTTGGGTGAAATGACTTATCGTTTCGTTTTCATCAAGCTCTGCCTTAAAGAGCACCGCAGTAATAAGCCTTGAAGGCAACAGCTTTGCGCAGGCATTTTTAAGTGCTTTGTTTCCGCACTCATTAAAATCCCGCAAAATGCGTGCATCTAATTGTTCCTTTGTTAAGCCGGGCTTTAAATCAACGCTTACGGTTAATTTTGAATAGTCGGGATTATTAAGCTTACTGCTTAAAGTGAGCACCAACGGGCCCGAAATGCCAAAGTGGGTAAAAAGCATTTCGCCCAGCTCGTTAAAAATCTTTTTCCCGTTATATTCGGCTTTTAACGTAACGTTTTTAAGGGAAAGCCCCTGCAACGAGCGCACCCACGCTTCACTTGAAGCAAGGGGAATAAGCGCAGGAGTCAACGGCTCAACTTTATGCCCTAACTGCTGAATTTTCTTCTGCCACACCCCATCGGAGCCTGTGGAAACGTACGAACCGCCACCAAGAGCAAGAATTAAACCGTCACAAGAATATGTTTTTCCGTTATATTTTATGCCTGTAACTTTGTTATCGCTAACAAAGATATCTTCAAGCTCCGTTTTTAAAAGAACCTTGACACCTAAGTCTTTTATATATCTTTCAAGAGCTTTAATAACGTCACTTGATTTATCGCTTACGGGGAAAACTCTGTTTCCGCGCTCAACCTTTAATGGTGTACCGTTATTTTCTATAAGCTCCATAAAAGTTTCGGGAGTAAAAGAATATACTGCCGAATAGCAGAAGCTTGAATTATGCGCAATATTTTCAAAAAAATCTTCAATATCGCAGGCGTTTGTTAAATTACATCTACCCTTGCCCGTAATAAAAAGCTTTTTGCCGAGCTTTTCATTTTTTTCAAGCAAGACCACGTCATAGCCTTTTTGCGCCGCCTGCCCTGCAGCAATCATTCCTGCGGGTCCACCGCCGCAAACGTAAATTTTTTTATTTTTTTGCTGCATAAAAGTTATTTTTATTCCAGATACCTTCCATTTCACTTAACGTATCTGAAAAATCTTCTTTCTTTTCCTGGCTGATTACCGCAAGAAGCGCGTTTACTACGCTAAGTGGCGCTACAAGGGAATCAACAAAGGAAACAGTATTGCATTGAACTGCCATTTTTATATCCGAAAGCTCGCTTAAAGGAGAATAATCGCTATCGGTTAGACCAATGCACATTGCTCCATGCGACTTAGCAAAGGCCATCGCATCAACAGTTCGCTTTGAGTACCTTGGAAAGCTTATACCGATAAAAACATCGTCCTTACTGATATGAATAAGCTGTTCCATATTATCGCCTGAAGAGGCTACGATGCGCACGTCGTCTAAAATCAAATCAAGATAATAGCCTAACATATGCGCAATAATTTGTGCAGAGCGCACACCCATTACGTACACGCGCTTTGCACCGATTATGGTTTTTACCGTTTTTTCAAAAGCATCGGTATCAATTTCATTAAGAGTGTTTTTAATATTGTCCGCATCGGTTTTTAAAACCTTTTCAAGAAGCTCCTTTTTAGAAAGCGTCCCCGCGAGCTCCATTCTTTGAGTTCCCGTAAGTTTGGTGCGAAGAGTTTCCTGAAGTTCCTTTTGCATTTCGGGATAGCCCGAATAGCCTAAGGCATTGGCAAAGCGAACCACCGTAGATTCGCTTACGCCTACCTCACTACCCAATTTTTCCGCAGTTGCAAAGGCGGCTTTATCGTAATTTTCCGCAATATATTTTGCTATTAACTTTTGCCCCTTGCTCAGCTTGTCAAAGGCAAGGTCCTGCTTTGCAAAAAAATCGGTGTTCATTAAACAAATTCCTTTAATTTATTCTTAAAGTATTTCAGAAACGCTTACGTTAATATCAAGGTCGCCTGCAGCTGCCTCTTTTCTCTTTTTAAAGAAATTCATAGCAACCTGGGGAAAAAGTGCATAGGAAAGCACGTCTTCCTCTTGAATCATATAATCCTTGATTTCTTCCTTTAAGGTATCAAGTTCAGGTTTAAGTGCATCTGCAGGTCTGCCTGAAATAACGGGAGTATCACCAATGCATTTTTTGCGCACCTCTTCATTAACAGGTGCAGGAAGCTGACCGTATTCGCCTGCAAGTAAGCCCTTGGACTCTTTAGTAACCATCTTGTATCTTTCACCGCAAAGCACGTTCAAAACAGCTTGCGTACCTACGATTTGGCTTGTAGGTGTAACAAGTGGCGGATATCCGAAATCTTTACGAACTTCGGGCACCTCGTTCAAGCACTCCTGAAGCTTATCCTCCTTGCCCGCTTCCTTAAGCTGTGAAAGAAGGTTGGAGAACATACCTCCGGGTACCTGATAAAGCAACGTGTTAATATTAACTGCCAAAACCTTGGGATCAAGAATTTTGTCATTTTTCAGTCTGTTAGCAACAGTCTTAAAATGCTCGCTTGCTTTGACAAGCTTGTCAAGTTCAAGACCCGTATCATATTCTGTGCCTGCAAGTGTTGCAACCAAAGATTCGGTTGTAGGCTGACTTGTGCCGTTAGCAAGAGGTGAAAGTGCTGTATCTACAATATCCGCACCTGCTTCGATAGCCTTTAAAATGGTCATATCACCGATACCGCTTGTATTGTGTGTATGCAAGTGAATAGGGCATTTAACAGCCTTTTTAAGCTTTGAAACAAGCTCGTATGCGTCATAGGGCAACAAAAGGTTCGCCATATCTTTAATACAAATATTGTCCGCACCCATTTGCTCCATTTGCTTTGCAAGGTCAACAAAGTAATCGGTATTATGCACGGGGCTTGTGGTATAGCTCATGGCAAGCTCCAAAATACCGCCGTACTTTTTAACGCTCTTTGCCGCCTGCTCCATATTGCGCAGGTCGTTAAGCGCATCGAAAATACGGATAATATCAATACCGTTTTCAATGCTCTTTTGAACGAACTTATCAACTACATCATCAGCATAATGACGGTAGCCTAAAATATTCTGTCCACGAAGAAGCATCTGTAATTTTGTGTTAGGAAGAGCCTTGCGAAGTGCTCTGAGCCTATCCCAAGGGTCTTCGTTTAAAAAGCGCAAGCAGGAATCAAAGGTTGCACCGCCCCACGCTTCTAAAGAATAATATCCAACGCTGTCAAGAGCTTCGCAAGCAGGGAGCATTTCTTCAATGCGCATTCTTGTAGCCGCTTGTGACTGATGAGCATCACGCAAGATAGTATCTGTAATTAAAACCTTTCCCATAAAAACCTCCATTAACCGTAAATTGCAAGAAGTACGCCTGCCGCAACAGCAGAACCTATAACACCTGCAACGTTGGGACCCATAGCGTGCATTAAAAGGAAATTCTTGGGGTTAGCCTTTTGACCTTCCTTCTGAGCAACGCGAGCCGCCATAGGAACTGCAGAAACACCCGCAGAACCGATAAGAGGATTAATTTTGCCGCCTGTAAGCACGCACATAAGCTTGCCTAAAAGCACACCGCCTGCCGTACCTAAACAGAAAGCAAATAAGCCCATAAGAATAATCAAAACTGTCTGTGAGTTCAGGAAACTTTCGCCTGTTGCAGTGGCGCCAACCGTTATACCCAAGAAAATGGTAACGATGTTGATAAGCTCGTTTTGAACGGTTTTGCTTAAACGCTCGGTAACGCCGCAAACTCTTAAAAGGTTACCGAACATAAGGCTGCCGATTAAGGGAGCAGTTGAGGGCAAAAGCAAAATGATAATAGCCGCAGTCGCAATGGGGAAAATAACAAGCTCACGCTGTGAAACAGGGCGAAGCTGTTCCATTACGATTTCACGTTCTTTTTTAGTAGTAAGAGCACGCATAATAGGCGGCTGAATAATAGGCACAAGAGCCATATAAGAATATGCCGCAACTGCAATAGCCGCTAAAAGATGAGGAGCTAATTTAGATGTAACTAAAATAGCCGTAGGACCGTCAGCACCGCCGATAATGCCGATACTTGCAGCTTCCGGACCGGTAAACCCAAACACACCCGACAAAATAAAGGTAACGAAGATGCCAAGCTGAGCCGCCGCGCCTAACAGAAGGCTCTTGGGGTTAGCAATTAAAGGACTGAAATCAGTCATAGCGCCAATGCCCATAAAGATAAGGCAAGGATAAATACCAAGCTTAACACCTAAGTACAAGTAGTCAAACAGGCCTGCTTTTATAAGTTCACCTTCAGCGTTAGTCCAACCAACACCGTTAAAGCACTCCCAGTTAATGTGACCTTCTGCAAAACACTCGCTGTTAAAAATTTCAAAACCGCCAACGTTTGAAAGCAACATACCAGTTGCAATGGGTACAAGCAACAGCGGTTCAAAGCCTCTGCCGATAGCAAAGTACAAAAGCACGCAGGCAATCAAAATCATTACGAGTGTTTGCCAGCCCGAACCTAAAAAGTTGGTAAAAATGTTATAAATGCCGCTTTCCATCCACAAGGTGTTGAGCGTATCAACAAAGTCGATGGAATTAGCCGAAAGAGTAACAAAATTCATTCTTTTTGCCTCCGATTATTCCATTGAAGCAAGAATATCGCCTGTATTTACCGTTGAGCCCTTTGTTGCAACGCTTGTAATAACGCCATCCTGAGAAGCAACGATTTCGTTCTCCATCTTCATAGCCTCTAAAATGCAAATAACGTCGCCTGCCTTTACGCTTGCGCCAACGCTTACCTTTACATCTAAAACAGTGCCCGGCATAGGTGCGGTAATGTTTACCTTGCCACCGCTAACGGGAGCCGCTGCAGGTGCGGGTGCTGCTGTGGGTGCAGGTGCTGCGGGCGCGGGTGCTGCCGCAGGTGCTTCTGCAATAGGTGCTGCTGCACCTGTTTCTTCAATTTCTACTACATAAATTTTTCCGTTTACGTTAACATTAAATTTGCGCATTTTCATTTCTCCTTAAATAACTTTAATTAACCTTTTTTGATTGATTTGATTTTAAACGTTCCGTTAGGCTTTCCTGTTACAACGGAAATTGCCGCAGAAATTGCCGCGATAAACTCGCTGTCGCCTGCCGCGTCCTGTGCTTCGGGCACCTCTGCCATAATGCCTGCAGAAATCCTTTGTTCTGCTTCAGTACTCTTTGCAGGTGCGACTGCATCAGCTTCTTCAGTTTGCTTTCTGTCCTTTAACACAAAATGCAATACTTCAACTACTGCAACAAGTAAGGCAAGCACCGCAAAAACTACCACAAGGCCCGTTACCATTACCATCAAGGAATCGTTTACCGTAAGTATTTCCTTTTCACCGGGTATAGTTAACAGTTGTAAATTTAAATTCATACTTTCACCTCACACATCAACTGTAAAATTAAAAACAAAAAACACAGTAACGCCATTACTTAACGCAATAACGCCGCTGTGTATTTTTTAAATAATAAATCAAGGCATTTGCAAAAGCATCTACCTTTTGTCTTTTCCTGATGCAATACTAAAATTTTGTTGTTATGTGCGACCATTTCTAGCCTCTCCACAATATTTTTTACTTGCACTAAATACATTTAATTCCAAATTACTGCACTTTATAATAACACGAAAGCACCTAATTTGGCAAACGTTTTTTATATGTTTTTAATATATTTATATAACTATTTTAAATCTTCCAAATATTTAACCTCTTTGCTGGTTAAATTTCGCCATTCACCAGGTTTAAGATTACCTAAATTAAGTTCGCCGTGACGGATACGGGTAAGGTGCAGTACCTTTTTGCCTACTGCTTCAAACATTTTGCGTACCTGGCGGTTTCTGCCTTCGTGTATGGTTACGGAAAGTGACGTTGTATGCTCGGTAATCTCCGTAACGGTTACTTTGGCAGGAGCAGTTTTAATGCCGTCAATGACAACGCCCCCTTGGAGCTTTAATACCTCTTGCCTTGAAATCTCCCCTGCAATAACTGCCACGTATTCCTTTTCAATTTCAAATTTGGGATGCGTTAAATGATATGCCGCATCGCCGTCGTTAACAAGCAAAATAAGACCTTGCGTATTATAGTCAAGCCTACCTACAGGATATAATCTTGTTTTTGCATCTACCAGTTCAACTACGGTGGTTCTGCCCTCAGGGTCGCTTGCGGTACTTACAACTCCCACGGGCTTATTGAGCATTATGTAAACCTTCTTGCTTGAAGGTTTAATTTTCTTGCCGTCAAAGGTAACTACGTCCTCTTCTTCAACCTTTGTGCCTAAAACAGTTGTAACACTGCCGTTAACTGCCACTCTGCCTTCCAAAATCAACTGTTCGCAAGCTCGGCGTGAAGCTACACCGCAATCTGCCATGTATTTTTGTAATCTCATATTTATCCTCCGAACAAAGCATTTTTTCTGCCTACGCTTTGTGCATAAACGCACTCTGTCTTTAAGATTTCCTTGCCGTTCAAATAAAATCCGACAAAGCCAGCAGTTTCGTTTTTTAAAATCGGAGCTTCCTTCGCTGTTACAAAATCGTTCTTTTGAAGCACCTTTTCGTCCTTTTTCAAGGGGTAATATATACTGCTACGATATATTATATCACACTTTTCGCTTTTTCCGTTAAAAATATTGCAAAAAGAAACAATTTTATTTTTTTCCGCAAGCTGTACCATTGAATACTCGCTGAACGCCTTTTCCAAAAGCGCCTTTGAATCGGCAAACCAATTGCCGTCGTTGAGCACTACGGAAATCAACTGCATTCCGCCGCGGGTTGCCGAAGCGCAAAGACATCTGCCTGCCGCCGAGGTATAGCCCGTTTTGATACCGTCGCCGCCTTGCATCTCCCCTAAAATTCTATTCTTGTTATGCAAATATCTCGTTGTGCCGTCAGCGCCTCTGATTTTAAAGTTCTGTGTTGACACAACCTCTTTAAACAAAGGCAGGTTTAACGCATAGGCACAAATGCGTGCCAGTTCCAATGCCGTTGTATAATGATTTTTGCTCGCAAGTCCGCAGGGGTCGGAAAACCGCGTGTTCTCAAGGCCCATCAAAACTGCCTTTTTGTTCATTAAATCCACAAAAGCTTCCTTTGTTCCGCTTGTTAAATAGGCAAGTGCATATGCGGCATCATTCCCCGAAGCCAGCATAAGACCGTACAAAAGCTCTCTGCCGGTGAGTCTTTCTCCCTTTTTCAAATAGATTGACGAGCCGCTTATTCCCACAGCCTCATGGGGAATATCGTATTCCTCGTCCAAATCGAGATTTTCAATAACGATTATTGCCGTCATAACCTTTGTAGTGCTTGCCATGGTCATGCGTTTGTTTGCGTTAAACGCGTTAAGCACCCGCCCCGTTGACTGTTCAATTACCGCGTAAGCGTTAGCCGAATATGCCAGTGCTTTTATGGGCAACAACGAAACCGTCAACAAAAGCAAGCATGCGAATATTTTTTTCATACTTCCTCCAAAAATAAAAATAGAATCAATTACTTGACTCTATTATTCGCAGTATTGCTTTATTCAAACGCGGTATCTTCTTCCTTTGAAGCGTTTTTTATTTGGTCTATAACCTGTGGTACAAGGTCTATAAGCTTATCACAGCTGTTATTTTTTTGAATCGGTAAAAATCTTATGGTTTCTCCCGAAATAACTAAAAATCCGCTTGGCTTAACGGAAACACCTGCACCGCTTCCGCCTGCAAAGGGAAAGCCCTCCTGCTTGCTTTGCGGAAACTCATACTCCCCGCCCCCCGACGCGAACCCGAAGGAAACCTGGGATACGGGAATAATTGTTGCCCCGTTTGGTGCTATAACCGCATTGCCGATCACCTTGTCCACGTCTATCATTTTATTTAAGCTTTCCATAGTAGATGCAAGTATGTTTTCAATTGGATGCTTTTCCATTTTTTCGTCCCCTTAAAATTTCAAATAATGCAATAAAAGTATTTGCCAAATTTGTGTTTAATATACATTCGGCAAAAACCTCGAACTGTTTTCTGTCATAAACGGGATTCACGTTTATACTGTAATCCTTTTTTGCCAAATTAAGCACAAGAGGTGCCGCAATTCCAAAGGCTTGTCCGCTGATTATAGCCGTAGAAGCCGCATCGCCAGTGCCTATTGCAGTATCAATTTTCAGCGTTTCGATTGTTACGTGTTCTCTGACACTATTGAAAATCCGTGCTCTATTATTTTTGCTTTTCTTGCGTGAAAGTGCTGATGACACGATGCTTTTTACAGCTATGCTTTTATTTAAAATTCTTATGGGAATTTTATTTAAAAGCATAAATTCTGCCTGTATAATCAAATCATCTCTTTCACCCTTTGCCGCAAGCCTGAAAGAAAAAGGTAACAGCAAAACAAAAATAACAAGCAAAAAATAAAGCACAGATTTTCACCTCAGTAAAATTCTGTGCCTTATTTTGCATTTTATACTTATTTTAACGTTTTTTTATTAAATTATTATAAATCGTTATCCATTAATCCGCCTATATTAACGGCATCTGCCCCGTATTTTCCGCGTATTTTTTCAATAGCCTCTTCTAATTTTTCCTGTTTTTCCCTTAATTTCGCTCCATCGTCAAAAAAGGACATCTGTAAAGTATTACTGTCACCCGAAACAAGCTGAGCAGCACCTATGGTAATAGCGCGTATGGGCTTATCCTTTATATAAATCAAATGAAGCAGCTCCAGCGCAATGCTTGCAAGCTCTTGGGTCAGGTTAGTGGCATAATCAAGTTTTTTTTGCTTGCCCACACTTGTAAAATCACTGTATCGCACATTTACGGAAATAACTGTTCCTTTAACGTGCGCCTTGCGCATACGCACAGACAGCTCCTCTGCAACCATCAAAATGCCCTTTTTTATATCTTCCTCTGTTTTTAAATCGCGTTTAAAGGTCATTCCGTTGCTGACCGATTTTGGCACGTGCTTGGTATAGACCGATTCCACGGGCGAATCGTCAATGCCGTTAGCGTAATTATGCAAGGTTTCTCCAAGCTTTCCCAGGTGCTTTACGATGCTTTGTTTATTTGCAACGGCTAAATCGCCAATTGTGTAAATATACATTTTCCTTAAGGTCTCAGTTGCGTGTCTGCCTGCATACAAAAGGCTTGATACAGGCATTTTCCATACGAGTGAAGAAAGCTGTTCTCGCATAATAACGGTGGTTGCATCGGGCTTTTTATAGTCACTGCCCAGTTTTGCAATAGATTTATTGAAGGAAACGCCTACCGAACAAGTGATATCAAGTTCCTTTTTAAAGCGTTCACGAATTTTATCGGCAATTTCCTTGCCGGTGCCAAAAAGCATTTTACTGCCTGTTACGTCAAGCCAAGATTCATCTATGCCGAATGGTTCTACCAAATCGGTATATTCCTTATAAATAGCGTTACATTTTTTTGATATTTCATCGTACAAATCATAATGAGGTGCAACAAGCTTAAGCTCAGGGCATTTGCGCTGTGCTTGGTAAATAGTTTCTGCAGTTTTAACGTCAAATTTCTTTGCAAGCTCGTTTTTTGCCAGAATAATGCCGTGTCTGTTTTCGGGATTCCCACATACCGCCATAGGAACCTCCCGTAGTTTAGGGTCAAGAGTGCACTCACACGAAGCAAAAAACGAATTGCAGTCACAATGCAAAATTACTCTGTCCATAAAAACTTGTTACCTTGTGTTTAAAACCCGTCAAATCAACAATTTTTACAATTATTGCGTTTATTAAACCGTTGTTTTTTTAAATTCTTGTATTTCATTGCGTTTATTGAATCACTTTTTTAACAGCTTTTGTAATTCGTCACGCTTATTAAATCGTTTTTTAACAGTCCTTGCAATTCGTCACATTTATTAAGTCGTTTTTTAACAGCCTTTGCAATTCATCACGTTTATTTTTGCCGTTTTATTTTCTGTACGCCGTAATTATTTTACCAAAATAAAGCCTATGCATATCACCTGTTGTGTACCATTTATCCATAACGGCTTTATCGGTTAAGTCTTTGTCAAGATCAACGTAGGATAATATTTTACACTCATAGTAGATATCGCAGTTATCAATTACAGGCGTTTCAATTTCCTTGGCGGACTTCAAATTAAGCCCTGCTTTTGAAATTTTGTCGCCGTCCCTGCCCGAAGCACTTCCGCAAATCTTAAGTGCCTCATCAAGCTGATTTTGCGTAGGCACGCTTACGGTAAATTCGTTTGTATTTTCAAGCATTTCGAAGGTGTATCTGCTGTACCTAACGGGAATAACAAAAATTTCTTCCCCCCAATATTCACTAAGGGAGCCCCAACCGATAGTCATTGAATTCACTTTTTCGCCGTTTTTAACGGTTAAAAAAACACCTTTTACCGAAAGCTGCTCCAACGTTTCCTTTGCTAAATCGCCAAATTTATACATAGCTAATCACTCCTTGAATTATTACTTACGAATATATTATATAAAAAATTCTTTTGCCTTGCAAGAAAATTGTGGCACTTTTTATATTTTTCAGACATATATTTTTAATAGTATGTTTTTAAGGAGGATTTTTAATGCCAGAAATATTTTTAAGTCCGTCACTTCAACCCTGGAATCCCTATATTAACGGCGGTAACGAAGCGCAGTTTATGGGATACGTTGCCGATGCCCTTGAGCCTTATTTAACTGTCAACAGTATAGGTTATACACGTTCAAGAATGCCTAACACTTTGGCAAACGCCATTGCCTCTTCAAATGCAGGCAATTATGATTTGCATCTTGCGCTACATTCAAATGCTTCTCCCGATGGCAGAGAAGGTCAGTTCAGAGGAATTCAGGCTTATTATTATCCCACAAGTCAAAAAGGCAAAGCCGCCGCCGAAGCTCTTGTAAGGGCATTAAAGGCTATATATCCCGACCCCGACCTTGTTTATACTGTTCCCTCGACCGCCATTACCGAGGTGCGCCGAACAAAAGCTCCTGCTGTTTTAATGGAAATAGGCTATCACGACAATCTACAGGACGCCGATTGGATAAAGGCTAATATTCAAAACATTGCAGAAGCCCTTGCAAAAGGACTTACCGCTTATTTTAATCTTCCCTTTAGAGACGTTTGCTCGCGCGTTGGCTCTCCTATCGCAAATGCAAGCAATACCGCTACAAATGTATATGTGAACGCTTGTACAAATGACTCGTCACCATTAAATATTCGCTCGTCTGCATCTATCAGCTCTCAAGTTTTGGGGCAAATTCCGCCAGGACAAAAAGCACTGCTTCTATCAGCTCAAAGCAACGGGTGGGCAAAGGTAAGATATAATGCCATTGAAGGCTTTTCGTCTGCAAATTACCTGTGTAGCTGCCTAAATAATCAGGGCACTCTTTTAGGAAGAGTTAATACCGGCGGCGGAAACTTAAATTTACGTGCCCAACCCACAGTAGCCTCCGCCATTATCGGAAGAATTCCTGACAAAGCCACGGTTACTATTTTGGAAACCCGTCAAAATTGGTATCGGGTTCGCTATATGGGTGCTACGGGATACGTTTTAAGTGATTTTGTACAAACGTGATAAGCCGTTAAGTTTTCTTATTGAAGTTAATTCACATTAAAACCGTAAAAAGCATAGTATGTAACTGTACAAGAGATATAAATATTAAAGAAGGAGGATTTATATGTCATTTTATTCATACAGAAATAACGAAACAGAAGTTTGCCCCGGCAGAATAAACGGTGACTGCACAAATGGCTTAACCGAGCGTGTTTGTATTCAGGTAAAAAAGATATACGATTCCTGTATGCAGCAGGAACAATTAGAAAACGTAAACGTGCGTTTAACAGACATTTGTCCCGGAAATACGAAGTTTGAAGCGCCCGTAACGTTTATAAGCTGCAGAAGTACTACCACCAAAGGAAGAATACGCGACCTTTGCATTGACAGAATTTGCGATAGACCGAATTTTGCACGGGTTCGCTGCAAAATTGATATTCCCGTCGAAATACTTTTTGAAGATAATTCCGGCAGAGAAGGCAGCGGCAGAGGTATAATAACCGTATGCAAGGACGTTGTTCTCTTCGTTCCCGACGAATCCATCATTCCCTTTGAAATTGATAATATCGCAAGTGCCATTTGCGTAATGGGCTGTTACTTAGGCGAAAACACCTTCTCTTTAACCGCCTGCGTTACCGTAATTTTAAAGGTGGTTGCAGATGTTGAATTACTTATTCCTACTTATGGGTTCTGCCGCATTCCCCCTTGTGAAGAATTTGCAAGCGAGGTTTGTGACGAATTCTTTAATCTGCCCTTATTCCCACCTGCAATAAACGATATGTGCTGTAATTAAGCCTTTTTTCCTGCAAGTTTTTCTTGCAGGATTTTTTATATATTTGCTTTATCGGGTTAAACTATTTCAAAACATCTCCTTACATAAAAATAAATAATTGCTTAATAAAGACCTTAGCTATATTGACAATAAAAATTTTTAAAGGTAAAATATTAAATGTAAGGAGGCTTGGTATGAAAAACAAAGCATTAAAAATATTTATCGAATACTCTCTTATAGCCTTGGGCACTTTTTTGCTCGCCCTTGGTATAAATCAGTTTGCAATCCCGTTTAAAATTTCATCAGGCGGCGTTAGCACCATCGGCACGGTTTTATTATACTTGTTCCACATTCCCTTATCCGTAACGAACATCGTTTTTAACGCCATTCTGTTTTTGCTCGGCTTCAGGCTTTTAGGCAAGGAATCTGTAATTAAAACTGTTGCGGGTATTATTTTTCTTTCTGTTTTTTATGAGCTTACAGCTTTTTTTCCCGCCTATACCGAGGATATTTTCATTGCTTCCGTTGTAGGCGGCGTGCTCATAGGTTTAGGCGTAGGGCTTGTTATTCGCCAAGAGGCTTCCACCGGCGGAAGCGATTTTGCCGCACTTATGCTTTCACGCTTTTTCCCACACGTTTCCGTTTCGGTGCTGATTATGATTATCGACCTCGCCATAGTGTTTTTATCCGGCATCGTTTTCGGAAGCTTAACTATCACCTTTTATTCGGCTATAGTTTTATTTATTGCCACCAAGGTTTCAGATGCCATTTTAGTTTTGGGTGACTCGGCAAAATCAGCCTATATTTTTTCTGCCAAAAATCAAGAAATTGCCGATGCAATTATGAAGAAATTTAACCGAGGCGTAACGGGTCTTTACAGCAAGGGTATGTATTCGGGCAACGACAACACTATGCTTTTATGCGTAGTAAGCCCCAAAGAGCTTCCCTTTTTAGCCCACCTGGTGCGCGGCATTGATAAAAATGCCTTCATTATTATAAGTGACGTAAAGGAAGTTTTGGGCGAAGGCTTTAAGGAAGTAACTGCTTACGATAAATTAAACGCAAGCAACAAAAATACTTGACACGCAAAAAAAGCTATGTTATCATACTAAAAAATAAACCTATGATTAAGGATAGTAGCCTTTAAAGACGCTTACAGAGAGTTGCCGTTGGTGGAAGTGCAGCAGTTTATTTTTAGGTGAATGGGCTTATGAGGGCAGTCGAAAGCTTTTTGCAAGTAGTAGCTGACGGGGCGCAACCGTTACATTGCGGTTCATATTAAAGTATGAAGTAAGCGGGTGCTTTTGCATCAATTTGGGTGGTACCGCAGGAAAGTTCAAGTCCTGTCCCATTGGTTATGGGATAGGGCTTTTTATTTTAAGAAGGCTAAGGTGTTTTTATGTTGTTAACAAAGCGATGGCAAATATGCCTGTAAAATCTAATTAACTATTTCAATTTTAAAATATTTTAATTGTGCAGTTTTTAAACAAAAAAGCTGTTTTGGAGGAAAAAATGAAACTTAACAACGTAGATTTTGATACTTATTTTAAAAATTATCCCGATGCTAACGGCTTTTTCGGTCCTTACGGCGGTGCGTACATTTCAGATGAGCTGAAAAACGCCATGCTTGAAATTACCGAAGCCTATTTCACTATTTGCAAATCAAGCAAGTTTATCAGCGAGCTTCGCAGAATAAGAAAAGAATTTCAAGGAAGACCAACACCTATTTCCCATCTCGAACGCCTTAGCGCCAGCTTAGGTAACGTTCAGCTTTATGCCAAGCGCGAGGACTTAAATCATACGGGCGCACACAAGCTTAATCACTGTATGGGTGAAGCACTTTTGGCAAAATATATGGGTAAGAAAAAGGTTATTGCAGAAACAGGTGCCGGTCAGCACGGTGTTGCCCTTGCAACCGCCGCCGCATATTTTGGTCTTGAATGTGACATTTATATGGGCTCTGTTGATATTAAAAAGCAAGCTCCCAACGTTGCAAGAATGAAAATTTTAGGTGCTAACGTTATAGAGGTCACTCACGGTCTTGCTACCTTAAAGGAAGCTGTTGACGCCGCCTTTGAAGCTTATGCCAAGGAATATAAGGACAGCATCTATTGCATCGGCTCTGTTTTAGGGCCTCACCCATTTCCTATGATGGTGCGCGATTTTCAAAGCGTAGTGGGTATTGAAGCGAGAGAACAGTTTGTTTCTATGACAGGTGAGCTTCCCGATGCTATAGTAGCCTGCGTTGGCGGCGGCTCAAACGCTATGGGTATGTTTTCAGGCTTCTTGAACGATCCCGTTGACATTTACGGCATTGAGCCTTTAGGTAGGGGCGAAAAATTAGGCGACCACGCCGCAAGCCTTAAATACGGAACCGAAGGTATTATGCACGGCTTTAACAGCATAATGCTTAAGGACGCCAGCGGCGAGCCTGCCCCCGTTTATTCCGTTGCCAGTGGTCTTGACTATCCTTCGTCAGGTCCCGAACACGCATTTTTACAAAAGATTGGCAGAGTTAAATACGACGTTATAAACGATGAAGAAACCATTGACGCCTTCTTCACTCTTTCACGCCTTGAAGGCATTATCCCTGCTATTGAAAGCGCTCACGCCGTTGCTTACGGAATGAAGCTTGCAAAGCAAATGGGCAAGGGCTCTGTTTTAATTAACCTTTCGGGCAGAGGCGATAAGGATATGGATTACGTTATTGAAAAATACGGTATCCGTTAAGCCGACAAAAATAAAATAACCATAAAAAACGGCATTGATTTAATTTAAAATCAATGCCGTTATTTTTTTACTCTTTTTTTCTAACTCAAAAAGTCTTTTAGCTTTGTTTAAAGCCCTGCAGCCTTCCTTACGCAAGCTTGATGGTCGGAATCAATCTTGTTGGAGCAATGGGTTCTGCTGTTTTTAAAATGTATGCAATAATGTCCCGTCATATTATTCCCCGAAATTGCGTCGTAGCCGTGAGGGTAGCCGTGGTACGATGCCGCAATTCGATATCCGCCAACAACAACTATGCAAGCGTGGCGCTTCCAATTCTTATAATACTTGCCCAATGCCTGCTTATATAATGCGGTATCCGTTGAGCTTACGGGCTCAACGTCAGCATGCTTACTGCCGCCCGTACGTTTAACCGTCCATGAAACACCCGTATCAAAATCGTAAACGGTTGCCGTCATTTGCTTTTTGAAAATGTTTTTAACCTCGCTCCAATCTAAATACGAGCCCGTTTTTACCACGCCCCCATTAGACGTGACGCTTTGACCGCCCGTGTTTGAAGGTTTAGGTGTTTTTGCCGGCTTTGCAGTAGGCTTTGCCGTTGGTTTCGGTGTGGGCTTTGGCGTGGGTGAAGGTGTGTTACCGTAGCGGTCCGCCGAAGCATCAATAGCTTCCATAGGCATACGAACTGCATCGTTTTCATACAGCACCGCATTGGTTTTTTCGCCTACAGTACCCGTTGACTCAACCCCATTATATTTTTGGAAGAGCTTTACCGCATATTCCGTAAGCTCGCCGTAATAGCCGGTTACCTTATAATTATAATAGCCTAAATCACTCAACCTGCACTGAAGATTAACAACGTCAAAGCCGTTATCTCCAAGTTTTAAAGAAGGATAACTGTTAGACTTAGCTTCTGCCGTAGTGCTTACGGTTGCGGCGTCCGTTGCCGAAATACCCGTATCAAGTGCTTGCGCATTTACGGGCACAAGTAAGGACGTAACCGTAATAACAGCAAAAACAACACCAGTAATAAAATACTTAAGCATTTCGACACCTGCCTTTCCGAATTTGTAATTATTACATTTCTATTACAAATTATAACAGACCGCAACAAAAAAGTCAATATTTTTTTGTAACCTTTTTGTAATAAATAAAAATCCGCGGTAAAGCAATCAAAAAGTCTTACCGAAATTGATGTTAATCAACGTTTAAAATATCGTTGTATAACCCAAAAATTAGCTGAAATTGCTTATTAAATATAAAGCTTTTATTGCAACTTAAACAAATAAAAAACGTCACTATAAAAAGTAGCGACGTTTTATTCTTCCCATTTTGAAAACACACAACCACAATAGTTTTGTCTATACAAATCATACTGCTTTGAAAGCTCGATAGAGCGCTTGTATCCGTTTTTCTTTTTAAAATCGCCGGGCAAAAATTTGACACCGTATTTTTTTGCCATATCGAAGCCGATTTCATTTATCAGCAGTGCGTTTTTGTGAGGTGAAACCGTCAGCGTAGTGGTAAAATACTCAAACCCTTTCTCTTTGGAAAGCCTTGCGGCTTCTTCAAGGCGCAGTATAAAACATTGAGTGCATCTTGCTCCGCCCTCTTTTTCATTTTCAAGCCCTTTTGCAATAGTTAAAAACTCATCTGTATTATAGGGAATTTCCAATAAATCAATCTTGTTTTTTGTTTTTAAATTTTTAAGAAGCTTCCTTTGATTTTCAAGGCGCAAATTATATTCTTCAAGGGGCTGAATATTAGGATTGTACCAAAGCACAGTTACGTTAAAATGCTCTGCCAACACCTCAAGGCAGTATGTACTGCAGGGTCCGCAGCAGCTATGCAATAAAAGCGTAGGTGTTTTAGTTAGCTCGGCAATAATCTTGTCTTGCTCAAGCTGATATTGCATTATTACCACCCCTTTTACATTTATTTTTTCCGTATTACACTTTAAGCTAAACAAAGGTGCTTTTTCAGCACCTTTTTAACAGTTAAAACTCAACACCCTTCAGCTTACCAAAAAGCTGCATATCCTTAAAATCCTTTTGGCGCAACGCTTCGTAAAGCACGATGGCAACACTGTTGCACAGATTAAGGGATCGGGCTTCCTCAACCATAGGAATACGAATACACGTATCTAAATTAGCCTTTAAAAGCTCTTCGGGCAAGCCTTTTGTTTCCTTGCCGAAAACGATAAAGCTTCCGTCGGGCATAGGCATATCGGAATACACCTTTCCACCCTTTGTAGTAGCGTAAAAAAACTTTCTGTCGCTGAACTTTTGTTGTACTTCTTCAAAGGAATCGTAATAGCTTATATCTAAAAGATTCCAATAATCAAGACCTGCGCGCTTTAAGCTTTTATCGTCAAGAGAAAAGCCAAAGGGTCTGACAAGGTGAAGTGCCGTACCGCTTGCCGCGCAAGTGCGGGCAATATTACCTGTGTTATAAGGTATTTCAGGTTCTACCAAGACTATATTAAACATTTTTCAAGTTCTCCACAAAGGTTTTCATTCGTGACATAGCTTCGTTTATATTTTTAAGTGACGAAGCGTAACTGCAACGTACAAAGCCTTCACCGCTTGCGCCGAAGGCAGTACCCGGAACGACCGCTACGTGCTGGCTTTCAAGAAGCTTTTTCGCAAATTCTTCACTTGTAAGCCCCGTACTTTTAATGCACGGAAAAATATAAAACGCTCCCTTGGGCTCAAAGCACTTTAAGCCCATATCGTTCAACGCCTTAAATATTACACGCCTGCGCATATCATAATCGTCGTGCATATGAGAAACGTCGGCAAAATTATCCTCGAAGCCCTTTTCCAGCGCTTCAAGTGCCGCAGCCTGACTCATAGTAGATGCACACATAATAACGTATTGATGTATTTTAAGCATTACCGAAATTATTTCGTTTGGTCCGCACACAAAGCCTATACGCCAGCCTGTCATAGCAAAGGCCTTTGAAAAGCCGTTGATAACAACAGTGCGCTCGCGCATACCTTCGATTTCAGCAATAGAAACGTGCCTGCCGCCATAGGTAAGCTCCGAATAAATTTCGTCGGAAATAACAATTAAATCGTGCTTAATTATAACCTTTGCAATTTCTTCAAGGTGCTCTCGTTCCATAATAGCACCCGTAGGGTTATTGGGATACGGGAAGATAATTGCCTTTGTTTTGGGTGTAACGGCATTTTCAATCTCTTGGGCAGTTATACGGAAATCGTTTTCCGCCTTTGTTGCAACAGGCACGGGTACACCTTGCACAAGCGTAACGTTAGGCATATACGAAACGTAGCTGGGGTCAGGAATAATAACCTCGTCCCCCGGAGTAATTATTGCACGCATAGCAAGGTCAATAGCCTCGGAAGCACCTATTGTAACGATAGTTTCCTTTTGAGGATCGTAATTGAGATTAAGGCGCGCGCTTAAATATTTGCAGATTGCTTGCCTTAAAGTCACACTACCCGCATTAGACGTATAAGCGGTTTCGCCCTTACGGATAGAATCTATTGCCGCTTCTCTGATATGCCAGGGTGTAACGAAATCAGGCTCGCCCACGCCCAAGGAAATAGCATCGGGCATAGTTTGTACAATATCAAAGAATTTTCGTATTCCGGACGGCGGAATAGCCGCTACCAGCGGCGAAATTTTATCATTCCAATTTATGCTCACGGTGACACCGCCTGACGCTTATCATCATTTTCACCCGTAAACACGTTACCGTCCTGCTTATAGCGTTTTAAAATAAAGTGCGTAGCACAGCTTAAAACGTTGTCAAGCACAGAAAGCTTTTCTGATACGAATTTTGCAACTTGACGAATATTGTCACCCTCAACGATTACCATAAGGTCAAAGGCACCGCTCATTAAGTAGCAGGATTTAACCTCGTCAAAGGAATATATCGTTCTTGCAATAGCATCAAAGCCCCTATCGCGTTGGGGTGTAATTTTAACCTCAATAAGTGCGCTTACCTTGTCGTCATTAAGCGCCTCAGGATTGATAACAGCACCGTATCCCATAATGATGCCGTCTTTCTCAAGCTCGGCAACGGCTTGCTCAATTTCGCTCTTTCCCCTGTCAAGCATTACGGAAAGCTGGTCAGCCGTAAGCTTTGCATCATCGTGCAAAAGCCCAAGTAATTTCCACTTAAGTTCGTTCATAAAAAATCCTCCTTATTTTACGTCGGAAAGTGCATTTATAGCGTTAAGCGCACCGCCGAAAAGCGCGTTGCGCAATTCCTTGGTCATAAGTATTTTTAAAGGCTCTCCTTTTTGAATATATACTCTGCACCAAGTAGAAACTCTTTCGGTATTTTCCGAAATGTTCTTGTAAAAGGAATTATCCCAAAACTCCTTTAGTTCTTCTTTGGTAAGGCTCTTATTATCCACGTCGGCTTTTTTTGCATATTCCGCATATTCTGCCACAGTTAAGGAATATACCTTGCTCATACTGTGCTGATTAACAACCACATCAGCATAAAGCATATCGCCTTCAACACCTACGCTCCAAATTTCATAAGATATATCCTGGAAAAGAAAATCGTTTTCTTTGCTTGAGGTGATGAGATTTGATATGCTCTCATCTGCCTTAACGGTCATTTCATTGGCGCTTTCATAGGAAAGCTGCTTTAAGTGCAAAAAATAATCGTTTACCGTCTGTTCAACAAGCTGTTTTTCTTTTGCCGATATACAGCCGCAAAAGCAAACGATACAAAGTAGCAGGGCAATAAGCCTTATTATATTTTTCATATTTTGCCAAGCTTTGCGCCGCCGAATTTTCCTGCCTTTTGCGAATTGCTTGCAAAGCCTGCAATTATTTCGGAATCAAACGCAAAGTTATTTTTCTTTTTTTCTTCAAGTGCCCTTTGTGCATATTCAATAAGCTTATCAATAAGGCTCTTGTAATCTATCCCCATAGGTTCCCACAGATAGAACGAGAAAGATCCGGGTATAGTGTTGATTTCGTTAACATAGAGTTCTTTTAATTCGTTATCGCAAATGTAGTCGATTCTGACTACACCCTTGCAATCCATAAGCTTGAAAATGTCAACCGTCATCTTTTGTATGCGGGCAGTCATTTCGTCAGGAATGGGTGCCGGAATCCTTCTTGATAAAGCTTCCATACCTGCCTGATTCTTTCCGCCGTTTAAATATTTATCCGAAAAGGTTAAAAACTCGTCGCTGTTATGGGGCATTTCGCACACGGAAGCCTTAACGTCTTCCCCAAAGCCAAGACCCGAGCAGTTAATTTCCTTTGGCTTGTCAAGACCCTTTTCAACCAGAATACGTCTGTCATATTCTGCGGCAAGGTCAATAGCAGCAACAAGCTCTTCTCGGTTATGGGCTTTGCTTATGCCGATGCTTGAGCCCAGGTTAGATGGCTTTACAAACATAGGATATTCTAATTTTTCTTCACACTGTTTTATAATTGCCTGTCTATCGTTTTTCCAAGCATCGCGTCCAAAGTACGTGTAAGGAAGCACGGGAAAGCCTGCACCAATGTATGCCGCCTTCATCAAAATTTTATCCATACCTGCGCTTGAGCCTAACACACCGCAAGAGGTGTAAGGAATATCCGCGAGTTCCAAAAGACCCTGAAGCGTACCGTCCTCACCGTTCAGTCCGTGCATAGCGAGAATTGCCGCATCTATTTTTGCATAAACCGCGTTTTCCTTTTTAAACAGACCTTTTTTTTCGGGATTGAAGCGGTAAAGCTGTTTTACCTTTGTATTCGCAGGAATATATACGCGGCAAATATCAGTGCTGTTTTTATCAAAAACTTTAAACGCCTCAATGCTGTTGAGCTTTGGACCTGTAAGCCAATCACCGTCGCGGGTAATATACACAGGGATAGGATTGTATTTTTCCCTATCCATATTTTGAATTAACTGCTGTGCGGTAACAATCGAAACGTCATGCTCGGCTGTTTTACCGCCGAAAAATACTGCAATATTTAACATTTGCGCATTCTCCTTACTCATTTTACAACTGATTTTTATGGCCAAATTATTCATTATAGTTATCGGGTAAATCGTTTTCAAATAAAACAACGTCGCCCGGATACGTAATTTGATTTAAGATTTTTGTGGCTTCATCAAGAGTATCAACCACGTAAAGTTCACCCTTAAAGCCTTCAAGACCTTCTTTAATCTTTTCAATGCGCTTTTTGCCTACTAAAATAGCAACGTCGGCATTTTCTTTGATTTTCTCTCCAAGCTCAAAATGATATTTATCCTGCTGTGCGCCAAGCTCAACAAAGCCGGGAGTTACAATAATGCGCCTTGCAGTAAACCTGCCAAGCACCGTTAGTGCCGACGAAGCACCGTTAGGGCTTGAATTAAAGGCATCGTCAATAATTGTAACGGGTTTTTGCGCAACTATTTGCAGGCGATGCTCAACGGGCTTAATTTTACTTATTCCGCGGGCAACCTCTTGGGGCGTTAATCCCATTTCAAATGCCATAGCGGCACTTATCAGTATATTTGATATGTTATGCTCGCCCAAAAGCTTGGTAACACATTCAACTTTTTCTCCGTTAGGGGAAACCAGCGTAAAGGCACTACCCGAGCATCCAACGGAAATATTTTCCGCCCTGACCGTATCGCTCTCTAAAAAGCCTGCCGTCATTTTTTTGCACGGGGCATTATCAAACAGCTCTAAAATATGCTCGTTGGTAGAAGCAAATACGGCACAGCCGTTTTCGTTCATACCTTCAATAAGCTCAAACTTGCCTTTTTTTACACCTTCAATAGACAAAAATGTATCTAAATGCTGTGGTCCGATAGAAGTTACAATAGCATTGTGAGGATGTACAAAATCACAAATTTCTTTAATATCGCCTATATGCCTGGAGCCCATTTCGCAAATAAAAATCTCGTGATCAGGCTGAAGCTGTTCGCGCACAACACGCACAACACCCATGGTTGTATTATAGCTTGCAGGAGGCGTGAGCACCGAATATTTTTCGCTTAGAATGGTGGAAAGTATAAATTTTGTGCTGGTTTTACCGTAGCTACCCGTAATACCTATAATTTTTAAATCGGGTCTGCTCTCTAAAATCCGTTTAGCATCAAGCACGAAGCAGTTAGCTATAACCTTTTCTATAGGAAGCATAACAACTGCACCGCAAAGCACAAAAACAGAAGCCGCAATTACGGGTATTATGCAAAAAACGCTTGATGAAAAGCCCAGCAGCCTTGTAAGATGCTCGTGATAAACAAGACCGAAGCAAAGTTCAAAGGCGGCAGTTAAAATGCCCGTACAAATAAAAAGGCGTATAACGCGGGAGGTATATTTTAACGGTTTTTTAACCTTAGGTGTATCAAAAAGCAGTTTTGGATTTCTGATTTTTGCAAACAAATGGTGCACATACTGAGAAATAAAATACCCTTCCAGCTGAAGCATATGTATATAATAATTTGCGCTTATAAGCGTTAATGCCGTAGCCGATACTATAAGGCAAAGCTGAATCCAAACAAACATTTTCTACTCCTTAAAAAAGGTTTTGATAATTGCAACCGTGCGTTGCATTTCTTCTAAAAACGCATAGTGCGTTCTTTTAGCGTAAACCACCTTTGCACAGTCGGGAATTTCTTTTTCCATAATCTCCGCCATGTACAATGGAGTTGCCGTATCGTTTTCGCCCCAAATTAAGAAGGTGGGCGCTTTAATTTCTTTTAAGATATGCGTTAAGTCCTCGTTTACGATATTTGAAAAGGTTTTTTTCATATTGTCGGAAAGCTTTTTGTAATCTTCAGAGCCCTGATTTTTACGCCATTCTTCATACTTTTTAGGTGCAAAGGTTTTCAAAAATGCTTTGGCAATTTTATACGAATATACCTTGGAATAATATTTTAAGCCTCTTTTATCGCGGATACCTGCCGCACCGCAAAGCACAAGCCGCCTAACCCTTTGCGGATATTTTGATGCTAAAATAATCGAAAGCCTGCAGCCGAAGGAATGACCGATAATATACGTTTTGGAGATTTCTAATTTTTCAAGCAATTCCGAAACAATATCCGCATAGTCGTAAACCGTTATAGGCTCGCTTGGCTCGCAGGAAGTGCCATGTCCGGGCATATCCGCTAAAGTAACCCTGTAAGTATCACTTAATGCCGCCGCAAGATTTTTCAAAAGAGAGATATCATATCCCCAGCCGTGAAGAATAAGTACGTCCTCTCCTTGACCAAGCTGCTCACAGTTTATTTTGTAATTGCCTATATCAATTAACAATTAAAGTTCCTCCAACCACATAATAACGGCATTTTCGCCGTCGGGATAATATTTGGGGCGAATCCCCACGCTTTTGAAACCCGCTTTTTCGTATAAAGCTATAGCCGAAGCATTGCTTTGGCGCACCTCCAAGGTCATAGAAGTGATACCTGCTTCCTTGGCTACCTTTTTAAGTGCCTCTACAAGCATTGAGCCAAGACCTCGTTTACGAAGCGCCCTTTTTACCGCTATATTAGTTATATGCCCTTCGTTAAAAATTTGCCAATATCCACCGTATGCGGCAACCTGCCCGTCAACAAGAATAACCTTGTATTTTGCCATAGGATTTTCAAGTTCCTGCATATAGGCGTCCACCGACCAGGGCTGTGAAAAGCTATCCTGCTCTATTTCATCTATTTCCTTTAGAAAACGCCGTTCAAGATTGAGTATTTCTACTTGCATATTCTCTCTCCGCTTGTGGCTTGCGCAAATAAATTGCGTTTAATCCGTCAGCCGAAACAAGCTTGCTTTCTTCTTGTGCTCTTTGAGCTAAATACGCAGCCGAAGCGGCCCTCGTATAATTATGCTGTGGCAACGCAAAAATTGCATTTTCACCCAAAGCGTCCTCTATTATGCTTTTAAACACTTTAACGCCGTCACCTAAAAATACGGTTTTTTTATTTTTTACAAATGATAAAACGTCTTCAATAGGGCACGCATCATAATCGCGCACAATTGCGCCATTTTTATAAACTGCGCAATACACCTGTCCGCGCCTTGCGTCCATTATGGGACAGATATAAGCTTCGCTTTGAACGTTCTCTTTAAGTGCATCTAATGTATTAATTTGCGCACAAGGTTTATTTAACCCCTGGGCTAAACCTTTAACGGCACAAACACCGATGCGCACGCCGGTAAACGACCCGGGACCTGCAACGCAAGCAAAAACGTCCACGTCTTTAGCCGCAAGCCCCACTGAACTAAGGCACCCTTCTATCATAGGGAATAATGCTTTTGAGTGCACTAATCCGCTTGCCGAAGCCTGCTCGCTTATAATTTCGCCGTCCCTTAAAACAGCGCAGGAAGCATATATGCTTGACGTATCTATTGCGAGAATAATCATATAATCACCTTGTTATTAAACCGTAGCTCCAAACGAGCTCGTGCGCCGCCTTTAAAGCTCATGCAACAACCCGTTATCGTCTATAATTTCAATTTTGCGTTCGTCTTGACTGATTTTTGAAATAGTAACCGTCATTAAATGCTTTGGATAAGAGGAAAGCCTTTCGCTCCATTCCACCGCGCAAACGGCAGAGGTATCGTAAAAGAAATCGTCAAAGCCCATATCGTAGCATTGATCCTCATCAACTCGGTAAAGGTCAAAATGATACAGCTCCCTTGTGCCAAAATATTGGCACATAACCGTAAATGTGGGGCTGGTAACTCGGGCAGAAATTTTCAAGCCTTGAGCAAGCCCTTTTACAAACACCGTTTTCCCTGCGCCCAAATCACCGCGCAGAGCAATAAACGCTCCGCTTTTTAAGCTTTCTGCAATTTTTTTACCCAGGGCAAGAGTTTCTACTTCCCCTTTTAAATTAAAACAGTATCTCATAGTTTATATATTATATTATATAATTCAATAATTCGCAACAAAAAAGATATTTTACTCAATTCTTTTTTTGTTTTTTTCGCATAGACTTAAAATACCAACGAAAACACAACCGTATTAAAGGAGAAAAATCAAATGAATGAACTTATGACTCAAACTCACCAAGTCCCCATGCGCACAAGCGTTACCATTGAAAATCGCGAACGTATAAGCATAACCGGCATAATTCGCATCGACAGCTTTGATGATACTGAGGTCTGCGCGCGAGTTGAATCCAGCGGCGTATCTGTTTACGGGCAAGGCTTACATATTTCACGTCTGGATTTGGATAACGGCATTTTAATCGTTGACGGCTTTATTTCAGGTGTGGAGTATTCTGACCAGGAGCATAAAGGCGGAATGCTTTCCCGCTTGTTTAAATAATGCTGTTCGAAAGTGCACGGCAAGCTCCGCTTTTTGCCGTATTTATCTGTTGCGGAATCATTCTGGGCGCGGTTTACGATTTATTTTACGTTTTTAGGCAAAAGCGAAAGGGCGTTTTTGTGCATATATCAGATTTCATTTTTGCCCTTATCTTTTTTGTTACCGTAAGCGTATTTTTGATGCTTTTTAACAGCGGAAAGCCGGAATTTTATTTTTTCTTCGGCATTTTTTTAGGTTTTTTTGCAGAAAGAGTAACTTTGGGCTACTTTATAAAAATTTTTATAGACATTTGCGCGAAAATTTTATATAATCTAAATATAAGCTTGGGCTTGAAGGAAAAACTGAAGCGCCTGCTTAAATAACTTGAGAGGTTTGTTTTATGCCGCGTAAGAAAAAAAAGAAGCCTAACCTCCTGCGTATGTTGTGCACCATCGTTCTCGTTGTGCTGTTAGGCTCATTTGCATATATGTACATAAATCAAGAAATAGTTATAGCTCAGCAAAAAGAACAAATTTCTCAAATGCAAAGCGTCAACCAGAAGCTTGCTGATGAGTGGCAGCGTATGCTTGAAAAGGTTGAGGATAAATCTACCCTCGATTACATAAGCCAATATATGCGTTCACATTTCGGCATGGTGCAGGACGGTGAAATTCGCGTAGATATCGTGGAGGAATAATGAAGTACGCTGTTATTGATATAGGTACTAATTCTACCCGTCTTTACGTTGCCGAGGTTGGCGAATCTCTAAACCAATCAAAAATCACAAAGCTACTTGCCACAACAAGACTTGGCGAAGGTATAGGCTCATCAAACGCAATGGGTGAAGCTCCTATGGCACGCACAAGCGACGCTGTGGCTGATTTTGTTTTCAAGGCAAAGGAGCTTGGTGTTAAGGACGGCAACATTTTTATCTACGCCACCGCTATGGTTCGCGAGGCAAGCAACAAAAGTGCTTTTGCGCAAACAGTAAAAAACAAAACAGGCATTGATTTAGAAATAATCCCGGGTGAGCTTGAAGGTCAAATCGCTTATATGGGTGCGGTAGGTAATTTGAACGGCTACGGCGTTATTGATATAGGCGGTGGCTCAACCGAGGTTGTAACTAACGAAGGCTCACTTTTGGCTTATTCGGCAAAAATCGGTGCAGTAAGATTAAAGGAAAAATTTTTCTCTGCTAACGGCACTGTTAACGTCGCTTCCGTTAAGGAATTTGTATTTAACAATTATTTGGCTGTCTTTGGTGAAAAAACACAAATAGCCTTTTGTAAAGGTCTAATCGGCGTAAGCGGCACGCCCACCACTATCGCTTCCTTAAGCTTAGGCTTAAAGACCTACGAACCTGAAAAAATACAAAATCTTGTTTATTCAAAGGCCGATTTAGACGTTCAATTAGATATTCTTGCAAGACAAACCCTTAGTGAACGTATTGCTTATTCGGGTGAATTTGCCCCCAGGGCTGACGTTATAGTTTATGGCGGCTGTATTTTAAGCGCATTTATGGATTGTTACGGTTTTGACAAGCTTCTCATAAGTGACCGCGATTCTCTTGAGGGTTTTTTAGACTATAAGCTAAAGAGATAATTCTTGATTTTACACATCATCAAGATACGCCCGTAAAATTAAGCTATAGGTGAAAATTTATATAAAAAAGCAGTCTGATGACTGCTTTTTATTTTTATTCTGTTTTTATGCGCTCAATATCTGCACCAAGAGATTGAAGCTTTTCTACAATCTTCTCATAACCGCGGTCAATATATTGCACGCCCGTTATAGTGGTAGTACCTTCCGCCATAAGTCCTGCTACGATAAGTGCCGCTCCGCCGCGCAAATCAAGTGCCTCAACATCAGTACCGTAAAGCTTTTCAACGCCTTCAATAGATGCTACACGGTCGTTAAAATCAGCCGTTGCGCCCATTTTGCGCAATTCATCTAAATGACGGTAACGCTGTTCAAAAATCGTTTCAGTAATGGTGCTCGTTCCCTTTGCCACCGAAAGCAATGCCGAAAATGGTTGCTGAAGGTCCGTGGGAAATCCGGGATAAACCATAGTTTTGACTTTAACCGCCTTAGGTCTGTCTTCCTTGGGAATAATCCTCAAGGTATCCTCTCCCTCGTCGATTTTATAGCCTGCCTCGTAAAGCTTTGCCGAAAGAGATTCCATATGAATAGGAATACAGTTTTTAATAGTAATATCACTTTTTGTAGCAGCTGATATAATCATCCATGTGCCCGTTTCAATTTGGTCGGGAATAAGAGTATAGTTACAAGAATGAAGCTGTTTTACACCCTTTATTTTAATAATATCGGTACCTGCGCCCTTAATCTTTGCGCCCATGTTGTTTAAGAAGTTAGCAACGTCGATTACGTGGGGCTCTTTTGCACAGTTGAAAATAGTTGTTGTGCCTTCTGCCTTAACTGCCGCAAGCATAATGTTTATGGTCGCGCCGACGCTTACAACGTCAAGATAAACCTCTGCACCGCAAAGCTTGGGAGCTTTTATTTCAATAACGTTTGTAGTTTTAATTTCAGCACCTAACGCCGCAAATCCTTTTAAGTGTTGGTCGATAGGTCTTTTACCGATATAGCAACCGCCTGACGGTGGAACCTTTGCACAGCCAAAGCGTGCCAAAAGTGCACCCATAAGATAATACGAAGCGCGCATTTTACGGGTAAGGCTTTCAGGTGGACAAATTGACTGCACACCCGTTGGGTCAATTGTTATTTGCCCCGGAACGCTTAAGTCCACCTTTGCGCCTAAGGAACGCAAGGTATCAGCCAGCACCTTCACGTCATCTATTTCGGGAATATTATCTATTACACAAACGCCATCGGAAACAAGTGCCGCAGGAATAATGGCAACTGCAGCGTTTTTTGCACCGCTTACAGATATTTCACCCTGCATTCTTTTTCCGCCGTGTATGACAAGCTTATCCAAAACTACCAGCCCGATTTAACCATCGGGTTTTCCTCCAATATCAGTATCTTTTTCATTGTATCATTTTTGTCCGTTTTTTGCAATAGCTTTTTAAATTCTGCTTCTGCGCAAAGGCGATAAAACCATTTGCCGTAACGCTATGCAAAACCTACAGATCCTGCCCCGGTGCAAGAAGCTCGATTAAACGCTCCAGATCATCGCGGTTAAAATACTCAATTTCTATTTTCCCGCGTTTTTCGTTGCCGTTAATCTTTACCTTTGTTCCCAAAGAAATCCGCATATTTTCTTCAATACGTTCAAAATCGCCTGAGCGCTGTTTTTCTTTTTTAGGTGCTTTGGGTGCTTTTGATGCATTTTTAACTGCCTGCTCCATCTGGCGCACCGACCAACCGCCTTCTACTGCCTGCTTTGCCAAGGTGCAAATAATTCTTTCATCCTCAAGTGATGCCAGGGCTCTGCCGTGACCTGCCGAAAGCTCTCCCGATACAATATAAGCTTGTACATCTTTAGGCAACTTTAAAAGTCTTAATGCATTTGCTATTGCAGGACGAGAAGCCCCGATGCGCTGGGATACCTCCTGCTGTGTCAACGCAAAATCGCTCATTAACGATGATATTGCCGCCGCAGTTTCGATGGGGTTTAAATCCTCGCGCTGAAGGTTTTCAATTAAAGCAAGCTCGCACACCTGGCGAGTAGAAAGCTCTTTAACAATAGCAGGAACCGTTTCCATTTTAAGTGTGCGGCAAGCTCTGTAACGCCTTTCGCCTGCGATAATTTCGTATCTGTCACCAACCGCCTGCACCGTAATAGGCTGAAGCATTCCGTTAGCCTTAATAGATTCTGCCAACGCTTCAATGGTTTCCTTGTTAAAGGTTTTTCTTGGTTGAAACTTGTTTACGTCAATTTTATTTATCGGAATTTGATGCACGTATTCTCTGTCAATTTGAGTTTGCGTTTGAATTTTCTCTGCAGAAAAGTCATCACCCATAAGTGCGCTCATTCCCCTGCCCAATCCGGTTTTTCTCATTTTATTGCCTCATTTCTATCAATAATTTCCTTGCAAAGCGCTTTGTATGCAAGTGCCCCGGGACAATATGCATCAAAAAGCTGAATGGGCTCGCCAAAGCTTGGAGCTTCTGCAAGGCGCACGTTTCTTGGAATATACGTATCATAAACCTTATTGGAAAAATATCTTTTTACCTCTTGCACAACCTGTTCGGATAAGCGTGTGCGCGAATTGAACATAGTGCATACTACACCGTCAATTTCAATATTTGGATTTAAGCGTTTTTTAATTAGCATAATGGTGTTTACTAATTGTCCCAAGCCTTCAAGCGCGTAATATTCGCATTGAATGGGAACTAACACCTTGTCTGTGGCGGTAAAAGCGTTGACCGTTAAAAGATCGAGTGAAGGCGGACAATCTATTATAATATAATCGTAATCGCCTTTGATTTTATCAAGCGCCGTTTTTAAGAGCCTTTCTCTATCCTTTAATGCGACCATTTCTACCGTTGCGCCCGACAGCTCTATGTTAGAGGGTATAATGTCTAATTTTTCGATATTAGTGTGAAGAATAACGTCAAAAATACTTTCACCCGTCACAAGCACGTCATAGATACCCTTGTTATTTTTTTCTATGCCCAAGCCGCTTGTGGCATTGCCCTGAGGGTCAAGGTCGAGCAACAGAGTTTTCTTTCCCATAAGCGCAAGCCCTGCGGAAATATTTATAGCCGAAGTAGTTTTGCCCACGCCACCTTTTTGATTGGATATACTTAAAATCATTCTTCCTGCTTCTCCTGTTCAACGATAGCATTTTCCAAAAATCTATACTGTCTGTCAAGCCTTGCGTTAATCTGCTTAATACCCAGCACGGCTTCTTCTGTTTTTTCGCTCAACGAAGCTATCTTATCAACAACGTGCTTTTGTTTAAAATCTACTGCCTTACCGGGAAGCTTGCGCAACGAAAGAATTTCAAATTCATCCAAATATCTCAAAATGCGTTTTTTCCTGCCTTGAGCAACGGCGGTATATACGATTTCAAGCACCGCCTGCAAAGCGCCTAAGGCGAAGAACAGGCTGATTACATTATCCTTTTCTACTTCATAAAGTCCTGGCACCTTAAATGCCGCAAGCCCTGCAAGACAAAATGCTATAACAGCGGTTGCTCGAGATGCCATAACAAAGGTCTGCTTTTCCACAAACAAATCTGCCTTAATCAAGTAATTATTAAGAGAAACTGTTTCTTCGCTGCAAAAGGCACAATAATAATCGTCCCACATTTTTGCATAGCGCTTGGAAAGCTTCATGTTTTCAATTCTTCTGATAATATCGTCGCCCGTTTCATCACGCAAAGCTTTGTTTATTTTTTTTAGCGAGCGTGTGCCAACACCCGACGTAATACAGTTGATAACCATTAGAATAAGCATTACACTAAGGGCAACTATAAATATATTTGTGCTGTTTAAGTACATAGCCAAAAACTCATCTATCTTTCCCAGCATAAAAATACCTCCTAAAATAATTATCATATATATTTTAGCAGATATAGGGTACTTTTGTCAAAACAAACAAGCGGATAATATAATTCTTTATTTCAATGTTTGACATAATGGCTTAATTGAGTGTATAATATGACTATTAACAAAGATATTTTATTCTAGAGGTATATTATGAAAAAATTTAAGGTTCTCTTTGCTGTATGCGCAATAGTGCTTTCTGTTTTAACAGTATTTTCTTTAAGCACATCTGCCGCAAGCGTACAAATCCGTCCCGAAAACTTTTCCCCCACAAACGCCAATATAGACAGCGACGGTAATATTTCAAGCATTGCGCAAAACAGAAGCGTTGTTTTGAAGCAAAATATTAAATCTGACGTTAAACAGGTTTTAGGCGGTGCAAATGGCACGGTTACCTTCTCCTTTGAGTTGGAATCGGCTGATAATTCAGCATTAACCACAAGCATTTATTTCTTTAACGCCAACGAAACGGCTGTGTTTGCAAACACTATTACTAAAGAAATAACGGCCCAGCAGCAAGAAAGTGATATAATGGTTACCATAACCATAGGCATTAATAGCACGGCAGACCTTGCTAATTTAAACTTGAAAATTAAAAATATAACCTTGTCCGGCACGCCCGACGCAACACCGTCACCAACTCCTACACAGTCCGCCGGCACATCACCATCTCCCACGCCAAGCGGTTCACCTGACGGCGACGAGGCTTCCCCCAGTGTTTCACCTTCGGGCTCCCCAAGCGCATCTCCCTCTGCAACGGCAGAAGCCCCCACACCTTCCCCTACACCTACAAAGATACCGGGAATTATTTACGAACCCACAAAGGATCCCTATATTGACAATAACGTAACCAACCCGCCGCCGACACTCGACCCAAGTATAAATATTAACCCCGACGAGTTGGCAACACCCGTTCCCGAAGACCCCTCTTCCCCTTCTATTGAGGACGTTCCGCAAAAGGATTTTTCCAACGATTCCGAAACAGGCTTAATTATTCTTTTTACTGTATTGTTTGTTTTACTTGGCATTGATATTGCCGCAATAATCTGGCGTAAGAAAATGGGCTACGACAATATCGTAAACGGCGGAATCAGTCGCAGAAAGGTTCGTGACGATCTTTACGATTACCCCGATGACGACGGAACGAGATACGATTTTGATGATTCGTTTAAGGATCAATTTGATAACGAATTAGATGCTGACGATACAGCCGAGGCTGATGTCTACGAAGACGCAGATGCTGACGGTTTTAACGAAGACGACAGTATTGAGGATTAAGCTGTACTCGCTTTATCGCGGTATTTAAAGACAAATATTAAAAAATAGGCAGGTTCTTCGCTTGCCTATTTTGTTTTTTCTGTGTTTTGTAAGAGCTAATATTTTTTGTTTTTCTGTGGTATTTTTGTTTTTTCTTTTATTAATAAATTATATAAAAAATATTAATTTTTTTCAAACTTTACTATTGACAAATGGATATTTTATAGTTTATACTGTAAGTGAGGATAAGAAAAAAGCTTATCTAAATGCTAAAGCCTTACCAAAGGTATCAGCCCAACACAATGCAATTAAGTTAGTCAATTTGACCTTGTTCTATACTGAAAAACGGAAAGACATCGGTCTTTGTTTTCAGCAAAATCTACAGAAAGGAATTCGGGCCAATGTACTAAGCAGCTTTTAAAAAAAGCAACAAAAAAGGGCGTGTTAATCATGACAAAAAGGTTTATCTTTGAAATCTAATCAGGAGGTAAAGGTCCGATGTTCTGATTTGCCCCTTGCCGAAAATAAGGCAATTAAATTCAAGTTAATTATTTTGCAAACGTAGGAAGTGTTGTTTATGAAATTGATTCTTGCTTGCAAAATTGATAGAAAAGGGATTTAGTCCAATGCACAAATTAGCTTTTAATACAGACAACTGAATATACTTTAAAACGTTATAATTTATATATAGTATTTACTATGTAGCGCCCTTATATTTGGGGCGCTTTTTTTATGCTTATGAGCTTTTCTACCCGCAAGTTTTCTATCCCGCGCGTTCTCTGCCCTGCGCATAAAAAAACGGAAAATCTTTGGATTTTCCGTTTTTCATAATTTGATTTTCTTATTTACTTTTCAGTTTACTTAAACCGACTTACTTATTTGCCTTTGCCCAAGAATCCCTTAAGCCTACAATGCGGTTAAATACGGGTAATTCGCTTGTGCTGTCCTCGTCCTTCCGGAAATAGCCTACGCGGATAAACTGGAAGGAATCTCCAATTTCTGCGCTTTCAACAGCCTTTTCGATAAAGCCGTTTTCAATAATCAAAGATGCATTATTTACACGTTCTGCAAAGTCAAGTCCTTCGCCTTCGCGCTCGTCTAACAAATAATCATAGAGCCTGAATTCAGCGTTAATACAATTGTTGGCGTCTACCCAATGAAGCGTGCCTTTAACCTTGCGGTCAGCTCCGCTGCAACCGGACTTTGTTTCGGGGTCATATTCACAATGAACAGCGGTAACGTTACCGTTTTCATCTAAATCGTAGCCTGTGCATTTTACAATATAGGCAGATTTAAGTCTGACTTCGCCGCCAACAAAAAGTCTGAAGAATTTTTTAGGCGGATTAATCATAAAGTCTTCACTCTGAATATAGAGCTCGCGAGAGAAGGAAACTTCTCTAACACCGTCTTCCTCATTTGAGCCGTTTTCGGTTGTGAGAATTTCGCTCTGGCCTTCAGGATAGTTATCAATAATAAGCTTTATTGCATCCATAACTGCCATACGGCGCTGAGTTTTTGCGGCTAAATCTTCACGCACACAATGCTCTAAAAGGGCGGCATCTACTACAGAATTACTCTTTGCTACACCTATACGGTCACAAAAATCTCTGATAGCTTCAGGGGTATAACCCCTACGGCGCAAGCCTGCGATAGTGGGCATTCTGGGGTCGTCCCATCCGCGCACGCTGTTTTCGTCAACAAGGCGCTTCAAATAACGCTTACTCATAATGGTACGTGTCATATTAAGCCTTGCGAACTCTATCTGACGGGGCTTGGCATCAATATCTACGTTATTAACTACCCAATCGTAAAGTGGACGGTGGTCTTCAAATTCAAGAGTACAAATAGAATGTGTGATGTTTTCTATCATATCTTCAATGGGATGTGCAAAATCGTACATAGGATAAATGCACCAATCGTTGCCTGTATGATAATGCTCCATACGCAAAATGCGATAGATAATAGGGTCACGCATATTGATGTTAGGTGAAGCCATATCAATTTTTGCTCTTAACACCTTTGCACCGTCAGCAAATTCGCCTGCGCGCATTCTTTTAAACAAATCAAGGTTTTCTTCAATGCTACGATTTCTGTAAGGACTTTCCTTGCCCGGCTCAGTTAAAGTGCCGCGGCTTTCCTTTATTTCGTCAGCATTCATATCGCAAACGAAAGCAAGGCCCTTTTTAATTAAAACAATAGCCTGCTCGTACATTTGCTCAAAATAATTTGCCGCATAGCAGAGAGAGTCATATTTAAAGCCAAGCCATTCAACGTCCTTTTTGATGGCTTCAACATAAAAATCGTCTTCTTTGGCAGGGTTAGTGTCATCCATACGAAGATTGCACTTTCCGCCGTATTTTTTAGCAATACCGAAATCTACACAAATGGCTTTAGCGTGACCGATATGCAAATATCCGTTGGGTTCAGGAGGAAAACGAGTGATAATATTAAGCTTACCGCCTGCTTGTTCAATATCGTTTTCAACTATTTCTTGAATGAAATTTTTTCTTGTTTCTTCCATCGTAATTACATCCTTTAAATAATATGCTTATATTGTATCAAAGAAGCCAAATTTTTGCAATTAGTTTGTTGACTATTTTTTAATATAATAATATAATAAACCGTAGAAAGTTAATTGTTAATTAGCTTTAACGCAAATTTTACCGTGTAAGGAGAGAAAATATATGCAATTTGAATTTTTGCAAAAAGAAATGATTGCCGCTATGAAGGCAAAGGATAAGCTTAAAAAAGATGCTATTTCATCACTCATTGCCGCCATTAAGCGTGTTGCCATTGACGAGGGCGTTAGAGAGAATATCCCCGAAGAAATGGTTGACAGAGTAATTTTAAAAGAGGTTAAATCCTTAAAAGAACAGGTTGACACCTGCCCGGCAGAAAGACAAGATTTGCTCGAAGAATATTCAGCTAAGCTTGCCGCTATTGAGGCTTATGCCCCCAAAATGATGAGCGCCGAAGAAATTGAAGCGTTTTTAAAGGCAAACTGCGCAGAGCTTATTGAACAAAAGAACAAGGGCTTAATTATGCGCGCCGCCATGAGCGAACTTAAGGGTAAGGCTGACGGAAAGCTTATTAACCAAATTGTTGCAGAGCTTTGCAAATAATTAACAAACGTTGTAAACCTTTGCCGATATTTATAAACAGTTATAAAAGCCCTTACTTAAAAACGAAAATTTAACTTTAGGTTTTTACGTGCATTAAGGTAATAAAAACCACTAGTTCAACTAGTGGTTTTCTCCTACCCCTATAAGGGGTTGTTGCTGGCTTGCCACTGAAAGTGGCTCTGAAAGTTTAGCATCGCATTACCTTTTCCGGCAGCCGCTCCCGTGCGGCTGTCTTTTTTTG
>JAZNXV010000023.1:0-35066 GCA_045594045.1 Clostridia bacterium
CTACATCTTTTCGCCTTTGTCAAGACCTTTTTCAAAACTTTTTTAAGTTTTTTCAAAGTTTTTCGATGTATCCACCTCAAAACAGGCTGTCCTCTCTTGCGGTGCCCGATTAGTATATCACTTTGTTTTTTATTTGTCAAGTGGTTTTTTGAAAAAACTTGCTTTTTTTCTAAAAATTTTCCACATTTTGCGGAATTTAATGCCGAGCAGTATATTTCTATACGTTTTTTTGTAAAATAACAAAAAGAAAAGAGGGTGCCAAATGATAACTATCTTTATAAGAACTTTTATAATTTATATACTGATCACGTTTGTGCTGCGAATTATGGGCAAGAGACAGGTAGGTGAATTAGAGGCCTCCGAATTAGTCTCCACCCTCTTGCTCTCGGAAATCGCGGCTCTCCCTATCTCCGAGCCAGACGTTCCGCTTCTTTTTGCCGTTATTCCCGTGCTTCTTATCGTGTCGCTTGAAATAATAGTAACATATTCTAAAAACAAGCTCGATTTTCTCAAAAAGATTTTCGAAGGAAAGCCGTCTATTATCATATATAAGGGAAAGCTTGACCAGAAGGAGCTTGAACGTATGAGAATATCCGTACAGGAGCTGATAAGCGAGCTGAGACTGCAAGGAATAATGGACATATCACAGGTCGAATATGCCATTCTTGAGGAAAAAGGAAAGCTGTCAACGCTTCTTAAGGCAGAATATCAGCCGCTTAGCGCCAAGGACTTGAAATTAAGCGTCACAGGCAACGGAATGGCGCACACTCTTGTATCTGACGGAAACTACAGCTACGACACGCTGAAGCGTTTAGGGCTAAACGAAGCGTACGTGGACAAGTTATGCCGAAAGCATAACTGCAAAGTAAGGGACGTGTTTCTTTTGACGCTTGACGATGAAAAAAACACAAACGTTATATTAAAGGAGAAAAAATGAAGGTATTCCTTTCCGCGCTCACGATATTGCTGATTATCAGCTGCATTACCTTTGGCGTTTCCGATTATACGTCAAAAAAGGCAGATTTCTTTTTTTCGCGCATCGAAGAAATGAATACGAGCGAAAAAAAGGGCGATCTGTCTTTTTTGCAAGATGAATATGAGTCACTGCTCGAAGAATGGGAGCATTCATATTTTTTACTGAGTATATCGAACCCGCACAGCAATCTGCTGCAAATCGAGGAAAGCTTCGCTTCCGTGATAGGAAGCTGCAAAGCAAATGACCAAAACGAGCTTTTAATTCACAGCAAGAAGCTTTCCGAGCTTTTCAAAAATCTGAAAAACAACTCAGAATTTAAAGCGAGTAATATTTTTTAAATGGCTTAATTACCTTCTATTATTTCGAGAAGCTCTTTCGGTGTTGACGCAAAGACATTAGCGCCGCAGCTCTGCAAAAATTCTTTATCTCTGAAGCCCCAGAGGACCGAGATACAATCCATTTCCGAATTTTGCGCGGTTTTAAAGTCGACGTCCGAATCGCCGACAAAGACCGAAGAAGCCGCCTCGCTTCCAAGCTCGGAAAGCGCCTGTATTACCGTATCGGGAGCAGGCTTTTTTCTTATTCCCATTGCCTCGTTTTCGCCTATCGCGGCGGTCATCATATCTCCAAAATAAAGACTTGACAGCTCCTTTACGGCACAATCAAATTTATTTGATACTATTGCCATTTTATAGTCTCGCGCCTTCAATTCACGTAACAAATCGAGTATTCCTTCATAAGGCGCGGTTTTGTCATTACAATGCGCCCTGTAATATGAAAGAAATTCCTCATACATTTCATTGAATTTTGGATTTTCAGCACCGTTAGGAATGGCTCTTTCAAGCAAAAGTCTCACGCCGTTTCCAACATATGAGCATATCTCACGCTCTGTTTTTACGGGGCAGGAATGTTTTGAAAGGACGTAATTAACGCTGTCGGCAAGATCCTGTAAGGTATCAAGCAAGGTGCCGTCAAGGTCAAATATTACGGTATCATATTTTTTCATGCTTTACAATTCCTCAAATAAATACGTTTTTGTTTTCGTCATAAATACAAGTACGAACAACCGAATACTTGTTTTTAAGAAGGTCTCCGCGCAAAATTCCGAGCTTATCCTTTAATGCGCTTATAAGATATTCGGGATTGAGGAAGCTTCCGTTTTCGGAATAAATCATCAAATCTATTTCCGCTTTTCCGTATTCTGTATCTGACGCTTCTACGTCAAAAACAGACGGAGATATATCTATATCCTTTTCGCCGCTTTTTGTGAATTTATTTACTACAAGGGGCTTACCTGCCAGAACCTCTTTACACCGACAAGCCAAGTTTTCGGGAGGATTTTCCGTTTCAATGGAGATGTGATACGAAGCCCATCTTATTTCTGTAAACTTAACTGTAGGATAATATGCGGATAGGAAAACAAGCTCATCCGTAGAACAGGCATTGAGCGCGTCTGTAACGCTTTCAAGCTCCACGTCGTGTGTTATCTTCACGTCAAGGAACTCACATTCACTCTGAAGTCCTATAGACATAGAAGACGAAAAGACCATTTTCGGCTTTGGATTAAAGCCCTCGGTATACCAAAGCGGCATTTTTACGCGTATAAGCATTTTGTGTATTGTACGCACCAAGTCGAGATGTGAAATATACTGCAAATTGCCTGTCTTTTTAAATTTTACTCTGAGAGTTTTCGAGGGAAGGAATTTTTCTCCTGTAATTTTTACTTGCACCATCTGTTCTTACCTCCCAGTTTATTTGCTCCGCAGCCGTTACAATGCTCGGCGCACGAGGGAGTCGTCTTGTTGAGATAAGCCTTCTCGCGTTCCTTTTTCAAATATTGCTTTGTTACTCCGCAGTCTATTATATCCCAAGGCAGCACCTCGTCAAGACCGAATGCGCGATTAGCAAAGAACGCGGGATCTATTCCCGTACGCTCGAAAATATCAATCCACTTCTCATAGCTGAAGCATTCATCCCAAGCGTCAAAGCATATGCCTTCATTGCAGGCAAGCTCAAGCGCTTTTGAAAGAGTTCTGTTTCCTCTTGCAAAGACCGCCTCTATTCTTGACACGCGCGCGTCGTGATAATTATACTTGACCTTTCTGTCGGTTATGCAGTTCTTAAGATGCTGCTGCTTGGCTTCAAGCTGCTCCAAGGTGTCTTGCGCCTCCCACTGAAAAGGCGTGAAGGGCTTCGGAATAAAGCAAGCTACGCTTATAGTCACCGAAACGCCTTTTCCTCGCCTGTCCTTCGGTATCTCATAATATTTACCGACTACCTTCTGCGCTAAGTCAGCAATTCCCTCAACGTCGGAAAGCTCCTCTGTCGGCAAGCCCATCATAAAATAGAGCTTTACGCCGTTTTTGCCCGCGCCAAATGCTATTTCTACGGCTCTCATCAGGTTTTCCTCGGTTACGTTTTTGTTTATAGCGTCTCTTAGCCTTTGAGTTCCCGCTTCGGGGGCGAAGGTTATTCCGCCCATTCTTACGCTGGAAATTTTATTCATAAGATCTTTTGTAAAGCTGTCAACGCGTAAAGACGGAAGTGACAAATTCACGTTCTCCTTTTCTGTCCATTCAAGGAGTCCGTCGGTAAGCTCGTCAATTCTCGAATAATCGCTTATGCTCAAGGAACAGAGAGATATTTCATCGTAACCGGAATTTTCATAAAGACATTTTGCCTGGCGACAAAGTGTTTCGGGTGATTTTTCACGAATAGGGCGGTAAACCATACCTGCTTGACAAAATCTGCAACCGCGTATACAGCCTCTGTAAACCTCAAGCACTACCCTGTCGTGTACCGTTTCCACAAACGGCATAACGAGCTTCTCGGGATAGGGAGAGGTGTCCAAATCCTCAACTATCCTTTTTCTTACTTTTGCAGGAATATCGTCATATACGGGGGTATACGCTTTAACCGTTCCGTCATCGTTGTAGCTTACATCATATAGAGACGGAACGTAGAAGCCTTCTATTTTTGCGACCTCGTGAAGAAAAGCCTTTTTGGTATAATTTCCCTCTTTTTTCATTTTTATGTAGAGCTTGCTAAACTCTACGAGCGCATACTCGCCCTCTCCTATTGAAAATACGTCAAAAAAGTCTGCAATAGGCTCGGCATTATATGTACAGGGACCGCCGCCGAGTATGACCGGAGCATCCTCTCCGCGTTCCGACGCGCGAAGCGGAATTCCCGACAGCTTGAGCATATGAAGCGCCGTAGTATAGCAAAGCTCATATTGAAGTGTAAAGGCAACAACATCAAAAGAAGAAAGAGGGTCACCGCTTTCAGTCGCGGTGATGGGAAGATTATATTCCCTCATTTTTTCGCTCATATCTATCCAAGGCGCATACGCGCGCTCGCACCAAACATTATCCTCACGGTTTAATGCATCGTAAAGAATACGTACACCGAGGTTTGACATTCCTATATCGTATATATCGGGAAAACAGAATGCAAATCTTAAATCGACAGAGTCCTTATCCTTTATTATCTGATTGTATTCCCCGCCTGTATATCTGCCGGGCTTTACAACCGATTTCAAAATTCCCGAAAGCTTGTTTTCTTGCATATCAAATAAACGGGACTGTAACTCTTAGGAAATTACAGTCCTTTCCTTTCTTTACCGTATACGAAAAAATCATTTAAAATTAGGTCTTCCAAGTATCAAAACGGGCATAAGAGTCAAAAGCGAGATAAGTGCCATAGTGATAGAAGGCAGATTGAGCATAGCGCCTGTAATTACCGACACAAGAGAAAGCAACATTCCGAACGCGGTCGTAAACACTTTAACCTTTTTTCCCGCTTTTATTATGCGAACGGTCTTTATACAGCTAAATACCATACGGATTATTTCCTTTGAAACAGTACCTGTAACGAGTCCGCTGTTTACACGAAGCTGTGCGTAATCGTAGACCTGTGTTTCGTCCTTTTTAACTACAGTGACGTATGAATTATCCAGGTCGGAGACCTTTTCTACCAAGTGATCATCTATATTTGGATCATAGCTTCTTATAACGGAGAGAATACTGTTATCGTTGAGACGTGACGCGTTTTGCGCAAAGCGTCCGCTCATATTGTACTCTATATAAAACTTCGCGCGAAGCTCGTCTCCCTCCGAGACAAACATTGCACTGACATTTCCCTTTTCAAGCTGTTTTTCGTCGTCCG
Source organism: Clostridia bacterium (assembly GCA_045594045.1). GTDB lineage: Bacteria > Bacillota > Clostridia > Christensenellales > QALW01 > UMGS1322. Next base: position 5,144 of record JAZNXV010000023.1, read on the forward strand.
AGTCATAGAAAAGAGTAATGCCGTTTTTCTCCATATATGCGCCTTTTCCTATCCTGAATTCTCTGCCGTCTACCGTTGCGGTCATGCCGTTTTGAGTAGCTTCGACGAGCTTTACGTTATTCGAAACGCCAAGATCAACGAACGCTTCTCTGAATATACCGCAAAGGGGTCCGCCTACCAGAGCGAAAATGCTCGAAATATAGAAAAATATTTCATCGGGGCGTCCGTCATTGAAGATCTTTATGCCGCTTATTCTTGTCTTTTTAGTAGGAAAGGCTTCCACATCCTCAAAGGATATGACAGAAACGTTCGCGTACTCATTTACAGAGCTCTCGCCTATTATCGCACACTCCGCATCTGATGCCTTTTTTTCGAGCACATAGACAGGCCAGATATGCGAAAAGAATACGGAAACGCTTGTAGAAAGCAACAAGGAAGCTAAAAGCGCGGATAAAAACTTAAGTGCCGAAAGCTCTTTTGCGATAGCTGTAACTATAACGCCAATAACGAGCGAAAACGCCACGGATGCGCACAAAAGCGCCAAATTAAGCTGATAATCATGACATTTTTCGGATATTCTCTCAAAATAGCCGTCAACAAAGCCAACCTTTTTAATCCGCATAACTCCGATTTTTCCATCTTTTCCAGCAAAGGAATCCTTTACGGACTGAGCGACCTCTTTGTCGGGAATTATATCGGCTACCAGCTTGTCCCCCTGTGAGGAAACACTGCGGAAGGTCGCCGCCTCTCCTTCAAGCTCAACGTGCTTTGAGATAAGGCACATCAAAACGAGGAATGACGACGGGAAGCTATACATCAAGGCATAGCTCTCACCTGCGACACAAAGCGCGATATTATAAATGACAGTAACGAGAAAGATACAGACCAAAAAGCTCTCGGGTATGATCTTTTTCTTAAAAATGCCCCGTACGCCGTGATAGAATTCGACGTACGCGATAGCGGAAATGATAATGAATATCTGTAAGTCGAGCATTGCGTAAACAGACGAGCCCGAAATGTGCAAAAGCTTCGGCAGGTCTATGCCGAACCACATTGCGTTTTCAAGCACGAGCAATACGAGCGAAAGGACCGCCGCCGTAATGATCTTTATTTTGGATTTTAAAATATTCGACGCATAATCAGCGGTTATCTTTTCTACTTGGTTTCTTGATACGTATTCCTCTATGGAGGCAGAGCTGTCTTTCTGCTTTTTCTCCTCGTCTTGAATGTGATATTCCGAAAAGTCGATTTCCGCAATTTCCGCATTTTCCTTTTCCTCAGGCACTTCCTCCTCGGTATCAAAATGAACAAAATGCGGCTTCTCTTCTCTTGAAGGCTCGCTCGCTTTTCCGTCCTGAGAGATAAAAATTTCGGTGGGCATTTCGGGATCGCCCATCTCTTCAAAGGATATATCCTTCGTTACCTCTTTTTCGGGCGTTTCTTTTCTTTTTGCCTCGAAAAAGCTGTCTAAGAAATCGTAATCGTCTTCCTTTTCTTTCAAAGAGGGCTTTATATCTTCTTTATCAGAAGCTCGCTTTTTCAGCGAAATGCGGAACACACGGCTTCTGTGACCTTTTTCGCTGTTCTCGGACTTCTGACTCGCATATATCGGTATTATTGTACTTATATCGACAGTATTATCAATGGTATTTTCAGCAGAAAAGGCTTCAAAATTCTTGGTCTCCTCTTCTCCTTCTTCCTCTGCTTCATTGTCCGATATTACTGCTTCTTTATTTTCTTTTGAAAATTCTTTGATGTACTCGGTTTCCTCGGGCTCTTCCTCGGGCTCTTCCTCGGGTTCTTTCTCGAGTTCTTCCTCGGGTTCTTCCTCGGGTTCTTCCTCGGGCTCTTCCTCGGGCTCTTCCTCGGGCTCTTCCTCGGGTTCTTCCTCGGACTCTTCCTCGGGTTCTTCCTCGGGCTCTTCCTCGGGTTCTTCCTCAGAATTCTCAATTTCTTTTTCAAAGTCGGCTAAAAACGAAGAAAAACCAAGCTCGTCGTTTTCTTCTTCGGTTTTTTTCTTGCTTTCAGAGTCAATATCGCTCGGATTTTCTTCTTCGTATTTATCTATACTGGCTTTCAGTCTGCTTAAAATATCCTGAATCTGTTTATTATCATTTTCAAAGGTTGATTTATTATCCGACACAGTATTTCCTCCGTTTTATTTTAAGTATTTCTCTGTTTTGCGACCTCGCAAAGAATAACTGCCGCGGCAGTAGAAACATTCATAGAATTGACCTTTCCGTAAATCGGTATAGAGGCGACAAAATCGCATTTATCCTTCACTAATTTAGAAATTCCGTTGCCCTCGCTTCCAAGCACTATGGCTGTAGCGGTTTTATAATCAAGGTCATAATAGTTCGTACCCGACATATCAGCCGCATATACCCATATTCCCTTTTCCTTCATATCTTCAATAGCGGTCGCAAGATTTGTGACCTTCGCAATTCTCAAATGCTCAATAGCACCTGCCGAGGATTTTGCGACTACCGACGTAAGACCTACCGCGCGGCGTTTGGGAATAACTAATCCGTGTGCGCCCGCACATTCCGCGGAGCGTATTATAGCGCCGAGGTTATGAGGGTCTTCTATACCGTCGGCTATGATTATAAACGGCTTTTCATTTCTCTCTGCGGCATATTCCAATATGTCATCGACCGAGTAATAGTTGCGCTCTGCCGCCATAGCCAGAATTCCCTGATGATGTGTGCTTCCGAAAAGAGCATCCATTTTCTTTCTGTCGGTCTCTATTACGGGAATTTTTCTCGATATAGCCTCGCTTACCAGCATAACTATCGAGCCGTCTCTGTCGCCCTTCGCAACTAAAATTTTATCTATATCCCGTTCGGAAGCGAGCAGCTCCTTTACCGCGTTTCTGCCGCCTATAAGACTGCTGTTTTCCTCTTGCGGTTCTCTATTAGGAAAAGCTCTGCTTTTTTTGTCCTTTTTTTCATTTTTAAAAGCTCGGTTGCTTTTTTCGTACTGTTTCATCGTTTGTTTTCCGTTCTTTTTTATATCTTTAGATAATTATACCACATTTTTTTGAATTTGTATAGTCCTATTTGAATTTTATTGTAACATTTTAAACAATAAAATCAAAAATCATTGACAGAAAAAAGCAACTATATAATTTATATTCAAAGAAAAAAGGAAGCTGTAGAGCTAACGAGGATCTCCCTTTCCAGTATTAAATTATTCTAATGCAAAAAACATTTATAAAAAAGAACAAGAACAGAAGGTTTTATAGGGGCGTACCCTAAAGGACAGTTTTACCTACCGACAGAAAATAGAAACTGCAGATTGATTTTCTGCGGTTTTTGTGTTATAATAAAAATAATAATCTTGAAGAGGACAAGGAAGATGCTTATGAGAGATCTGATTGAACATTATAACAAGCTAATTGATGAAAACAATGATCCTGCTCGTGATCCTAAACCTTTGAGAGATTATATGGACAAGTGGGACGGAGATAAGTTTATCGAGAGTATGCAGCTTGATAAAAGCAAATCCGTTTTAGAAATAGGAATTGGAACAGGGCGACTTGCCATCAAAGTTGCACCAAATTGTAAAAGCTTGTGTGGGATAGATATTTCTGAAAAAACAATTGGGAGAGCTGCTGAAAATCTATCAATACATCAAAACATAAATCTCATTTGCGGAGATTTTACGTCTTTTAACTTTGAAGAGCAGTTCGATGTAATATACTCGTCATTAACCTTTATGCATATACAAGATAAATTATCAGCTATACAAAAAATTGCTACTTTGCTGAGAGATAACGGATTTTTCGTTTTATCAATCGATAAAAGTCAGAATGAGTATATCGATATGGGTGATAGAAAGGTAAAAATATATCCCGATAATCCTAACGATATACGTAGCTATCTTTCAATATCAAAGCTTAAAATCATAAATCAATTTGAAACAGATCACGCATACGTAACGGTCAGCACAAAAGCCTCCCTTGTGTAAAGGGAGGTGGCACGCGAAGCGTGACGGAGGGATTGTAATGCAGCGAAAACATAATAAAGATATTGTTCCAACTGCCAAAATGTTGCGAAAGAATATGACCAAAGAAGAAAAGCACCTTTGGTATGATTTTCTGCGAATCTATCCGGTGCGTTTTTCTCGTCAAAAGATTCTCGGTAAGTATATCGCAGATTTTTACTGTGCAGAGGCAAAGCTCGTCATAGAGCTTGACGGCTCGGGGCATTATACTGAAGAAGGAAAGCAATATGATGAAAAAAGAACCGCTTTTCTTGAAGAATACGGTTTGACAGTTATCAGAATACCTAATACGGAAATACATAAGAATTTTCGAGGTGTTTGCGAACATATTGATCTCCTCGTAGAACAATCCCTCAGTCAGCTTCGCTGACAGCTCCCTTTACACAAGGGAGCCTTTTTTTAGTTCACCTATAACTTGTCAATTTTACTGACAAGCACTGCATTTGTGGACACAAACGCAAAATACGGCATACCTCTTTCGAGATATACCGTATTTCTGAAAACTGTCCTTTAGAGTGACGCTCTATCGCATCTGTTTTTTTGTTTTTCTTAGGAATCTTCTGTGCTAAAACGGTATTTCTTTTCTTTCTCATTTTGTACAAAGTTCGCCTTAACATTCCTTGACATTTATTTATAAAAGAGATATACTTATACCGTTGAAACAACGTTTTTTCGTGTTTTCCCGAGGTTATTTTTTATGAAGTTTTTAAAAAAACATTATCACTTTGTTATTGCCGTACTGGCATTTCTTTTGTTGTTTTTCTACGGCGGTGCTCTTAACACAATTCCGAGCTACCATATTTTGCCCGTAACCGAAGCATTATCTATTTCCCGCACGCAATTTGCCGTAGCTTCGACTCTTTATAATATAACCTCGTTGTTTTTCACTTTTTTTACCGGTAAGCTGATTTCTAAATTCGGTTTCAGAATTTCTGCAACGGCTTTTTTGATTATTTCTGCAATTGGTTTTCTTTTAATGTCCACCGCCACAAACTATTTTGCCTTTTTGTTAGGCTATGCCATAATCGGCATTTCCTACGGTATATGCAACTTTGCAGGCGCGACGTATCTGATAAACGAATGGTTCGTAAAACACAGAGGTGCTGTTTTAGGCTTTGTTACCGCCGCTACGGGCATTGGCGGAAGCGTTTTAGGCATAATTCAGTCAAACATTCTTTCCCACGCGTCTTTCCGAGAATCCTTTGGCTTTATCTTCATTTTGTTTCTTGTTTTCGCGTTTTTCTTTTTCCTTTTAGTAAGAAACAAGCCTGCTGACATAAAGCTTGAGCCCTTTGGCATTGGAGAAGAAGAATCAGGCAAAGAAACACAAAGATCCGCATGGAGCGGTTATTCCTTTAAGAAGCTTTGCAAGCGTCCCGTTTTCTACATGCTTTTGGCTTTCATAGTGTTCTCCTGTATGCTTTCTTGGATGGGTGTAAACGTTTTAATGCCTCATTTGCAGGACGTGGGCTTATCTACTACCGACGCCGGTACGGTTTACAGTATATATCTTTTACTTTTAACGGGCGGTAAATTTTTGGTGGGCTCCCTTTGCGACAAGTTTGGCGCAAAGCTCATTACGCTTTTTTGTGTTATTTCTTCTATTGTGGCGCTTTTCTGTTTGCTGTTTGCAGAGTCTATGGCGTTCGGTATTTTTATTGCAGTGCTTTTTGCCTTTGCTATGCCTATTGTTTCGTTGACTATTCCTTTGCTTTCATTAGAAATATTAGGCTATCGCGGTCAAAAAGAATATATAAGCGTAGTTATGGCAATGCCATCTGCGGCATCGATGCTTTCAGCACTGCTTTCAAACGGAATTTTCGACCTTACCGGTTCATATAAGCCTGCATTTTTACTTTCTGCTATAGCGCTGATTTTTCTTGTAATCTTCTACTTAATTATGTGTAAGATTGCCCATCACGAAAGAGATACCTTTGATATTAAGCACGAAAACGATTAAAACCTTTTAATGTAATTATACGAAACGGCTTTTGCGAGACTTCTCATAAGGAAGTCTCGCAGTTTATTCGCCTTGGCGAGTTTTATTGCTCTGAAAACAATAATTGACAAAAAAACAAACTATGCGCTGCAAAATAAGCACATAGTTTGTTTTTATTTTTTATTTATTATTTTTTCAAGCCTTTTGCGATAGTAATCAAACTGTCAATCTGCTCGCTTGGCAACTCTTTTGCGATATCAAAAAGCTCTCTTGCCTTTGCAGGATCAGAATTATCTTCGTCAAAGAAATCTGACGGTGTAATTCCTAAATATTCGCAAATATAAAACAACCCTGACATTGAAGGCATTTGCTTTCCTATTTCGATATGGTTGATATAACCCGGGTTCTGTCCGATTGACAAGCTCATATCTCTTGCGGATACGCCCTTTTTCATTCTTAAACGGGCAATCCTTAAAGAAACATCTTCTTCTGTCATACAATACCACTCCCTTTATAGTATTGTACCCTATATATCGCACAAATATATTTGATTTAAAGTAACACTTTGTGCTATAATATTAGTTATAAATGATATTTTTAAAATATAGGGGGCTTAAAATGTTATCGCAAAATCTAACCGCTTGTTTTATAGGGCATCGCAAGGTTGAAAATTCCGATTATTTAAAGAATGAAATTTTTTCTGTAATGGAAAAATTAATTGCTTCGGGCGTTACGACCTTTTTGTTTGGCAGCAAGAGCGAGTTTGACGATTTATGCCGACAGCAAGCCACCGCTTTAAAATCTGTCCACCCGCATTTGCACCGTATTTACGTTCGTGCCGAATACGAGCTTATATCCGATAGCTATTTATCCTATTTGCTTCAAGAGGTTGACGAAACCTTTTATCCCGATAACGTTAAAAATTCAAAGCAGGGCGTGTACGTAAAACGTAATCAATATATGATTGACCGCAGTGATTTTTGTGTGTTTTATTTTAACCCCCAGACAAACAGCGGAGTTAAAACCGCTTATACCTTTGCGCAAAAGCGCAAAAAGCAACTAATAAACGTTTTTTTGAAAATGTAGCTTGTAGATATCCTACTTTTTTTGTTTTTTTCTTAAATTTTAAAATTCTCTCTTTATTTCTTTAAAAAAATATGATAAAATTTATTAAACGGATTTTTTAGGGTATATTTTTATATACTGATACTCTGTTTTGCAATTTTAATATTGAAACGGTTTTGTTTTTACAAACTAAAATTTACAGCAAGGAGAATTATTATGGCTAAAAAATATTATGCTTGCGTTTACGGCGGTGCTTCGGATAAAATAGCACAAAACATTCTTAAGGACGTTGAACGCTTGGGAAAAATAATTGTTGATAACGGCTTTTCTTTAGTTTACGGTGCAGGGGCTTCAGGTGTCATGGGCGCCGTTGCCCGCGGTGTAAGCGAAAACGATGGCTACGTTATGGGTATTTCGCCCCATTTTATAAGAAAATTTGAACCTATTTTTGATTGTGACAACACCGTGTTGGTAGATACTATGGAAGAACGCAAAATGCTTATGGAAAAGCACGCCGATATTTTTATAATAGCCCCCGGCGGAATCGGCACTATGGACGAATTCTTTCAGGTGCTTACCTTAAAATATTTAAAACGTCTTAATGCGCCCATCGTTGTACTTAATATCGACGGCTTTTACGATAAGCTCATCGCCTTTATTAAGGATTTGGCTGCCTTTGGCGCAGTTACGCCCAAGATTAAAAACTATTTTGACGTAATTACTTCCATTGACGACCCCTTATTGAAAAAATACTTTAACCAAATCAAAAGCAAATAACCGATATTTTTTGCATTTTCGCATAGGTAAATTTTTAAAATTATATCAAAGGCTCCCTTGATTTTCTCAAAGGGAGCTTTTTGTATTTCGGGGTTTGTTTTTCAAACGGTTTTTGTTGTTTTTTGTGGCCTTGGAAAAGCCCCGAAAAGCGCGGCTATGCTTGACAACGACGGGTTTCGTATGGTATAATTTTTATTAAACAGAGTGGGGTATTTTTTTCTAAATTCAACCTGTTTGTTTTTATAAAAAAGTGCGCCCGCACCTTTGTTTTAAGTATAAATTTTTAGCTAAAAAAAGCAGAATACGAAAGGATTAAAATGCGGCATAAAAAATACAAAACTCTTAAAAACATTCTTAACTGGCTTATTGCCGTATTTACAACGCTTTCCGTTTTTGTGTTATCGTATATCGGCATAGTGTGGGGCAACATTCCGTACATAACGGAGCTTCGTGATTTGTATATCGAAACTGCCATGACCACCTTTACTCATCAATGGCTTGCCACAGATATTTTCCCCGCATGGCTTGTTGAAGACGTTATGTCCCGACAGGAGCGCCCCGATAAAATAGAGCTGGAGCTTCCTTCCCTTGACCCTAACGCAACTCCTTCGCCTACGCCAATACCCGATATTTTAGGGCAGAAAAATCTTAAAGCAGGGGAGAAGGACTCTCACGGCAACCTTGTGCTTATTAACGATATTGAAGAAGGTCTTGTAATCCTTCAAGTTTCGGGCAGTGGCTTTCAAGGGCATCTTGTTTTGATTGACGACCCCGCTCGAGTTTTTGTGGGCACAACCAACCGCAAGGGCGTTTGGGGACAGTGCATAAATGATATGATGGATTCTTACGGTGCCGTTGCAGGTATTAACGCCAGCGGCTTTGAGGACCCAGACGGTCACGGTAAGGGCGGCGTAGTTAACGGCTTGTGCTTTTCCCAAGGAGTTTCCTGGGGATATCACAACGCAACCTATTCTTCCATCGCCTTTGACAAAAACAACAGGCTTTTAGTAGGAGATTTCACCGATTGGGAAAAATACAACGTACGCGACGGCATTCAATTTACGCCCGTTTTAATCTCTAACGGAAAAATAGTGCTCGGCAGAGGCTACGGTCTTCAGCCCCGAACAGTTATTGCTCAGGCGGAAAACGGCGTTGTTATGTTTCTTGTTATTGACGGGCGTGCCCTGCACTCCGTTGGCGCAACGTACAAACAATGCGCAGATATTTTAATTGAGTACGGTGCAGTAAGCGCCGCCGCCTGCGACGGTGGCTCTTCCAGCGTTTTAGGCTACAAGGATAAGGTGCTTAACGTGCCCTCAACACCTATGAAGGATACCGGCAGATATCTTCCCAACGCATTTTTAGTTAAAAGCAAATCGCAGATGAATTGATTTAATTTTCAGTGTGTTGGTTACTGTTATAAAAAACAAAGGAAGGGATAAAAATGTTAGCTAAAATCGAAAGCTTGGGCATTTACGGCATAGACGGCTTTTCCGTTACTGTGGAATGTGACGTTTCTCAAGGTGTGCCCTCCTTTGAAATTGTCGGTCTTCCCGACGCGGCAGTTAAAGAATCCAAGGAGCGCGTGCGCTCTGCCATAAAAAACAGCGGGCTTGAGTTTCCTATGGGACGCATAACCGTAAACCTTGCCCCCGCGGACATTAAAAAGGAAGGTCCCGTTTACGACCTGCCTATTGCCGTAGGCTTGCTTGCGGCAACAAAGCAAATTCCCCGTTCTTTTTTGCAGGGCAGCGTTTTTATTGGCGAGCTTTCCTTAAGCGGCGAAATTAAAGGCGTCCGCGGTGTTACACCTATGCTTATTTCGGGTAAGGAAGCAGGAAAGCAAAGCTTTTATATTTCAAGCGATAACGGTCTTGAAGCAGGCTTTATTGCAGGCATACAGGTGTTTACACCTAAAAATTTACAACAGCTCGTTTCCTTTTTGCGCGGAAACGACAGCGTTGACGTTGTAGAAAACAAAACCTGGGAAGCCTTAAAATCCCAAGGCGAATTTTTAGAGGATTTTAAATTTATTCGCGGTCAGTCAACGGCGCGGCTTGCGGCAAGCGTTGCCGCGGCAGGCGGTCACAACCTTATTTTAATCGGCCCGCCCGGCGCAGGCAAAACGATGATAGCCCGCGCTATTCCGTCCATTCTGCCCGATTTAACCTTTGATGAAGCCTTAGAGGTTACAAAAATTCATTCTATAAGCGGCGTGCTTGAAAACGGGATTATTTCAACCCGTCCCTTCAGGTCGCCCCACCATACCGCAAGCGTTGCGGCAATAACGGGCGGCGGCACAAAGGCAAAGCCCGGCGAGGTTTCCTTGGCGCACAACGGCGTGCTGTTTTTGGACGAGCTTCCCGAATACAACCGCAACGTTTTAGAAGCTCTGCGTCAGCCTCTTGAGGACGGCAAAATAACCGTTTCCCGCGTGCAAAGCACAATGCAATATCCCGCAAGCTTTATGCTTGTTGCAAGTATGAACCCTTGCCCCTGCGGCAATTACGGCTCAAAAACTCACAGGTGCACCTGCACTCCCGGTATGATACAAAAATATCTTTCCAAGATTTCAGGTCCCCTGCTTGACAGAATTGATTTGCAGGTTGAGGTTGATTCCGTTTCTTATGATGAGCTTACGGATACGGGTCTGCAGGAAGACAGCGCAACCATTCGCGCACGTGTTCAGGCGGCACGGGAAATTCAGGCAAAGCGCTTTGAAAACACGCCTATACACTGTAACGCCCAAATGACCTCGGAGATGATTTCTTCCTTCTGCACCCTCGATGCCCAAGGAACGCTTATGCTTCAGGCGGCGTTTAAAAACCTTAACTTAAGTGCTCGGGGCTACAACCGTATTTTAAAGGTTGCCCGCACCTTAGCCGACCTTGACGGCGAAGAAAACATTTCTAAAAAGCACATAGCCCTTGCTATTAACTTTAGAAATCTCGATAAAAAGTACAAAAATAATTAAGCAAATTTATTTAGCAGGCTCTTTAGCTTGCGTTAGGAGTTTTATGTTCTCACCCTTTGAAAACGCAAAATGGATTTTTGATTCTTGCCCGTTGAATATTAAGGACAGTTATTTTGAGTTTCTTTCGGAGTTTTCCGTCAACAAGGCAGAAAACGTTACCCTTTACGTAAGCGCGTACACGAAAATCGCCGTATTTATAAACGGCACGTACGTTCCCGTAAATCAGTACGACGATTACGAGCACAACAAAACCTATTCCGCCATAGACGTTACGCCTTTTGTTGTTGCGGGCAAAAACGCCGTTGAAATTGGCTTGTACGTTTGCGGCGAAAACCTTTCCGTTTCTTCAAAGCAGACTCCCGGCATCATTTTTGCGGTGTTTGAAGGAGACAGACAGGCGCTTGTAAGCGACGAAAATTGTTTAGTTCGCAAAAACAATCAGTTTTTAGGTAACAACGAATTTTATTCCATTCAGCTTGGTTATAATTTTAACTTTGATTCCACAAAAAAGCAAGCTGCCTTTCATAACGCTTCGTTAGTTGAAAAAACAAAAGCTCTTACCTTGCGCCCCATAGATAATTTAAGCGTTCTGCCCGTAAAGCGCGGCACACTTTGCGCCCAAGGCGTTTTTCGCGAAAGTGGCGAAAGCTTAAAGGCTGTGCGCAGTCAAAGGGCGTATTTATCTTCTCGCTATTTTTCAGAGCTTTGCACGGGCAATAAGGAAAGCTTTTCCTGGTGCTTTGACCGCAACCTTGGAGATGGCGCGTACTTCGTTTTTGATTTTTCGGGAGAAACGGTTGGCTATCTTGAGTTTTCTGTAACCGTGCCTAAAAAAACGGAGATTCTCCTTTCCTTCGGCGAGCATCTTGACGACCTTCGTGTGCGCAGTCACATCGGCGCCCGTCATTTTTGCGCCCGCTTTGTTGCTAAAAAAGGCAAGAACACCTTTTTCTACCCATATATGCGTTGGGGCTTAAAGTACGTTCAGGCGTTTATTTCATCAAACAAGGGTTCGGCTGAATTTTTCGGCATTCGCCCTACGGAATATCCCGTTAAGGAAAACGAATGTCCTTCTTCCGACGGGCTTCACCGCCTGCTTTGGCGCACGGGCTTAAAGACTCTGCGCTCAAGCATGCACGACCATTACGAAGACTGCCCTTGGCGCGAGCAATCCTTGTATTCGTTGGACTCTCGCATACAGATGCTCTGCGGATACTACGGCTTTTCGGAATACAAATTCCCTGCCTCTGCCCTGAAGCTTATGGCAAGCTCCATTGACGAAAAGGGCTTTTTGCAAATTTGCGCACCGGGATATATGGATATTAACATTCCCATGTTTTCCATTGTGTTTATCCGCTCGGTCATGGAATACACCCTTGCCTCAGGCGACAGCTCCTTAAAACAAGAGCTTATGCCCGTTTTAACGCGTATCGCCGAAAATTTCAGGGCGCGGGTAAATAAGGACGGCTTGATTTCACAAATTCCTGATATGTGGAACTTCTACGAATGGCAAAGACGAATTGACGGCAATATGTGGAAGCCCAAGAGCGTTTGGAAAACTCTCGACATACCTAAAAACAAGATTTTGACCGACTGCCTTTTAAACGCCTTTGCCTGCGACGGCTTTGCTTGCTATGCCTCTTTAAGCGAAAACGAAAGTGAAAAGGCGCAGTATTTAGCCCTTAGTGAAAGAATAAAAAATGCTGTGCACAAAACCTTCTGGCGCGAAGAGTTTAACGGCTACGCTTCTTACAGCTTCGACAAGGAACCCCAGCACACCTTGGTGCAGGCTATGATGCTTTTCGCAGGCGCCGTGCCTAAGGACAAAGAAGCCTTGGTCGTTAAGCTTATTAAAGAAAAGACTCTTATTCCTTCTTCCTTGAGTATGAAGATTTTTGAATACGACGCTCTCCTTAATTGCTCCAAGGACAATTTGCCCTTCGTTATTAACGAGGTTGAAACCGTTTGGGGCAAAATGCTTGCAAAGGGCGCCGACACCTTCTGGGAAACGGAAAAGGGTGCCGATGACTTTGGCTATGCGGGCAGTCTGTGCCACGGCTGGTCGGCAGTTCCCGTATATATTTTAGGCAAATACTTTAACAAAAAATAATTGCTTTTTAAAAATACCTGCTTTTAAAAAATATACTTTAAATAAATATACTTTCAAAAATATTTACTTTTAAAAGCGCGCCTTGGCCGCTGACTAAAGCGCTTATTGTAAAAACATAAAAATAAAATCAAAGGGGTAATAAAATGAAAAAATCAGTTACTATTTGCTTTGCAAACAACAAAGGCGGTTCAGGTAAATCCACAACCTGCTCCAATATCGGCTATTCTTTAGCCCAGGCAGGCAAAAAGGTGTTGCTTATCGACGGTGATATGCAGTTAAACCTTTCACTTTCATTCTTTGACGAGGACACTGTTTTAGAGCTTGCTCAAAGCGAAAAAAACCTCTACCACGCCGTGCGTGAGCAAAAATCTCTTGACGATTTTATAATTTCCACCCCCTACAAAAATCTTGATATTATTCCGTCATCAACTCTTATGAGCGGTATCGAATACGAGCTCTTTACCAAATGGCAAAGAGAGCTGATTTTGAAAAAATGCCTTGAAAGCATTAAACAAAGCGAAAAATACGACTATATTTTAATCGACGCACCTCCTACTTTAGGCGGTTGGGCTATGAACCTTTTATGCGCTTCGGACTTTTTGCTTATTCCCGTTGAAGCAAGCCCTTGGGGGCTTTTCGGCCTTGCAAATATGTTTGAATTTTATTCAACCGTTACCCAAATTGCTCCCGAATTAAAGGTTTTAGGTATTGCAGTTACAAAAGTTAACGAGCGTAAAAATTACTTTAAGCAAACAATGGAAGCCTTAAAGGAAATGAAAGATTTTTATATTTTCTCATCTTACATTCGCGTTGACAGCACTATCGAATGGGCGCAGGACGCAGGAAAACCCGTTTCAGCCTTTAAGAAGTCAAGTCGAGCCGCAAGCGAATATGAGCAAATGGCTCAAGAAATGCATAAGCAAGTGCAAAAGGTGTTAAAAAACAGCTAAAGAGTTGCCGTTTTAGGTCAACTAATCTAAAACGCTGATTATAGGCGCTTTGCTTTTTTCAAAGAACACGGCATAAAAAGCCCAAAGAGCACAGCGTAAAAAGCATTACAACCAATCAAATTCGGAGGAATTTTTCTTGCAAAGAAATATCGAAGACTTTAAAAACACCATAGACGCTTCTTATTTAAAAAAGGTTAAGGAGTTTTTCGGCACACAAAAGCACACGTATTTTGTTGAAACCTACGGTTGCCAGATGAACGTGCGCGATTCCCAGACATTAAGCGGAATGTTTGAAGAAATGGGCTATACTCCCTGCTCAAAGCGCGACGAAGCCGACGCGGTTATATTTAACACCTGCTGTGTGCGCGAAGGGGCAGAGGACAGGCTTTTAGGTAATTTAGGCAAGCTTAAGCAAATTAAAAGAAAGCACCCCGACCGTCTTGTAATGGTTTGCGGCTGTATGATGCAGCAGGCGGGTTACGGCGAAAAGCTCTTAAAGCGTTTCCCCTTTGTTGACGTTGTCTTTGGCACGCACAACACTCAGGAGCTTCCTAAATTAATGTTTCAAGCCTTAACGGAAAAGGAGCATCTTTTAAGCGTTTGGGAAAAGGAAAGAGCTATTGTTGAAAATATGCCTGTTCTGCGCGAAAAATCTCATTCCGCGTGGGTCAACATAATGTACGGCTGTAACAACTTTTGCTCCTACTGTATCGTTCCCTACGTTCGCGGCAGAGAGCGTTCAAGAAAAAGCCAAGACATTATCGCCGAGGTTAAGGGCTTGGCAAGCGCAGGGATAAAGGAAATCACTCTTTTAGGTCAAAACGTAAACTCCTACGGCAAAAATGCCGACGAAATCAGTTTTCCCGACCTTCTGCGCAAGCTTAATGAGGTTGACGGTTTAGAGCGCATACGCTTTATGACAAGTCACCCCAAGGATTTGTCTGACGATTTAATTTCGGCTATGGCAGAGTGCGAAAAGGTTTGCAAGTACATTCACCTGCCCATTCAATCCGGCTCAAACAGGCTTTTAAAGCTTATGAACCGCCACTACACCCAAGAAGACTATCTTCGCCTTGTTGAAAAGCTTCGTGCAAAAATGCCCGATATTGCAATTTCAACAGATATAATCGTGGGCTTCCCCACGGAAACGGAAGAGGACTTTTTAGAAACCTTAAAGGTTTACGAAAAGGTTTGCTACAACGCTTCCTTTACCTTTATTTATTCAAAGCGCCAAGGTACTCCCGCCGCAGAGATGGACGGGCAGATAGAAGACGAAATTACCCGCATCCGTATGGCACGGCTTATTAAGCTTTCGGAGGAGTGCACCTTAAAGGCGAACTCAATTTATTTAAACAAAACGTATCCCGTGCTTGTTGAAGGCGTTGCCAAGCGGGGCGAAAATATGGTTTCGGGCAGAACCGATTCAGGCAGAATGGTTTCCTTCCAGGGCTCTGCCGATTTAATCGGAAAAACGGTAAACGTAAAAATAACAAAAATTAAGCTTAACACGCTTTTAGGAATTCAGGAGGATTAAAAAATGGGGCTTTCACCTATGATGCAACGGTATTTTGAGCTTAAACAGCGCTATCAGGACTGTTTGGTTTTCTTCCGTTTAGGTGACTTTTATGAAATGTTTTTCGACGATGCGCGTATTGCATCAAAGGAGCTTCAATTAGCCTTAACGGGCAGGGATTGCGGTCTTTCCGAGCGTGCCCCCATGTGCGGTGTGCCTCACCACAGCGTAAACACCTACATCAACAAGCTTCTTGAAAAAAACTACAAGGTTGCCATTTGCGAGCAGCTTTCCGACCCCAAGCTTGCCAAGGGAAAAACTCTCGTTGAGCGTGACGTTGTGCGCGTTGTTACCCCCGGCACAATTATTGAAGACGATATGCTTTCGGGCTCAACCAACAACTTTCTTGCTTCCGTTTGCATTTTAAAGAACAAGGCAGGTATCGCTTGGGCTGACGTTTCTACGGGCGAATTTTTCGTTTCCGAGCTTACCATAGAAGCAGGGCTTCACAATGTTTGTGACAGGCTTTTAAAGATAAATCCGCGTGAAATCATTGTAGATACCGAGTTTTTAAACTCTTCTACCGTTATCCCCAAGCACGTTATTAAGCAATTAGCTCCCTTGAGCTGTGTTGATACTATTTTTTCCGACGAGCAAATTGTTCCGCGGCTTTTTGACAGATTTTCTTCAAGTCAAAAGCAGCTTAAAAAATATGCCGCTTGTTCAAAGGCGGCGGCAGGCTTGTGGGAATATTTGCTTTCAACGCAAAAAAATACCCTTTCTCATATGAACGAGCCTCTCTTTATTCAGGCGCAGGACTATCTGTTCCTTGATTCCACCGCCGTGCGCAATTTGGAGCTTTTTAAATCCAACGGTGACCACGGCACCCGCGGCACGCTTTTCTGGCTTTTGAACCAGACTCAAACGCCTATGGGCTACCGTCGCTTGCAGGAATGGCTCGAACGCCCCTTGCGCGATAAGAATCAAATTGAATTCCGCCTTGATGCCGTTGAGCAGATCAAGGAAAACTATTCTCTGCGCGAGGACTTAAAGGAAGCTCTTGACAATATTTGCGATATTGAACGCATTTCCTCTCATATTGCCTACGGCAACGTTTCTCCGAGGGAAACCGTTTTTGTCCGCAGAGCCATTAAAAACCTACCTAAAATCAAGGAACTTTTAAAGGATAACAAAAGTCAGCTTCTTGCCCTTTCGAGTGACAGCATTGATACCTTATCCGACATTTACACCCTTTTGGACGATGCCGTTTGCGACGATGCCCCCGAAAAATTAGGCGAAGGCAAAATTATTCGTCCCGGCTACAACAAGGAACTTGACGATTACCGCGATGCTGTTAAAAACGGACAGAATTGGATTTTGCGCATTGAAGCCAAGGAGCGCGAGGAAACGGGCATTAAAAACCTTAAAATTAAATATAACAAGATTTTCGGCTACACCATTGAGGTTACGAACAGCTTTAAGGATAAGGTTCCCTTTAACTACATTCGCAGGCAGACTCTTGCAGGCTGTGAGCGATACGTTACCGAGGAGCTTAAAAGAACCGAGGAGCTTGTTGTGGGCAGTGAGGAAAAGGCTCTTAAATTAGAGCTTGCCTTGTTTGAAAATATTCGCAACTCTCTGCTTGATGCTCTTATAAGGCTCCGCCGTACTGCCGAAGCTCTTTCGGTAATAGACGCAGTTTTCTCCTTGGGCACCGTTGCCTTTGAAAATTCATATTCCCGCCCAAGCATAAATTGCGAAGGCGCACTTGATATTAAAGACGGGCGCCACCCCGTTGTTGAAAAAATGCAAAACGATTCCGCTTTCGTTCCCAACGACACCTCTTAAAATATCGACGATATGCGGTTTATGATAATTACGGGCCCCAATATGGCAGGTAAGAGCACGTATATGCGTCAAGTTGCCATAATAACCCTGCTTTCTCACATGGGAAGTTTTGTTCCTGCAAGGGAAGCAAATATTTGCCTTTGCGACAGACTGTTTACCCGTGTTGGCGCGTCTGACGATTTATCTGCAGGCCAGAGTACCTTTATGGTAGAAATGACCGAGGTTGCAAGTATTCTTAAAAACGCCACCAAGGACAGCCTTATAATCTTAGACGAAATAGGAAGAGGCACCTCTACCTTTGACGGTCTTTCTATCGCCTGGGCAGTTACCGAATATATTGCCGATAAAAAGCATATGGGCGCAAAGACGCTTTTTGCTACCCATTACCACGAGCTTAGTGAGCTTGAAGGTACGTTGGAAGGCGTTAAAAACTACTGCATTTTAGCTCGCGAATACGGTGACGACGTTATTTTCCTGCGCAAAATCGCCCGTGGAAGCGCCGATAAGAGCTTCGGTGTTGCAGTTGCCGCCTTGGCAGGTGTACCAAAAAGCGTGCTGACGCGCGCCAACGCCATTTTGAAGAATTTGGAGCAATCCGACATTACAAACAAAAGTGAAAAAGCTCAAACCGTTACCCAAAGCACAATGTTTGCAAGCTCCAACACCGCTGAAATTATAGGCGAGCTCAAAAACGTTGATATAAATACTCTTACACCTTTACAAGCTATGAATATTTTATGTGAATTAAGAGAAAAGGCGAAACGTGAATTATGAAAATAAGGCTTTTAGATGCTTCTGTTGCTAACAAGATTGCAGCAGGCGAGGTTGTTGAACGCCCTGCTTCAATAGTTAAAGAGCTGGTTGAAAACTCAATAGACGCAGGTGCAACAAGCGTTACCGTTGAAATTAAGGGTGGGGGAATAGACCTTATCCGCATAACCGATAACGGTTGCGGAATGGTAGAAGATGACGTTAAAAACGCCTTCCTGCGCCACGCCACAAGCAAAATTTTTGCCGCAGAGGATTTAAACGATATTTTAACCCTTGGTTTCCGCGGTGAAGCCTTGGCAAGCATTGCCGCCGTTTCCTGTGTTGAGCTTTCAACCCGAACAAAAGATACGGAAGAAGGCACGTTCATTTCGTTAGAAGGCGGAAATATTCTGCACTTTTATCCCTTTGGCTGTCCCGAGGGCACAACCATTACGGTTAAAAATCTGTTCTTTAACACACCCGCAAGGCGCAAGTTTTTAAAGCGTCCTTCCCAGGAGGCCGTTTACGTTGCCGACGTTATTAACAAGCTTGCCCTTTCTAACCCACAGCTTTCTATTCGGTTTATTTCCGAGGGCAAAACTCTTTTGCGCTCCCCCGGTGACAATAATCTTTTATCAAGCATACGAGCAGTTTTCGGTAACGACGTTTCTTCCAATATGATTTACGTTTCCGACTCTCGCGCAGGCATTACCGTTACGGGCTATATTGGCAAAAGAGAGCTTCAGCGCGGTAACAGAAGCAGGCAGTTTTTGTTTATCAACGGCAGATGCGTTAAAAACGATACCGTTGCCGCCGCTGTAAATCAAGCTTATTCGGGAAGACTTAACGTGGGCAAATTCCCCTTTTACGTTCTGCAGCTTTCCTTGTCGGGAAGCTTGGTTGACGTAAACGTGCACCCCACAAAGCAAGAGGTGCGCTTTGCCGACGGGCTTGACGTTTTCGGTGCAGTTTTTTCCGTTATAAGCAAGGCTCTGCGCGAAAATCAGGAAATTCCTTCGCTTTTTAAGGAAGAAATCAACGCCCCCGAAAGCACTGTTGTTTCAACTGATAAAATTAACCCTCTGCTTGACGAAGCCCCCGTAGATTTTGACCGATTAAGCAAATCGCAGGTATCTGACGGTACGGCTTCGGCACAACAAAAAACAAGCAAGCAAATTATAAACGAAGATTTTATTATTGCCTCAAGGGCAACTGAAAATATGCGCGGAAAAAGCCTTGGCAGCGCCTTTGAAAACCAATTCGGCACTATTCCTGCAAGCGTAAAAGAAGATAAAAAGGAAGCCCCAAACGCCAAAGGTCAGCCCGCAGGCAACCTTATAGACGATAGCTTAAAGGCAACCCCCGCCAAATTAGTTAAGGAAATTCAAAGCTTTGCAGATTTTAGCTCCGCCACCTGCGTGCGCGATTCTGCTCGCTCACCTTTAGAATACCTTGACCAAGACCTTGATTTTTCTAAGAACCAAGGCGCCGAGCAAAGCACTCTTGCGCAAGGCACAAAAGCCGAGTATATGCAAGGCGCTTCAGAGCAAGGCACAAAAGTTGAGCAAAACACGCTTATGCACGGCGCTAAAACTGAACAAAACGTGTTAGAGCAAAGTCTATTTTCAGAGGATTTTACAAAAGAGCTTTCCCAAGGGCCTCAATACAAAATATGCGGCACACTTTTTGACACGTATATCATTATCGAGGACGGGGACGATTGCTATATAATCGACCAGCACGCCGCCCACGAGCGTCTGCTGTTTGAACGTCTTTATGCTTCTATGGCATCGGGCGGTGAAAAGCAAATGCTTCTGTTTCCGCAAATTATCAAGCTTTCGCCAAAGGAAGAGGTTTTCTTATCCGATTGCCTTGAGCAGCTAACTGAAATGGGCTTCGAAATTGAAGAAATGGGCTTCGGCTCCTTTGCAGTTAAGGCTACCCCGTTGGCGTTAGACAATATTGATGCCGAAAAATTTATCACGTCGCTTTTAAGCGAAGAAAGCTCTGTTAAAATTCTGCGTACCAATGAGCTTAAGCGCCAAAAGCTTATGCGCCTTGCGTGCAGATGCGCCGTTAAGGGTGGCGACAAGCTTTCAACCGACCAGATAAAATCGTTAATTTCACTTATTCGCCAGGAAGGCGTTCCCTTATCCTGCCCCCACGGCAGACCTATTCTCGTTCGTCTTTCCAAGCACGAGCTTGAAGTGCGCTTTAAAAGAATACAATAAATCAATCTCTCGTGCTAAATAAGCTTTTTTTAAAAGCACCGCAATTAAATAGCGTGAACCGCACTTTAATCAATAAAATTTTTATCGAAAGTGTTTTAAATGAAAGTAATAGTTATTGCAGGACCTACCGCCTCGGGCAAAACGGCGGTGGGTGTTGAGCTTGCTAAAAAACTGAACGGGGAAATTATCTCCTGCGATTCAATGCAAATCTATAAGGATATTCCTATTTGCTCTGCCCAACCCACAAAGGAAGAGATGCAGGGCATACCCCATCATTTAATGGGGTTTTTGGAGCTTTCTGCCCGTTTTACCGCATACGATTATTCTATTTTGGCGCGGGAAAAGATACGCGAAATCATCTCTTTAGGCAAGCAACCCATTATTGTTGGCGGAACAAGCCTTTACTTTCATTTTTTGATTTACGAGCCCGATTTTATGCCCGAAAGCACCGCCTGTGTGCGAAAGAGCTTTGACGGAATTCCTACGGAAGAGCTTTTTGCAAGGCTTTTTGCCCTTAACAGCCAAACGGCAATAAAGCCTGCCGACAGAAAGCGCATTACCCGCGCCCTTGAAATTTACGAGCTTACGGGTACGCTTCCCAAGGATAATTTTGACGAAAAACGGCTAAACACCGAGTTTGAGTTTGAGCTTTTCTGCGTTTCGCCACCGCGAAGTGAGCTTTACGAAAGAATAAACAAGCGCGTTGACCTTATGCTTGAGGCAGGTCTTGAAAACGAAATTCTTGCAGCTCTTAAAAAAGGCGTATCAGACGAGCACCAATGCTTTAAAGCCATTGGTTTCAGGCAACTTGCCGAGTTTTTTAACGGTGAAATCTCAAAAGACGAGGCAATAGAAAAAATCAAGCAGGAAAGCCGCCGATATGCAAAACGTCAATTAACGTGGATGCGCAAGGAAAATGCCACCTGGCTTGATAAAACAAAAGAAGAAAATTTATCCGTAATTTTAGAAAGGTTGGGAATTGTTCAATGAAAAAGCTTCTTTCTGCGTTACTGTGCGGCTTGATGCTTCTTGCCTGCGGCTGCTCCGCAAGCTATATGAACTCATCTGACGGTGATATTATTCCGCCCCTGCAGGATTCCGTAGGCGCTTCTTCGTCCGTTTTACCTTTATATTTCAGATATTATAACGAGCCTATGCTTGTGCGCTCATCGTTAAACGTTGAGAACACGCCCCAAGAGGCTCCCGAATATTTTGCAATTTCTGCCCTTATAACAGGCGCGGTAGGGCAAAGACCCGAAATTACCTCAAGCTTTGGCATAAACACCCGCCTGCTTGACGTTACTGCCAGCGGCGAAACACTTTCCGTGACCTTGAGCGACGGCTTTTTGCTTGACACCTTAGGCTCAAGCGACGAGGAAACCCGCCTTAACCGCAGATTAGCCATATATTCTATTGTAAACACCGTTTGCGAAATGGGAAACCATACCCTTGTTCAGCTCTATCTTGAGATTAACGGCGTAAGAATGCGTCCCGATTCCTTTGAAATGGGTATTACGAAAACAGTAGGTGAGGGTGCACCCATCGGTCCCCTTTCAAGAGATACCTCGCTGATTTTATCGCCCTCTAACGTTTTAAAAAGAGGGCTTACACACTATTCAAATAACGAATGGTCAAAGCTTTATCTCTATTTGGGCAACAAGGATTCTGCCGCGCAAAAGCTTCCCATTTTGGAGGAAATGACTCAGCAGTTCCAATACCGCAATTTAAATATGACCGAATTTACCGTTGAAGACAATTATACTGTTTCTGACGACGGCAAAACCGCCTTGGTTCAGGCAACCTTTAAAATAAGAACCGAATACGCCAGCTATACCGCAAGCAACGTTCCCATTGAGCTTGTTTATACGGGCAGATATTGGCTTATAAGCTACGCAAGCCTGCTAAAACACCTGGAGGTAGCTCAGTGAGAAGACTTTTCTTGCGTTTAAAAGCACAGCGCGCACAAAAATTAAAAAAAGTGCTTATTTCTTTAATGGCTTTAGTGCTTTGCGCATTTTTGCTCTGTAGCTGTGCCCCCGAAAGCACCACTCAAAAAAAGAGTCTTGAGCTGACTCTTTCGCCCTTTACTATGCCCGAAAAGGAGGATAGGGGCGTTACGCTCTACTCTGTATCAGAAGATGGAAATCTTACGGCGTTTTCAACGCAGCTTTCCCCGGAAGGCTCTCTGTACGATAATATTATGTCCGCCCTTTTGTTTGGCACCGAGGACGGATATAAATCAATCTTTCCCCAAGGCATCACCTGCCGCAGTACAATGCCGGTGCAAAACATTTTGTATATTGACCTTTCCTGGCAATTTTCTATGTGCACCCCCGAAGAGCTTTTTAACTGCCTTGCGGTGCTTTCTGCAACCTTTACTTCTCTAAAGGAAATCGACTTTATAAACCTCACCGTTGAAGGTCAGCAGCTTTTTATGCCAAACTTAAAAAACATTCCCGTAATGCTGCTTTCTGCCTATTCTACCAGGGACGTTTTGCTTGGCAGATACAACGAATTCGTTGCCCAAAGGCAGCTTGGAAATAAAATTGTTGATACCTTTTACGGCATTGTGTATTCTGCCGATTCACAAGGCAAATATTTAATTCCCAAGGTGCAAAGCATTACCGCTACCGACGAAAACTATGCTCTTGCTCTTTGCACTAACCTGATAAACACCGCCGAAAGCATTTTCCCCGAGGGCTTTGGAATAAAATCCACCCCCTTCTTTGACGAGGAATCGGCAACCGTTACCGTTAAGCTTTCCTGCCCGTCCTCCTTTAAACCCCAGGCAAGCTGGTTAGGTCCCAAATCTATTGCCGCAACACTTAACAGCCTTTATCCCACGGCAAAGCGCATAAGGCTTTCCGTTGTAAATGAGCTTGGCGCAGAGGTTTTTACCTTGGACGAGGAAACCGTGCGCTATTACAGCTATATAAAAAGCGAGGTTGAGGTTATAATACCAAACAGCTCCGGCAACGGCTTGGCAAAGGCTACTATGCTTGTTTCAAATATGCCCGGCGGCGATTTTGTAAGCTTTATTAAAGAATACGTTTGCTTTGTTGCCCCCGCCTTAAAAGAAAAGGATATTCTTGTAAACGGCATTACCGTTAACAACGATACTGTTATTATCGACTTGAGCCAAAGTTGTTACGACCACTTTTTGCTGGGCCGAGAGCTTTCGCAAAACGAAGAATATGCCCTTGTTTATTCAATTATATCCACCGCCTGCAACTATACGGGCTGTACAAAGGCTTATCTTTTACAAGATAATCAAATGCGCTCCACATTTGGCGGCAATATTGCCCTTGACCGCGCGCTTTTAGCGTTGCCCGAAAGCTACCTGCAAACCTTGAAGTAATGCGGCGCAGAATAACTTTCTTTTCGTTTATAATCATTCTTGTAGGCATTTTAATAAGCGTATTTTTTCCTTATACAAAATACGTTTGTCTTGTTTTGTTTGGCGTTGCCCTGGGTGCGCTTTTGCTTGGCGCAAGCAAGCATCAATGGATTACGGTTTTCTGTCTTTTGCTTGTTTTTACTTGCATAATAACAAAGGGCTCAAGCAAAGAATTTACCTTTTATTCTGACAATGCCTCTGCCTGCGGTACCGCCACAGAGGTTTATTACATTAACGGTACAACGCGGCTTGTTTTGAAGGACGCCGCCATTTTAAGCGACGGCACTTCCATTACCGATACAAACGTTGCCGTTTTGATTTCGGGCGAAACAGACGTTAAGCAGGGCGACTTTATAAGCGTTTCAGGCGGGGTGCGTCCTTATTCCGCCCTAAGCAACAATAAGGGCGAAATTTCGTATAAATATTACGCCATAGCCGACAATATAGGCTACTGTCTTTTTGCCGACAGCTATTCAATAAATTATCGTGAGCAAAGCTTTACCCGCGCTATCGGCGAGCTTTCCCTTGCCCTGCGGGATAGAATTTTTGAGCAGATGCCCCGTGAAGACTGCGCATCTGTCGCCGTTGCCATGGTTACGGGTGACAAGACTTTTCTTGATACGGAAATAAAATCTAACTTTGCTTCGTCGGGAGCATCGCACCTGTTAGCAGTTTCGGGCTTGCACGTAGGCATATTTTTAAGTGTTCTTTCAGGTCTGTTCGCGCTGGTAAGGCTGAACAGAAAGCTGAAATTATTCTGTATTTGTTGCTTCTTGTTTCTCTACTGCGCCTTAACGGGCTTTTCTCCCTCAACGGTGCGCGCCGCGATGATGGCAAGTGTGCTGTCCCTTTCCTCAATAAAGGGCTGCCGCTATAATCCCTTTAACGCTTTGTGCGCTGTTGCCTGCGGAATTTTGCTTTGCAATCCTTACAGGCTGTTCGATATATCCTTTCAGCTTTCCTTTGGCGCGTGCTTCGGCATAACCGCCTTTTCCAATACCCACCACAGAGTGCGTAATTTGTTTTTGCGCGAGCTTTTGGACAGTGCTTCCGTTTGTCTGTGGGCAACCGTAGGCACTCTACCCTTTGTGCTTTATTATTTCGGCTCGATCAGCGCAGTAAGCATAATCGCAAATCTGTTGCTTGTGCCCATTTCTTCGCTGGCGTTGGGAATTTTAATTATAGGGCTGCTACTTTCCTTTGTTTACAGCGGTTTTTTAATTTTCTTGAAAATTCCCTATTATATGATTTTAACGGTGTTAAACCTCACCGAATTCTTTTCCAGAGGCATCGTGTTTGAATTTTCTCCTATCGGTGCCGCCACCGTAGTCGGTTTAGTAGTTTTAGGTATATTTCTTTTTCGCCAAATGCCCTTTTCTTATAAGGTTAAGCGCTTCGTATGCGTTTTGTGCGTCATCGCTTTGCTTTTAAATAACGTCCTGACCACAATAGACCGCCATAACAATGCTACGGTTAACGTTATCAGCACGTCTGGCTCCGTTTCTTGCGTGCACGTGCGCACAAAGGAAGATTTTATCATCGGCTTGGCGAAAAACGAAAACGACGTAGAGGCGCAGGTGGATTACGTCAACCGCAACGTTGGCAGGGTGGACGCTTTGATTATTCTAACTCAAGAGCATCTTAACAGTCTGCCGACAGCGCAACGGTTGGGGCTGACCTTTGATTCCCTCTACGTTTCAAGCTCCTTAATCGTTCCCGAATATCTGTTTATGTTTAACCCCACGTTTATTGATTCAAGCACGGTGCTTACCACGGAAAACGGAGCGTTTACCTTTGACCCCGGGGGAACGGTCTTTACTTATAACGCCTACAGAACCTTTGTTCAGTTTGACAATAGCGCCGTGCCCGACACAGTCTTTGACGTTGCCGTTTCCGACAACTCAAACGTTTGCGCCGACACGATAATTTCCCACCTTTCTCCCAACGAAAACTGTAATAACGCATATTTTACCGCCTTAAACGGTAGTATCGAAATAAAAATCGGTAATGATATTTCCATTACACCCTTTCATAGCTTTTCAAGGTAACGCTCTTTTAAAACTGTTTAAAAAATAACGTCCCTTTGCGTTTTGGCTTGCCCAAGCTTTTGCGCACAGCTTTAAAAGCGGCTTTTATGAGTCCTTCACAAAACAAATTAAAACGAGGTTGAAAAAATGCTTCACAATGAATTTTTCCAAAAGCTAAAGCAGGAAGATATTGCTAACGCTTATCTCTTTTGCGGCACAGAAGAATACGTGCTTACCAGCGCCCTTAAACAACTTGAAGAAACAGTTGTAGGCGGCGCTCTTAAGGACGCCAACCTTGTTGTTTTGCCTTCCGCATCCGACGGCTTTGCCATAACCGAAGCCTGCAAAACAATTCCTTTTATGGCGCAAAAGCGTATGATTATCATTTACGACAGCATATTTTTGGCAAAGAAAAGAGGGTCGCAAGATGATAACCAAGAAGAAAACGACGGTGCTTCTGCCGCCAAGGGCGAAGATGCTCTCCCTTTAAGCAACAACGGGGAAGATGCTTCTGAAAAAAAGACTTCAAAAAAAGAAAAAACAGACGCTTTAGGCGAAAGCGCTTTGCTTGAGTATCTTTCTTCCCCCTGCGAATTTTCCGTAGTTGTGTTCGTAACACAAAGCCCCGAAAAGCGCGGCAAGGTGTACAAGGCGTTTGGCGAGAACCGCGTTGTAGAATTTAACGAGCTTTCCACCCTTGATACACAAAAATGGACGCAAAAATATTTGCGAGCAGGCGGAATTTCCATTGACCCCGTTGCCCTGAGCTTTTTAATGGAATATGCCGACGCCCGCCCCGAAGCCTTGGCTTGCGAGCTTGATAAGCTTATCAGCTATAAAAAAGAGGGTACGGTAAATAAGGACGATATTTTAGCCATTATTACCCCAAACAACGAGTATAAAATTTTCAAAATGACCGATGCCCTTGGCAACAAGGACATTAAAACGTCTCTCAGCATTTTAAGCGGACTGCTTGAAAACAGAGAAGAGCCCGTGCTTATTCTATCTACGGTTTCAAAGCATTACCGTCAGCTTTTAAGAATAAAGCTTATGCAAAAAAATAAAAGTACGCGGCAGGAAATTATAGCGGCAACCGGCATAAAGCACGATTTTATATTTAACAAAATGGACGCATTAAGTAAAAAGCTTACCGAAGACGCCCTTCAAAAAGCCGTTATTATGTGCTACGAGGTTGATAAATGCATAAAAAGCGGCGCAACGTTTGAAGAAACCCTCCTACACAGTCTGTTCGTTTCCCTTTGCAAGCTTTAAGTTTTGCAGGCGCAAGGTGGCAATGCGCTTGCGAAGCTAAAACGATCTGCAGTTTTGCTTTTGCATTAAAAACCTTTATTGCAAAAAATATTATAAAAAAGCGAGTGTTATTTATTATAAAAAGAGCGAGTGTTATTGCACTCGCTTTTTCTTTTTTATCTCGCCGTTTTTCTTAATATTTTTGCGCAAAAAAATACACCTCTCTTAAATCAAGAGAGGTGCAAAAAAGAAAGAAAATGAAAAAATTTGTCCTTATCGGCGCAAATCTTTTGCCGTAATTAAAGCGAATAATAACTACTTATTATTCTTCTGTCTTTTCGTCGGCTGTCTCTTCAGCGGCTTCTTCAGCTGCTTCTTCCTTGCCGGCGGCGGACCTTTTCTTAAGCACTATAACAACTGCAACTACTGCGGCTGCTACAACAACTGCGGCTACTGCTGCAACAATAATAATTGTGTTGTCGCTCTTGTTATCGTCGTCAGTAGGAACGGTTGTGCCTGCTGTTGCTGTTGCCTGTGTGCCTGCAGGTGCAGTTGTGCTTGTGCTGGGTGCATCTGTGGGCTTTTGTGTGGGAACGGGTGTGGGTTCAGGTGTAGCTGTGGGTTCGGGAGTGGGTGTTGCGTTTGCTTCAAGATATTCGTCGGTCTTGTAGATACCTAAATCTTTGATATAAAGAGAACCGAATCTCTTAAAGAATGTAGAAGCATCAACACTTGTCTGTCCGTCTTTTTCGTGAATTCTATCGAAACCGAACATCCAATCGAAAGCAGTATGCTCGTTGTTAATCTGCATTTCGTCCATAGTGATGTTTAAAGTATATTCAGTCCACTCGGAATCTGTTACAACGATGAACTTTGATTCAGGATACCAGATTGTATGCACGCCGTTAACGCGTGCAAAGAGAGGCTGGCTGAAGCCCATGGACTCTCTGTAATCAAGGTTCCAAAGGTCTGCTGCTTTGCCGGAATCTTCCTTACATCTGATAGCAAGCATAACTCTTGTTTCTGTACCCTTATTCTTGTATGCCTCAGTATATTCCATGCGCAATTTAAAGGTAATTGTAAGCTCAACGGCATCATCTTCGCCTAAAGCTTCAACGAAAGCAGGACGTACGTTCTCAAGATAAGGCATACACCACTGTTGTGTAATACCCGTTGCCTTGTAAACGGTTTCGCCGTCTTCTTCGAGCTTTTCAATTTTCTTGGGTTCGCCCATAAATTCTGTGGACCACTTCATCATATCGTCTGTTATGTAGTTGTGAAGCTCTTCTTCAGCACTTACAGGAACGCTTGCAAATGCCATTGATGCAACCATTACAGTAACAAGCAATAAAGTAATAAGTTTTTTCATAAAGCTTTTCTCCTTTTATTTTTTTATTTGCTTGAGTATATTATACGCAAAAAAATCTTATATGTCAACGCTTAATTTACTGTTTAAACAAAGTTTTTTGATTTTTCTTTCTTTTTTTACAAAATCAAATGCTTTTTCTTTCTTTTTTTGTTATTTTATTTCTTAAAACGTATCTTTTTTTATATATTATCTTTAACAAATAATATTCGCTTAAAAAAATATAGTTCCTTTTTAATAAAATTCTTCAAAAACCCCTTAAATGCGCCGTTTTTGCCCGTGCAAAATAAGATTTTTATGTTTCATTTGACAAAGGCATCTAAATATTATAAAATAATAAGTAGCATCTGTACGTGGCGTTAACGGAATTTGCAGGTGTAACTCAATGGCAGAGTTCTTGCTTCCCAAGCAAGCAACGCGGGTTCGATTCCCGTCACCTGCTCCAAGTCCGTTTATGGCTTGTACGGAAAATTTTTTAATTTTTTAGGAGGAATTTTCAAATGGCAAAGAGTAAGTTTGAAAGAACCAAACCCCACGTTAACATTGGAACAATCGGTCACGTTGACCACGGAAAGACAACCCTTACAGCAGCAATCACAACCTGCTTATCCAAGGTAGGTGGCGCACAAGCTATGGCTTATGACGCAATCGATAAGGCTCCTGAAGAGAAGGAAAGAGGAATCACAATCAACACATCACACGTTGAATATGAAACCGCTTCAAGACACTATGCACACGTTGACTGCCCCGGCCACGCTGACTACGTAAAGAACATGATTACAGGTGCAGCACAGATGGACGGCGCTATCTTAGTAGTAGCATCATCTGACGGTCCTATGCCTCAGACAAGAGAGCACATTCTTCTTGCCCGTCAGGTAGGCGTTCCCTACATCGTAGTATTTATGAACAAGACAGACCTTGTTGACGACGAAGAGCTTTTAGAGCTTGTTGAAATGGATATTCGTGAAATGCTTTCCGAGTACGAGTTCCCCGGTGACGATACACCTATCGTAAAGGGTTCCGCATTCCAGGCACTTGAAGCAGCTCAAAAGGGCGAAGACGTAACAACAAACGAATGGTGCAAAGCAATTTTCGAGCTTATGGACGCAGTTGATTCCTATATCCCCACACCCGAACGTGCAACAGACAAGCCCTTCCTTATGCCTGTTGAAGACGTATTCTCCATCACCGGCCGTGGTACAGTTGCTACCGGTAGAGTAGAAAGAGGTACAATTAAGGTTCAGGATACAGTAGAAATCGTTGGTCTTACAGACGAGAAGAAATCCACAGTAGTAACAGGTGTTGAAATGTTCAGAAAGCTTCTTGACGAAGCACAGGCTGGTGACAACATCGGTGTACTTCTTCGTGGTATACAGAGAGACGAAATCGAAAGAGGACAAGTTCTCTGCAAGCCCGGATCCATCAACCCCCACACAGAGTTCAAGGGTGAAGTATACGTTCTTAAGAAGGAAGAAGGCGGTCGTCATACTCCTTTCTTAAACGGCTACAGACCTCAGTTCTATTTCAGAACAACAGACGTTACAGGTGTAGTTAAGCTTCCCGAAGGCGTAGAAATGGTAATGCCCGGCGACAACGTAACAATGGAAATCAACCTTATTACAGAAATCGCTATCGAAGAAGGCTTACACTTCGCTATCCGTGAAGGCGGCAGAACTGTTGGCGCCGGTATCGTTAGTGCTGTTATTAAGTAATTTAAAAC
>JAZNXV010000024.1:0-106364 GCA_045594045.1 Clostridia bacterium
CTTTACTTGCGATTACACTGTTAAGCGTATGCGGCTGTGCGAAAACGGAAGAAAACGTAGATAA
The DNA here is from genome assembly GCA_045594045.1 of Clostridia bacterium. GTDB lineage: Bacteria > Bacillota > Clostridia > Christensenellales > QALW01 > UMGS1322. Next base: position 65 of record JAZNXV010000024.1, read on the forward strand.
CGGATACGTTACCTTTTATGCTATTGACGGCTTCAGCGGATTGCCTCTTGAGAACGTGCGTATCGTTTTGCCTGAAAATGAATGCGAGCTTGTTACGGGCACGGATGGGCGAAGCGAAAAGGCACAGATAAAGGTTATAAAAAATGCACAATCTCCCTTTGAACAGGAATACGGTACGTTTACTGTGCTTGCATATAAAGAAGAGTATAACGAATACGCGCTTTTTTATGCACAGATTAAAAAGGAGCAGGAAAGGGAAATAAAAATATATATGTTTAAGAAGGAAACGCCGCTTTCTAACGGCGCGCCCCTTGCAACTATTGAAAGTCCTCCCAAAGAATGGGTGAAAGAGCTGATTGAAGCATACCGATAAATATTATAAATATACACAAAATAGAATAAAAATACAAAAAGTTTACAAATAAATTTGCAAAAAATGCTTGACAAAGGTTTTTGGCAAAAAGGAAATCAGTGGAAAAATAAGTTATCCACATATGTTGATAACTGCCTTTATAAATGTGGATAAATTCATATATGCGGTAAAATGGGAACTTTTAATGTGGATAACTTTTTCTGTTTTTTAGAAGTTATCCACATATTAATGATAAAAACCCTAAAATATGGGGATTTTGGCTGTGGATTACTTTTTTGCATTTTAATTGTGAATTTAGTGTTAATTTTTCTAATTTTTTCCATATTTACAGCAAAAAACAAAAAAAATTATTTGCATAGAGTATGCATTTTATATTGTAACAATTACGTAATATTTTTTGTTCTTTTTTAGGTGTTAATCGTCGTTTTTTTGCATTTGAAAAGATGCTATATTTAAGATTTTTTGTTAAAACGGAGGAATTTAATTGCTCAAAAGAATTCTAAAGGCTTCTTGGATTGTTTTTTTAATAATTTGTGTTTTGCTTCTCGGCGTGCGCAGAGAGGGAGATATTTATGCTATTGAGTGCAGTAACGATTATCCGCTGCTTAATTTTACTATTGTAGTTGATGCAGGTCACGGAGGTCAGGACGGTGGCGCAATAGGTATTAAAACGCTCGTTAGAGAAAAGGATATAAATCTAAGCATTGCTAAAAAGGTTGGGAAACTGTTTGAAAGTGTTGGAGCAACTGTGGTGCTTACCCGTGACAGCGATGAAGCCCTTTCTAAAGACGGCTTTTCCAAAATGGAGGATATGCGTACAAGGGCAGAAATTATCGAACGCGCTGAGCCGTACATTGTAATTAGCATTCATTGCAACAGCTTTCCCCAAAGCAAGAACGTAAAGGGCGCGCAAATGTTTTATTATCCCGGCTCGGAAACGGGCAAGCGTCTTGCCGATTGTATTCAAGGAAGCTTAAAGCAGTATATTGACCAAGATAACCGCCGCGAGCCCAAAAGCGAAAATTTTTATATGCTTCGCCACGGAAATTCTACAAGTGTTATGATTGAATGTGGTTTTCTTTCGTGCCCGGAGGAAGAACAGCTTTTAATTGATAAAGCTTATCAAGAAAAAATTGCTTATTGTATTTTTGACGGAACAAGTAGATATATTTCTTTAATCCGCACGCCTGAAAACATATAAACCCTCAAAATGCCGTCATAAACGCTTTTTCTGCGCAGAAATTTAATTGCAAAAAACGTATAAATGTATTATAATCTTTTTAAAAATAAACGTGCTGTTCAAAACGTTTTTTTAAAACGGTATTTTGAAATACTATGATTTTTAGGAGATTTTATGCGCGAAATTTCTTGCCAAGCTATTACCGATGCAGTCGAAAGTCTTTGCTCAAATGCCTGTGTCTTTCTGCCAAAGGAAACTATTGAGCTTTTGAATAAGGCTCTTTTGTCCGAACGGTCGGAAATCGGAAAAGAAAATTTAAATATTGCTATTGAAAATGCAAGCGTTGCCCAAAAAGAGAATATGCCAATTTGTCAAGATACGGGCATGGTTACCGTTTTTGCTTCAGTTGGGCAAGATGTACATATTGTTGACGGTGACTTTGAAGATGCAATTAACGAAGGCGTAAGGCGCGCATATAGGCCCTTCAGAAAAAGCGTTTTAACGCCTATCGAAAGAAAAAATACGGGGGATAATACACCTGCGGTAATTCATACCTCTATTTGCAAGGGTGATAAAATAGTTATATCTATTGCGCCCAAGGGATTTGGCAGCGAAAATATGAGCGCTCTTAAAATGCTTAAGCCATCTGACGGTGTTGCGGGTATCAAAAAGTTTGTTGTTGATACGGTTGCATCTGCAGGTGCTAATCCTTGCCCGCCCGTTGTTGTGGGTGTGGGTATTGGCGGTACAATGGAGAAAGCGGCAGTTATGGCAAAGCACGCTATTACAGAAGCAACGTCCTCTTGCGTTGAAGAAATAAATGCCTTTGAAAACGAGCTTTTATGCGAAATAAATAAGCTTGGTATCGGACCGCAAGGTATGGGCGGAACCGTTACCGCTTTGGCGGTTTATATAGAAACGTTCCCAACCCATATTGCAGGGCTTCCTGTTGCAGTTAATATACAGTGCCACTGTGCGCGGCATCAAAAGGTAGAATTATGATAAAACTAAATTTTCCCCTTGAAAATAGGGACAAGCTTAAAAAGTTGAAAATTGGTGATAAGGTAACGGTAAGCGGTGTTATTTATATTGGGAGAGATGTCGTATATAAGTGTCTTTGCGCTATGATAGAAAACGGCGAAAAGCTTCCCATTGATTTAAAGGATATTGCAATTTACTATACCGGACCTTGTCCTACCCCTGAAGGTAAGGCTATAGGCTCTTGCGGACCGACCACAAGCGGCAGAATGGACGCATATGCACCCATGCTTCTTGATTTAGGACAGGCTGTTATGATTGGTAAGGGCGAGCGTAATGAGAACGTTATTTCTGCCTGCAAACGAAATGGAGCTGTTTATCTTGCAGCATCGGGCGGTGCAGGTGCACTTTTGGCTAAGTGTGTAAAAAAATGTGAGGTAATCGCTTTTGAAGATTTGCTTTCTGAAGCAATACATAAGCTTGAGGTTGAAGATATGCCTTTAATTGTGGCTATTGATACGCTCGGTAACGATTTATTTAAAAAGGGCAGAGCTGAATTTCAAAGATAATGCATTCAAGAAATAATGTTCTGTACATAATTGAAAAAATTTGGTATAATACCTTGACTGCTTTAAATTAAAGACTGTTTTGCTTTAAAGCTTATTCATATAACAAAAAGGGAATGATTTTAATAGAAAATTTTGTGTTTGACGAACTGCAAAAAAAATTCGGCAACGATGAAGTTGCAGTGCGCCAATTAAACCCGCTTATTTTAGCTTCAATAGGCGATGCGGTGTATAGCTTGAATATTCGGTCACATATAGTAGCAACCCACGATTTGAACGCTCATAGTTTGCACGTTCTATCGGCAAAACTTGTGTGTGCTCAAGCACAGCGAAAGGCTTATTTTATCATTGAGCCGTTACTTGATGAAAATGAGTTATATATATCAAAACGCGGAAGAAATTCCCATCCGGGTACAATACCAAAAAATGCCGACGTGTTTGATTACCGAGTTGCAACTGCACTTGAAACCTTATTTGGCTATCTGTATATTTTAAATAAAAGCGACAGAATAAACCTGTTTATAAAAACTATTTTGGAGAATAATGATGAAAAACTTTGATTCTAAGGGCGGCTTTAAAAAAGGCTATTCTAGTGAAAAACGTGAGTTTAACAAAGGAAACTCGTTTAATAAAGGGAAAGATAACGGTAGAGGTTTTAAGACCGGCGAAGGCAAATTTGCTAAAAAAGATTTTGGGAAAAATGATAGATTTGAAAAATCCGACCGCTTTGATAAATCTGACCGCTATGATAAAGGACGTTTTGATAAGGCAGAACGTTTTGATAAGCGTGAAAGCGTTGATGAGCTTAATGAAAATATTTTAGAAGGCAGAAATCCCATTCGCGAAGCGATAAAAGCAGGCAGACAGATTGAACGCTTGCTTGTTGCAGAAGGCGAAATTCAAGGCTCTGTAAAAGAAATTGTTTATGATGCAAAAGCAAACGGCGCCATTATTCAAGAGGTTGAGCGTGTTCGGCTTGATAAGCTTTCTTCTACCGGCGCGCATCAAGGCTTAATTGCTTACGTTGCGGTAAAGGAATATTGTACGGTTGAAGATATTTTGGCCTACGCTAAGGAAAAGAACGAAGACCCATTTATCGTTATTCTTGACGGCATTTGCGATCCTCAAAATTTAGGCGCTATTATTCGTAGTGCCGAGTGCGCAGGCGTGCACGGCGTAATTATTCCTGCTCGCAGAGCAGTAGGGTTGACTCCTGTTGTTGCCAAGTGTTCAGCAGGTGCTATTGAATATATGCGCGTTGCAAAGGTTACGAATATTTCCCAGACTATTGAAAAGCTTAAAAAGGAAAACGTTTGGGTTTACGGCGCTTCTATGGAAGGCAAAACATATTCCCGTGTTAATTTAACAGGCGCAACTGCGCTCGTTATTGGCGCAGAGGGGGAAGGACTTTCACCCCTTGTAAAGCGTAATTGTGACTGCCTTGTGTCCTTGCCTCAGCTTGGAAAAATTGATTCCTTAAACGCTTCCGTTGCGGCAGGCATTTTGATTTATGACTGCTTGCGTCAAAAGGGTGAGAAAAAGTGAAAATAAACGTTTCTGACGAAGGCTTGGCTGTTTTAGCTCAATCGGGTGATAAGCGCGCCGCAGAAATGCTTTTGAACAAATATAAGGGGCTTGTGCTTGCCAGGTGCAGCCGTTACTTTATGGTAGGCGCAACTGACGAAGATATTGTTCAAGAGGGCATGATAGGTCTTTATAGAGCCATTATGTGTTTTAACAAAGAAAAGAATGATTCCTTTGCTTCTTTTGCATCAATGTGCATTAAGCGCAGAGTTCTTTCGGCACTTCAAAGCGCTAACAGAAAAAAGAATATGCCTTTAAACACGTGTATTTCATTAAATAAGCCAGTTGATGATACGGGGGAGAAAACCCTTGGCGACGTTATTGAGAATACTCAATTTGACCCGGAAAAGCTTTTTATAAACAAAGAAAAGCGTAAAAGCCAGCGTATGCGCATTGAAAATCAGCTTTCCAAATTAGAAAAGCAAATAGTTATGCGCTATCTTGATGGCGAATCTTATGATGAAATCGCAAAAAAACTAAATATTACTAAAAAAAGCGTTGATAACGCTATGCAGAGAATTCGTTCTAAGTTGCAAAGATAAAAAAGCATTTACGGTTAGGCGTAAATGCTTTTTTTGTTGCAAACATTTGCGCTATTTATATAAATGCCTGTTTAGCACAATGCATATTTTAATTTTTTGCCTGAATTGCAGGCTTAAGACATAAAAAAACGGTGGATTTTATTCCACCGCTTTTGTTTTTTTGTTTATTTTAATTACTTTAAGTTGGCTTTTAAGGTTGCAAGCTCACCCTGAAGCTCTGCGGGAACTCTGCCAAGCTTTGCATAGAACTCGTCAATGCCCTTGGTTTCTTCAATCCAAAGATCCTTATCAACGTTAAGTAATTCCTTAACTGTATCAAGGTCAATATCAAGGCCTTCGATATTGATGTCTTCTGCCTTGGGAACGTAACCGATAGCTGTTTCAACAGCGTCTTCTGTACCGTCGCAACGGCCTAAGATCCACATAAGCACGCGCATATTGTCGCCAAAACCGGGCCAGATGAAGTGACCTTCGTCATCAGTTCTGAACCAGTTAACGTTAAAGATTTTGGGAGCTTTGTCGCCAAGCTTTTTGCCCATTTCAAGCCAATGTGCAAAGTAATCATTTGCATTGTAGCCGATAAAGGGAAGCATTGCCATGGGGTCACGGCGAACAACACCTACTGCACCTGCGGCTGCGGCTGTGGTTTCACTAGCCATTGTTGAGCCTACAAATACACCGTGTTGCCAAGAACGTGATTGATATACCAAGGGAGCAGTTTTTGCTCTTCTGCCGCCAAAGATGATTGCAGAAATCGGAACACCTGCGCCGGAGTTGAACTCGGAAGAAATGCAGGGGCAATTTTCAGCAGGTGCTGTGAAGCGGCTGTTGGGATGTGCGGCATAGGTTGACTTATCCTTCTTGTCAAACATAGCGGGAGTCCATTCGTTGCCCTTCCAGTCAATAGCGTGTTCGGGTTTCTCGTCTGTCATACCTTCCCACCAAACTGTGTTGTCAGCAGTATTTAAAGCAACGTTTGTGAAAATCGCATTCTTTGTTGTGCTTGCAAGAGCGTTGTAGTTAGAGTGAGCGTTTGTGCCGGGTGCAACACCAAAGAAGCCGTTTTCGGGGTTGATAGCCCAAAGTCTTCCGTCAGGACCTTGACGAAGCCAAGCGATATCGTCACCTACGCACCAAACTTTATAGCCTGCTTTTTTGTAAAGTTCCGGGGGAATAAGCATTGCAAGGTTTGTCTTTCCGCAAGCAGAGGGGAAAGCAGCTGCAATATATTTAACTTCGCCCTGGGGATTTTCAATACCAAGGATAAGCATGTGTTCTGCCATCCAACCTTCTTTGTTAGCAAGGTATGAAGCAATACGAAGTGCAAAGCACTTTTTGCCTAAAAGAACGTTACCACCGTAACCGGAGTTGATTGACCAAATGGCATTATCTTCGGGGAAGTGGCAGATATATCTGTCTTCCTCAGCAAGCTGTGCCTTGGAGTGAAGACCCTTAACAAAGTCACCGTCGCCAAGTTCATCAAGAACTGCCTTACCCATACGGGTCATAATAGCCATTGAAACAACAACGTAGATAGAGTCGGTAAGCTCGATACCGATTTTTGAGAATTCAGAACCAACGGGACCCATTGAGTAGGGAATAACGTACATTGTTCTGCCCTTCATAGAACCGTCAAAAAGCTTGCCAAGCTTATCGTAAGCTTCAGCGGGAGCCATCCAGTTATTTGTGGGACCTGCACCGTCTTTTTCGCTTGTGCAAATAAACGTGCGTTGTTCAACACGGGCAACGTCGTTTAAAGCTGAACGGTGAAGATAGCAACCGGGAAGTTTTTCTTCGTTAAGCTTAATAAGCTCGCCTGTTTCCATAGCTTCTGCACGGAGAGCTTCAAGCTGTGCCTCACTGCCGTCAATCCAAAGGATATTTTCGGGCTTTGTGAGCTTTGCCATTTCATCAACCCAAGTAAGAAGCTTGATGTTTTTAGTCATAGTAGTAACCTCCTAAATTTATATAAAAATAATCTAAATATAAAAAATTAGCCCAAAGACCGCCAATTTAATATTCTAATATTATTATACACTAACAGGAAATTTTATGCAATAATTATTTTTATAAAATTATGAAGGAATTTTTGTTAACAAATTCAAAAGAAATAGAAAAAATACGGTGTATTTAGAAAAAACACACCGCATTTTGCAAGAATATTCAAAAGTTAATTCATTTTAGAAAAATATATGCAATACGAATTTGTCAAGGCAAACAAGGAAGCCTAAAGCAAAGGTGTAAATGGCAAAAGGTTTAAACGATTTGTTTGCAATAAGCTTTAACATATAGCGTATTGCGCAGTATCCTACAAGGAAAGCGGCAATCATACCAAGAACTGTCGGCAACCAAGTAATTGTAACAGCACTAACCTCGTCGTTTTTAATAATAAGCTTTAAAACGTCCCAACAAAATGCGCCTAAGATGGCGGGAATACTCATTAAGAATGAGAAGCGTGCCAAAAACTTTCTGTCAAGACCGAAGAAAACACCACCTGCGATTGTGCTACCCGAACGGGAAATTCCCGAAATTGTTGCGATGCCTTGCACACAGCCTACTTTAACGGCGTCGAGCCAAGTGGTCTGCTCCAAATCCTTTTTAGCATAGGTTTTTGGTATCATCTCCATAGTGTAGAGCAAAATACCCGTAATCATAAAGCCGTAGCCTAAAAATGCTGAAGAAAAGCCATCGTCTAACAATGCTTCAAGAGCTACTGCAATTATAACGGTGGGTACTGTGGCGGCAATAATCAATTGAGTAAGCTTTTGCTTGGGTTGTTTAATTATAGAAAGCAAATCCTTTCTAAAGATAATAAACACAGCCAAAAGCGTGCCGATGTGCAAGCAAACGTCGAAAATACGGGGCATTTCCTCAAAGCCCATAATAGTTTCCGTTAATTTTAAGTGACCGCTGCTTGAGATAGGCAGGAATTCGGCAAAACCTTGGATTATGCCTAAAATAATGGCTTCCCACCAAGAAATTGTTTTTGTAAGTAATGTTAAAGCCATAACAAAACTCCTTTATGTAGCAATAAAAAATACGTGTTTACGTAAAGAGTATATCACAAAGGGCGCAAAATTTCAACTGAATTAAATAAAAAACGTCTTAATACAAACAATATGCAGGCAAAGTGAAAAAAATAATAAAATGACGTGTATTTTTCAACAATTCGGTTGCTATTTTTTGTAAAATTAGTTATAATAGTACCGAAAATTATTTTAGGAGGAAAATTTCTATGCAATATTCACATGAAGTAGAAGAAATGATGTGTGTTGCTAAGGGTGCAAAGCATGACCCCGCTCCTATTCCTGAAGAAGGTGCTTGGGTTGCTTCTAAGGAAGTTAAGGACATTTCCGGTCTTACACACGGCATCGGCTGGTGCGCACCTCAACAGGGCACATGTAAGCTTACCCTTAATGTTAAGGAAGGTATTATTCAGGAGGCATTAGTTGAAACAATCGGTTGCTCAGGTATGACTCACTCTGCAGCTATGGCAGCAGAAGTTCTTCCCGGCAAAACCGTTCTTGAAGCTCTTAATACTGACCTTGTTTGTGATGCTATTAACGTTGCTATGAGAGAATTGTTCTTACAGATTGCCTACGGTAGAACACAAACTGCTTTCTCTGAAGGCGGTCTTCCCATTGGCGCAGGTATGGAAGATTTAGGTAAAGGTCTTCGTTCACAGGTTGGTACAATGTATTCAACTGCTGCTAAGGGCGTTAGATATTTAGAAATGGCTGAAGGCTATATCTTAGAAGAAGGTCTTGACGAAAATAACGAGGTTATCGGCTACAAGTTCGTTCACCTTGGAAAAATGATGGAAGCTATCAAAAAGGGTGTTGACCCCAAAGAAGCTTACGAAAAGAATATCGGTACTTACGGTCGCTTTGCAGAGGCAAAGACTGTAATCGACCCCAGAAAGAAATAAGGAGGACATAGATAATGGCAAATTTTGAAAGCTATGAAAGAAGAATTAATCAAATCAATGTTGTCCTTAAGGAGTATGGATTTAAGGACCTTGATGAAGCTAAGGCATTTGCTCTTGAAAAGGGCGTTGATGCTGAAACAATCGTTAGAGAAACTCAGCCCATTGCATTTGAAAATGCTTGCTGGGCATATACTTTAGGTGCAGCTTTAGCACTTAAAAAGGGTTGTAAAACCGCTGCTGATGCTGCAAAGGAAATCGGCGTAGCTCTTCAGGCATTTTGTATTCCCGGCTCCGTTGCCGACCAGAGAAAAGTAGGTCTTGGCCACGGCAACCTTGCTTCAATGCTTTTGAGCGAAGAAACAGAGTGCTTCTGCTTCCTTGCAGGTCACGAAAGCTTTGCCGCCGCTGAAGGCGCTATTAAGATTGCTCTTAATGCAAATAAGGTTCGTAAGAACCCCCTTCGCGTTATCCTTAACGGTTTAGGTAAGGATGCCGCTTATATCATTTCCCGTATCAACGGTTTCACATACGTTGAAACAAAGTACGACTATTATACAGGCGAGCTTGAAACGGTTTACGAAAAGGCTTTCTCAAACGGTGACAGAGCAAAGGTTAAGTGCTATGGCGCAAATGACGTTTCCGAAGGCGTTGCTATTATGAGAAAAGAAAAGGTTGGCGTTTCCATTACAGGTAACTCCACTAACCCCACACGCTTCCAGCACCCCGTTGCAGGTACCTACAAAAAGTGGGCTATCGAAAACGGTGTTAAGTATTTCTCCGTTGCTTCCGGTGGCGGCACAGGCAGAACACTTCACCCCGATAACGCCGCAGCAGGTCCTGCTTCCTACGGTATGACAGATACAATGGGTCGTATGCACGGTGACGCTCAATTTGCAGGTTCTTCATCAGTTCCCGCTCACGTTGAAATGATGGGCCTTATCGGCGCAGGTAACAACCCCATGGTTGGTATGTCCGTTGCAGTTGCAGTTGCTTGTGAAGTTGCAATGAAGGGCTAAGGCTTTAAAAATCAAAAGCAGAATTTAAACTGTGCGATTTTCAACTGCAAAAGTTGCAGTTGCTCGGGTCGTTGCAATGAAGGGCTAAGATTTTACAAGGCTTTTAAAGAATTTTGTTAAATTACAAGGTTTGAGATTATTAAGTCTCGAACCTTGTTTTTTTATTTTCAATATGCTGGATTTTCTACATTTTTTCAACATTCGGTTTGAAATCACTTTGCTTTAGCAGTTTTTTTTAATGATTTTTTGCATAAGTCTTGCAAAAAAATATTAAATGTGGTATTATGGTTGTGCTACACGAATTGAATAAAACTCTGTACAGGGGAATAATACCTTGGTAAAAGGTGTTTTCCTCTAACCCTGTATGGAGTTAATTCGTGTAGCAACGACTGAGGATAAGCACTTTTTCGGCACACTCCTCGGGGTGTGCTTTTTTTATTAAGGTAATGTATATGATTGATAAAAAACTATCCACCAAAAGAGTTGTAATTGCAGGTTGTAGAAATTATGATAACTATGAACAAGCAAAAGTCTATATTGACTCTTGTTTGTTTGATATTCAAAAAGAAAGCAATATTATTATCGTTTCGGGCGGTGCAAAGGGCGCTGATGCTATCGGGGAGCGATATGCAAAAGATAAAGGTTTCGCCGTTGAAAAATATCCTGCAAATTGGAGAGCTTACGGCAAAGGCGCAGGACCGAAACGAAACAAACAAATGGCAGAGATAAGCGATTTAATAATTTGCTTTTGGGATGGGAAAAGCAAGGGAACAAAATCAATGATTGATTATGCTCGTAAATATGGCAAACCTGTAAAAATTAAAATGATATAATCGTTTGTATGCTTGTTGCACTCAAGCGTTAAAAACAAAAAACTTTTTCAAAGGCGCTCGAAAAACCGAGTGCTTTTGTTTTTTATTGACTTTAACCCAAGGTAGCCTTATAATTATAATGATTTTATTTAATGAGTTTCAAATGAGGTGTATTTTGTGAAAAAGTTACTTGCTTTGTTAGTTTTGCTATGTACGTTGGTTACTTTTGCGGCGTGCCAGGGCACACAAACAGAGAGTAATCCTGAAGAAAACTTAAATAGCCCTACATCAACTGCGAGTCCTACACCGGCGGCTGTGGTAGTATCTTTGGAAAGTTTTCCCGAAAACACAGTTATTCAGGTTGAAACAATAAAAGATGATACAAGGGTTAAAAGCATACTCACAACGGCACAAAGTGTGGAAGTTTACGATATAAACGCTATGCTTAACGATGAAAAGGTTCAGCCAAACGAAGAGGTAGAGGTTGCTTTTCCCATACCCGAGGGTTACGATTCGGATAAGCATATAATTGAGGTTTATTATATTTCCGATGACGGAACAAGCGAGAAAATTGATACCGTAATTGCTGACAATATCGTAATTGCTAAAGTAATGCATTTTAGTGTTTATGCTGTTGCAATCGTTGAAAAGCCCACCTTTAATTTAGCCGTTGATGCCCAATTTACTGTTGTGGACGGTCAAAAGGCGTTGACTTCTGATACGAATTTAACTTTAGCATATAATCCCGGTGAAACGTGGAGAGCTTTTGCCGAAAAAAACAAGGATGCAGGCTTTTCTGTTGATAAAGATTTTTACGGAAACAAGGATATAGTTTATTATGATTATGAGGGCACCCGATATCAAATTGTAACAGCCATTAACCTGCGAGAAATTGCACCTGATGAAGAAATAATCGTTAGTGATTACGCTTGTTTACTACCGCACAGAGAAACTCTTCAGGGACAATGGTTTTACGAAGTAGAAAACGGACCGTTTTATCGTGAGGACGGAAGTTTAGATTGGTTTGATAGGCAGGGTAAAACTATTATTATTGATATTCCTGAACAGACGTACGTTATAAAGTTTATAAGACTTGCGAAGATTACTGCGAATAGTTATACAATAGACGAGCAAATTATTGCTTCAGGAAAATACACCAGCAGCGACGGGGATAACCTTGGTTCAACGCTTACTCTTGATAACGGTTACGTGCTTGAAACAACAAGAAGTGATTCGTATATTGCAACTGTTAAAATAGGTGATAAAAACTTTACAGCAGATGCCCAATATAATTTTTATGGGTTTTGATTATAAAACGTCTATAAAAATACACGGTAACGTTTGATACCGTGTATTTTTTTATAATAGTTGCAAAAAAACGTTAAATGCGGCATTAGGAGAAAAATATACAAAGGAAAACGGCTTTACCGTTGAAAAATACCCTGCCGATTGGAAGACTTACGGCAAAAGCGCCGGACCAAGACGAAACAAGCAAATGGCGGAAATCAGCGATTGTGTAATTTGCTTTTGGGACGGAAAAAGCAAGGGAACGGCATAAATGATTGATTATGCAAAAAAATTAAATAAAACGGTTAACGTTAAAGATATTATTTAAGAATAAAACAGTATTTACAATGTGTTGAAGTAAAAAATTATTTATTAACACATTAAGGTAAAGCAAAAAAAGAGCCCGATCAGCGTAGTGCTGTTAAGAACACTACACTAATCAGGCTCTTTTTTATAAAATAATATTACTTTACTCCTGCAATATCTCCAACGTCGTTAAGAATATATTTAGGACGGTAGGGGAATTTTTCAAGGTCTTGCATAGAGGTTACGCCTGAAAGAACTAAAACGGTGTCCATTTCGGTTTCTAAACCTGCGATAATATCAGTATCCATTCTGTCACCGATTATTGCCGCATCAACACGGTGGCAACCAAGCTTTTTAAGTGCGTGGCGCATCATCAATGGGTTAGGCTTACCGATATAATAGGCTTTCCTGCCTGTTGTAAGCTCAATGGGCGAAATTAAAGCACGGCAGGCGGGAACGATTCCGCTTTCGGAAGGGTCGGTAAGGTCGCTGTTTGTACCTATAAGCTTTGCACCGTTCATAACAAGGCGCGAGGCTTTTTCAATCTGCTCATAGTTAAGTGCTTTTGTTGCACCGAAAACAACGTAATCGGGGTTAATGTCGTTCATAGAAAAGCCTGCTTCATACATAGCGTAGGTAAGACCGGGTTCACCGATAACGTAGGCGCTTCCGCCGGGGCATTGGCTTTGCAAAAACGAAGCTGTTGCCTGGGCGCTGGTATAAAAATGGTCTTCGCTAATATTAAGCCCCATACGCGCAAGCTTTTGCGCAAGCTCACGGGGTGAACGGCCTGAACCGTTAGTTAAAAATAAATACTGCTTGTTGTTATCTTCAAGCCAGGCAATAAATTCTTTAACATGGGGGATAAGCTGATTTCCGTGATATATAACGCCGTCCATATCGCAAATAAAGTTGTTTTTGCTTCTGAGTTCGTTTAAATTGACCATAATACATTCTCCAAATAATTTAATTATACGTTTATTATAGCATATTTTTGTAAATTCTCAACTAAAACTTGTAATGATTTAGCGGCAGTTTTATTGACAACATTTTCTGCGGGTGTTATAATAGAAAAAAATTATTACACTTATTATATATTGGGGGTTTCTTGTATGAAAGACTTAAACATCGAAACTAAATGCATTCAAGCCGGCTACGTTCCCGGTAACGGCGAGCCAAGGCAGATTCCTATAATTCAAAGCACTACCTTTAAGTATGATACAAGCGAAGATATGGGTAAGCTTTTTGACCTTGAAGCAAGCGGTTATTTTTATACACGTTTGCAAAACCCCACAAACGACTACGTAGCTGCTAAAATTGCTGCACTTGAAGGCGGCAGCGCCGCTATGCTTACGTCTTCGGGTCAAGCGGCTAATTTCTATGCCATATTTAACATCGCTTCCTGCGGTGACCACGTTGTTTGCGCTTCAACCGTTTACGGCGGAACGTTTAACTTGTTCTCGGTTACAATGAAGCGTATGGGTATTGAATTTACATTTGTTTCACCATATTGCACTGATGAAGAGCTTGAAGCTGCATTTAAACCTAACACCAAGGCTGTTTTTGGCGAAACTATTGCTAACCCCGCACTTGTGGTGCTTGATATTGAGCGCTTTGCTAATGCTGCTCACGCTCACGGTGTTCCTTTAATTATAGATAACACCTTTGCAACACCTTTTTTGTGTAATCCTTTTGAGTTTGGGGCAGACATTATTACTCATTCCACCACCAAATATATGGACGGTCACGGCTCGGGTGTTGGCGGTTGTATTGTTGACAGCGGTAAGTTTGATTGGACAAAGTATCCCGATAAGTTCCCCGGTCTTTGCACACCCGACGATAGCTATCACGGCGTAACCTATACTGAACGTTTTGGCTTGGAAGGTGCTTTTATTACTAAAGCTACGGCTCAGCTTATGCGTGATTTCGGCTCAATTCAGTCACCTCAAAACGCTTATTTATTAAATTTAGGGCTTGAAAGCCTTCACGTTAGAATGGAGCGCCATTGTTATAATGCTCAAAAAATTGCAGAGTTCCTGCAAAATCATAAAAAGATTGCATGGGTTAAGTACAGTGGTCTTAAGGGAGATAAGGACTACGCTCTTGCACAAAAATATTTACCCAAGGGCTCTTGCGGTGTTGTAAGCTTTGGTGTTGTTGGCGGAAGAAAAGCCGCCGAAGCCTTTATGAAAGAGTTGAAGCTTGCTTCTATCGAAACTCACGTTGCCGATGCTAAAACTTGCTGTTTACACCCTGCCAGCGCTACTCACAGACAGATGAACGACGAAGAACTTGTTGCGGCAGGCGTTTCACCCGACCTTGTAAGGCTTTCTGTGGGCATTGAAAACGTTGACGATTTAATTGCCGACCTTGACCAAGCCTTAAACAGCTTAAAATAAGCTTTAAATGCGGTTGATTTTTTCTTAAGATACCGCCACACATAACAATTAAGGAGAAAACTATGCCAATTAAAATACCCAATGCGCTTCCTGCTACGGAGACGCTTTTGAGTGAAAATATATTCGTTATGACAGAGACAAGAGCACTTTCACAGGACATTCGTCCGCTTAAAATTTTGCTTTTGAATCTTATGCCTACAAAAATCGAGACGGAAACACAACTTGCAAGAATTTTAGGTAACACTCCTTTGCAGGTTGAGCTTGAGCTTATTCACACAAGCACTCACGAATCGAAAAACGTTTCAAAGGAACATATGATTGCTTTTTATAAGACTTTTGCTGACGTGCGCGAAAATCATTACGACGGTATGATTATTACCGGTGCGCCCGTTGAAAAGCTTGAATTTGAAGAAGTCGAATATTGGGATGAACTTTGTGAGATAATGGAGTGGACTAAAACTCACGTTACAAGTACTTTTCATATTTGTTGGGGCGCTCAAGCGGGTTTGTACTACCATTACGGCGTGAAAAAATATCCCTTAAGCGAAAAGCTTTTCGGCGTGTTCAGGCACAGAGTTGTGCGTAAGCCTTCTATGCTGTTCCGTGGGGCAGACGACGTGTTTATGGTACCTCATTCCCGCCATACAACAATAAAAACAGAAGACGTAGAAAAAGTTCCTGAGCTTCGTATAATTTCTACAAGCGAAGAAGCGGGAATTTATGCTATAGCAACTGATGGCGGAAAGCAAATTTTCATTACCGGTCACTCGGAATATGATGCCGATACTCTTAAAAAAGAATACGTACGTGACAAAAATGCTAATTTACCCATAAAAGTGCCAAAAAATTATTTCCCTGATGATGACGATACGAAAGAGCCTATTGTTTCTTGGCGTAGCCACGCTAACCTTATATATTCAAACTGGCTCAACTACTACGTATATCAGGTTACTCCTTACGAGATTAAAAACGATTGATTAGCAAAAAACATACTTTAACGCAGTAGCGCTACGCTGGCATACTGCGTTTTTAATTTTTTTAAAAATTTAGTGTATATCAGTTGACTTTATCGCTTTAGCGTGCTATAATGTTACAAAACTAAAGTAACGGAAGGTGTTTTTATGAAAAAACTTGACAAAAATGCTTTAGATAAGCTTTATACGGCAATTTTATTACTTGAAAATAAAGAGGAGTGCGAAAACTTCTTTAATGATATTTGCACTATTCAGGAGCTTGAGGCTATTGCACAAAGGTTTGACGTGGCTTGCAAATTAATTTCGGGCAAGGTTTATTCCCAAATAAGCAGCGAAACCGGTGCAAGTACCGCAACCGTTTGCAGAGTAAACCGTTGTATCAAATACGGTAACGACGGATATAAAACGGTTATTGACAGAATGGAGAAGACAGATGATTGACCAGCGTTTATTAAAAAGTGATGAGCTTGCAGTGTTTAAGCTTCGCTCTCTTTATAGCAGATTCGGATATACTCAATATAAAATGAGTAAGTTTGAAGAATATGATTTATATGCCAAAAACAAAGATTTTCTTGTTTCTGACAGAATTATCACCTTTACGGACACAACGGGTAAGCTTTTAGCGTTAAAGCCTGACGTTACACTTTCTATTATTAATCATTTGGGTAACGATACTGATGGAATTCAAAAGCTTTATTATAACGAAAACGTGTACAGAGTTTCTTCGGAATCGCATAAGTTTAAGGAAATTATGCAAACAGGCTTGGAATGTGTTGGTAACTGCGGTATTTACGAAATTTGCGAAGTTACTGCGCTTGCCATTAAGAGCTTAGCAATAATTGATAAAAGCTATCAGCTTGATATTTCTCATGCAGGTCTCGTAAATGCTATTTTAGAAGAAAATGGCATTTGCGGCGAAACGGGTAAGCTTGTTAAAGATTGTATTTTCTGTAAAAACAGTGGCGGAATAAATAATCTTGTTAATAACGGAATGCTTGATGAACGTCAAGGCAAGGTCGCCCAGGCGCTTGTTAAAAATTATAAAGATTGCCAAAGCGTTAAAACGGCTATTTCGCCAATGAAAGAAAAAACTGCCGACGCGTTTAACGAGTTTGAACAGATTTGCAATGCTTTAAGCCAAATGGGTATGTTTAATAACGTAAGCATTAACTTTTCACTTGCAAACAATATGAGCTATTACAGCGGCATTGTTTTCAAGGGATATATTGAAGGCGTTCCTACCGGTGTGCTTTCGGGCGGTCAGTATGACATTTTAATGAAAAAGCTTAAAAAGCAGGCGAGCGCCATTGGCTTTGCAGTTTATCTTGACAGTTTTGAGCGCCTTAATTTGTTTAGGAATGAGTTTGACTGCGATATAGCTTTAATCAAAGATGAAAATTCTACACCTTACGAAGTGTTCAAAAAAGTGGACGAATTATCGCAAAACGGCGAAAAAGTTATTGTTTTAGATAAAATTAACGATAAAATCAAGTGCAGAAAAGCCATTGATATGCAGGGAAGGGAGCTGAATTAAATGTTGAATATTGCGCTTCCCAAGGGCAGACTTGGCGAAAAGGTTTACGATATTTTTGAGCGTGCGGGCTTCGAGTGTGATTCTATAAAAGAAAATAACCGCAAGCTTACTTTTGAAAACGCTGAAAAGCAAATCAGGTTTTTCTGGGTTAAGCCCTCTGACGTTGCTATTTACGTTGAACGCGGTGCCGCAGATATCGGCGTTGCAGGTAAGGATATTTTGCTTGAATATGAGCCCGACGTTTATGAATTGCTCGATTTAAAAATGGGCGTATGCCGTATGGCTGTTGCCGCACCTAAAGGCTTTAGAGATAATACCGCAACTACGTTAAAGGTAGCTACAAAGTTTTCAAATATTGCTGCAAAATTTTATGCTCAACAAGCAAGAGATATTGATATAATTCATCTTAACGGTTCTATTGAGCTTGCGCCTATTTTAGGACTTTCCGACGTAATTGTCGATATTGTTGAAACAGGTAAAACACTTTTTGAAAACGGACTTGAGCCTATTGAGGATATCGTTCCCATAAGCGCAAGGCTTATTGCCAACAAGGCGGCTTACGGCTTTAAGGCAGAACAAATAAACAACATTAAAAATAAAATGGAATTGATTGTGGAGAACAAGTAATGATAAAGATTTTTAAACTCGGTGAGGTTTCTAACGACGAAATATTTGCCCGTTCTAATCCTACGGGTGACGTTTCTGCTATTGTAACTGACATTATAAACAACGTTCGCGCTCTTGGCGACAGTGCGTTAAAAGAATACTCTAAAAAATTTGACGGTGCAAATCTTGATTCTTTAGAGGTAACAGATGAAGAAATTGAAGAAGCCTTTTCGCTTGTTGACCAAAAGTTTATTGGCATTTTAAAGGAAGCGGCAGAAAATATCAGGGTTTTTCACTCTGCCCAGAAGAAAAACAGCTTCATTATTAACGATAAAAAGGGCGTTGTAATCGGTCAAAAGGTATTGCCTATTGAAAAAGTAGGTTTGTACGTGCCCGGCGGTACAGCTGCTTATCCTTCAACCGTTTTAATGGATAGTATTCCTGCAAAAATTGCAGGTTGCAAAGAAATTTGTATTTGCACACCACCCACTAAAGAAGGTAAGGTAAACCCCGTTATTTTAGCCGCCGCAAAAATCGCAGGTGTTGACAGAATATTTAAGGTGGGCGGCGCACAAGCCGTTGCCGCTCTTGCTTACGGTACGGAAACTGTAACGAAGGTTGATAAAATTGTCGGTCCCGGCAATGCATTCGTTGCTGAGGCAAAAAGACAAGTTTTCGGCCTTGTTGATATTGATATGATTGCAGGACCAAGTGAAATTTTAGTTGTAGCCGATTCTAAAAGCAATGCCGATTACGTTGCCGCTGATTTGCTTTCTCAGGCAGAACACGATAAAAACGCTTCTGCGGTACTTGTGTGCGACAGCTTGGAGTTTGCGGAAAAGGTTTCCGAAAAGATAGAAGAACAGCTTAAAAAGCTTGATAGGGAAGAAATAGCAAGGGCTTCTATTGATAATAACGGCAAGATAATCGTTGCCCAAAATATTGAAGCAGCTATTGATATTGCTAACGAAATTGCCCCTGAACACCTTGAAATATGCCTTGATAATCCTTTTGATTATCTTGACAGTATAAAGCACGCGGGTAGCGTGTTTATGGGAAGATATTGCCCTGAAGCTTTGGGGGATTATTTTGCAGGACCTAACCACACACTCCCTACAAGCGGTACTGCCCGCTTTTCAAGTCCCCTTTCAGTTGATGATTTTGTTAAGAAAATGCAGTATTCCTATTACACGCAAGAAGCTCTTTCTCTTGTTGCTGAGGATGTTGCGTACTTTGCAAATAAGGAAGGCTTGGGCGCTCATGCTAACAGCGCAATTATCAGATTAAAGGAAAACAGTAATGAGTAAATTTTTAAGTAAAAAATATGCTTCGTTAGAAGAATATACACCCGGCGAACAGCCGCAGGACAAAAAATACATTAAACTTAATACAAACGAATCACCCTTTCCGCCTTCTAAAAGCGTGCTTGATGCGCTGAATAATGAAGCGGTAAGCAAGCTCAATTTGTATTCGGATCCCGAAAGCAAGGCTCTTAAAAACGCCGTTGCCAAGCAGTATGGGGTAGAGAGCAAAAACGTTTTTATTTCAAATGGCTCTGACGAAATTTTGAATTTTGCTTTTATGTGTTATGGCGATAAAAACGGAGTTGCGTTTGCTGATATTACCTATGGCTTCTATAAGGTTTTTGCTGAACTTTATAATTTAAATGCAACAGTTATTCCTCTTGAGGACGATTTTACGATAGACGTAAAAAAATATTTTAACTTAAACAAGCTTATTGTTATTGCTAACCCCAACGCTCCAACGGGTATTTCTCTTTCGCTGGACGAAATAGAAAGTATTATTAAAACCAATGCTGATAACGTTGTTATTATCGACGAAGCATACGTTGATTTTGGCGGTGCTTCTGCAACGGAGCTCATTAAAAAATACGATAATTTGCTTGTAGTGCAAACATTTTCAAAATCGCGTTCAATGGCAGGCGCAAGATTAGGCTTTGCTTTTGCGAACGAGAACATTATTGCCGATTTAGAAAAAATTAAATTTTCAACTAACCCTTATAACGTAAACCGCTTAACTCAGGCGGCAGGTGTTGCGGCTATAGAAGAGCAAAATTATTACGATAATAACTGTAAAACTATCATTTTGAATAGAGAATTTACAATTAAGGCTCTCCGCGAACTTGGGTTCTTTGTTCTGGATTCTGATGCGAACTTTATTTTTGCCCGTCACGATTTAATTTCGGGCGAAGAATTATATTTAACTCTAAAAAAACGCGGAATTTTAATTCGCCATTTTTCAAGCGAGAGGATTAAAGAGTTTAACCGTATTACAATCGGCACCAAGGAGCAGATGGTTGCATTTATAGAGGCAGTTAAAAATATTATTAAGGAGAAGAACCTATGAGAACTTCTAATATTAAGCGCAAAACAAACGAAACTGATATAGCTCTTTATTTAAATCTTGACGGTAGCGGTAACAGCATAATAAATTCGGGCAGTGGCTTTTTTGACCATATGCTTACGCTTTTTGCCCGCCACGGTCAGTTTGACTTAAAGGTTAATTGCCTCGGAGATAAAGAGGTTGATTATCACCACTCGGTTGAAGATATCGGTATTTGCTTAGGAAAAGCTTTTTCTGATTGCTTGGGTGAAATGCGCGGTATTAAGCGCTACGGCAGTACAATTCTGCCCATGGATGAAGCTCTTGTTTTAACCGCAGTAGATATTTCCGGCAGAGCACACCTTTCCTTTGATGCATATATTCCTTCAAAGCGCGTGGGAACTTTTGATACTGAGCTTGTGCAGGAATTTTTTGAGGCATTTGTTCGTAATGCGAATATAACTTTGCACATAAGAACTTTAGCAGGTGATAATACTCACCACATTATTGAAGGAATTTTTAAGTCTTTAGGCAGAACTCTTAATGCTGCTACTGAAATTGATGAGAAAAATCCTAACCAGATTCCTTCCACAAAGGGCGTTTTATAAGGGGTATTTATGATTGCTATTATAGATTATGGCGTAGGAAATTTATTTTCGTTGAAATCTTCTTTTGCTTCTATTGGCGTTGATGCCATTGTAACAAGCAGTGTAGAAGAAATACAAAAAGCCGAAAAACTTATTTTGCCCGGCGTTGGCGCCTTTGAAGATGCGGCAAAAAAACTTAGGGCTTCAGGGCTTGATGACGTTTTAAAGGAAGAAGTTAAAAAAGGCAAAGCAGTAATGGGAATTTGCCTTGGTATGCAGCTTTTGTTTGAAAAAAGCTATGAGTTTGGTGAGCACGAAGGGTTAGGACTTATTCCTGGCAACATTGTTCCTTTTAAAGACAAAATACCTAAAAATCTTCAAATTCCTCATATTGGCTGGAATGATTTAAGTATTAAACAAGATACACCGATTTTTAAAAACATCAAAAGCGGAGATTTCGTTTATTTCGTTCATTCTTTTTATGCTGAATGTGACGAAAAATACGTGATAGCTACTTCCGATTACGGTATTGAGTTTACGGCGTCAGTTCAAAACGGAAACGTTTTTGGATGTCAGTTTCACCCCGAAAAGAGTGGCGAAGTAGGACTTAATATTTTAAAAGGCTTTTGCCAAATAAACGATTAAAAAATTTACAAAAGGACACGGATTAATGATAATTTTACCTGCAATTGACATATTTAACGGTTGTGCCGTAAGGCTTTATAAGGGCGACTATAATCAGATGACTATCTATAGTGAGCATCCTGAAGAAATTGCCCAAATTTTTGCTTTAAGCGGTGCAAAACATATCCATATAGTTGACCTTGAAGGCGCAAAAAATGGCGATACACCTAATATTGAAACTATTAAGCACATTGTTTCATCCACTAACTTAAAGGCTGAAATAGGCGGCGGAATACGTTCAATGGAGGTTATTGAAAAATACCTTTGCGCAGGTGTTTCAAAGGTGATTTTAGGTACTGCCGCAGTTCAAAACAGAGATTTTTTGATTGAAGCGGTAAAAAAATATGGCGAACATATTGCAGTAGGCGCTGATATCTTGGACGGCAACGTTGCAATTAAAGGTTGGACGGAAAAATCTGCTCTTACTACAGAAGCGTTTTTTGAAGATTTGGAAAAAATAGGTGTTAAAACTGTTATTTGTACGGATATTTCAAAAGACGGCACAATGCGCGGAGCGAACCGTGAACTTTACAAAGAACTTAATGAAAAATATGATATAGATATTGTGGCTTCAGGCGGAGTAAATTCTCTTGACGATATTATTGCGCTTAATAAATTGAATCTTTACGGCGCTATAATCGGTAAAGCGTATTACACGGGCGCTATTGATATTGCAAAAGCGGTTGAGGTGGTAGAAAATGTTAACTAAAAGAATAATTCCTTGCCTTGACGTAAAAGACGGCAGAGTAGTTAAGGGCGTTAATTTCCAAGGGCTTGCCGACGTTTCTTCTCCGGTTGAACTTGGTAAATTTTATAGCGAAAACGGCGCTGACGAATTAGTATTTTATGATATTACTGCCTCTAGCGACGGGAGAAAAATTTTCACAGATATTTTAAAGGAATGTGCCGCAAATATTTTTATTCCTTTGACAGTTGGCGGCGGAATAAACACAGTTAATGATTTCGACAGAGTTTTAAAGTGCGGCGCTGATAAAGTAAGCGTAAATTCGGGTGCAATAAAGAATCCTAACCTTATTAACGAGGCTGCAAAGCTTTACGGAAGCCAATGCGTTGTGTTATCCGTTGATGTAAAGCGTGTTAACGGTGAATTTAGAGTTTTTGCCCGTGGCGGTAGAGATGATACAGGAATTGAAGCTATTGATTGGGTTAAACGCGGCTGTGATTTAGGCGCAGGAGAAATAGTTGTAAATTCTATTGACACTGATGGCGTTAAGGGTGGGTTTGACATCGAAATGCTTGAAAAGGTTTTAAGCGTTGTAAATGTGCCTGTAGTTGCTTCGGGCGGTGCAGGTTCAAAGAAGCATTTTGTGGAACTGTTTAAAAAAGTGCCTGATATAAGCGCAGGCTTAGCGGCATCGGTATTTCACTTTGGTGAAATCGCTATTGATGATTTAAAGAAAGAATTAAAGGAAAATAATATTCAAGTGAGGTTGAAATAATGTTAGATATTAATGCTTTAAATTTTGATGAAAAAGGTCTTATTCCTGCTATCGTTGTTGATGCATATTCAAAAAAAGTGCTTACACTTGCTTATATGAATAAAGAAAGCCTTGGAATTTCTATGAAAAAAGGTTTAACTTGCTTCTATAGCAGAAGCCGCCAGGAATTGTGGCTTAAAG
Organism: Clostridia bacterium; assembly: GCA_045594045.1. Taxonomy (GTDB): domain Bacteria; phylum Bacillota; class Clostridia; order Christensenellales; family QALW01; genus UMGS1322. Next base: position 23,404 of record JAZNXV010000024.1, read on the forward strand.
GAGAAACAAGCGGAAACTATCAGCACATTGTTTCAATTACTGCCGATTGCGATAATGATGCTCTTGTTGTAATGGTCGAAAAGGACGGTCCTGCTTGCCATACAGGTAGCGATTCTTGCTTTACAAAAGACGTTTGGCATAGTGATGAACTTAGTGAGTTCTCAATGGAAGGATTGTACGAACTTCTGGAAGGCAGAAAAAAAGATATGCCTGAGGGCTCATATACTACTTATCTTTTCTCTAAAGGCAGAGATAAGATTTTGAAAAAGGTTGGCGAAGAAAGCACGGAGGTCATTATCGGCGGTAAAGCAGACGATAAGGCCGAAACTGTTTATGAAATTGCTGATTTAGCATATCATTTAATGGTTTTAATGGTGGATATGGGTATTTCCGTAAAAGATATTCAAAAGGAGCTTGCTTCACGCCATATCATTGACCATAAGGTTAAACAGGAGAAAATGACTAAGTGATTAGAGAGAGTTTTCACGTTCACACAAAGTATTGCGACGGAAAAAATACCCCTGATGAGATAGCAGAACAGGCAGTAAAAATAGGCTTTACACATCTTGGGTTTTCAGGTCACGCATTTATCGATAACGTGGGAAGCGGTTTAAGCGATGCTTATTGGATGAACAGACAAAACACAACTGAATATATTTCTGACGTTAATAAGCTGAAAGACAAATTTTCTGATAAACTTCAAATTTTTTGCGGTGTTGAGCAAGATTTTTTTTCCGTTAAAGATATGGTTGAGTTTGATTATAAAATCGGCTCGGTTCATTACGTTTTAAAGGACGGCAACTATCTTGCGGTAGACGAAAACGTTAAGCGGTTTAAAGAGAACGTTGATTTTTATTTCAAAGGAGATTTCTACGGTTATGCCAAGGCGTATTATGACTTGGTAGGGGAGATTTTCGAAAGAACGTCTTGCGATATTATCGGTCACTTTGATTTGATAAGCAAATTTTTTGAAATGTTGGATATTAAAGAGGACGATAAGTATCTTTATATTGCTGAAAATGCGGTTGATGCACTTGTAAAATGTCAAAAACCCTTTGAAATCAATACAGGCGCAATAGCACGAGGACACCGCACAACTCCGTATCCTGCAAGGGCTATTTTGGAAATGATAAAGAATAAAGGCGGTAAAATCATTTTTAACAGTGATTGCCATAACAAATATTTTCTTGACTGCGGATACAGTATGGCGGAGCAATTAGCTAAAAACGTTGGCTTTACAAAAAGAAGCATTTTAACTAAAAACGGTTTTTGTGAGTTGGATTTTGATTAAATTCTTGGTCAGCTTTTTTAATTTGTTTTAACGTTAAGATTTTTAAACAGCTTTTATTGTATAATAGGAAATATAAATGAAGATAATTGACTTTCATACACACGTATATCCCGAAAAGATAGCCCAGCGTGCTACTGAAAACGTAGTTGGATTTTATGATTTAAAAGAGGGCTTAGGCGGAAAAATAGGAACAAGCAAGGTTTTGCTTGAATGTGGTAGGAATGCAGGGATAGAAAACTACGTAATTTTGCCCGTGGCGCTTAAACCAGAACACGTGCGCCATGTAAATCAAGGCATTTTAAATGAATTAAGCTTGCATAAAGAGTTTTACGGCTTTGGAACAGTCCACGCGGGAATGGAAAATATTTCAGAGGAAATTGAGTTTATTTCGTCAGTAGGCTTAAAGGGAGTAAAAATTCATCCTGACACTCAAAAATTTAATATGGATGATGAAAGGCTTTTTCCTATGTACGACGCAATACAAGGAAAATTGCCGATACTTATTCACTGCGGAGATCCGCGATACGATTTTTCGCACCCTCGAAGGCTTAAAAGAATAATTGATAATTTTCCAAAGCTTACCGTAATAGGCGCACATTTAGGCGGTTGGATGCTTTTTGATGAGGCGTTGGCTCTTTTAAAAGACACAAACTGTTATTTTGATATTTCAAGCTCAAGAATGTTTATGCGCACGGATGGCATTTATAAATATATAAACGCCTATGGTGCTGACAGGCTTCTGTTCGGTAGTGATTTTCCTATTTGGGACCCGCAAAAAGAAGCAGAGTATTTTTTGTCTTTAAACATTTCTTTTGCTGATAAGGAAAAAATAGGCTATAAAAATGCGCTTTGTATTTTAGGTGAAAAAATATAAAAAATGCTTGACAGATATAGTAAAATAGGATAATATGATTTAAAATTAAAAATTAAATGCGGTGAAGATATTAAATGTAAGCTGTCAGCGCTTAAAGAGAGTCGTTGGTTGGTGCAAAACGATAGGTTGCGCTTATGTTGTCTCGTATCGGAGCAGGGTTTCGGAATTTTAGTAAGAAATCTCGGGCGGTCCCGTAACAGACCAAGGGTTTGTTAGAACCTATTAAGTGGCTTTTTAATTAAAGCAATTCGGGTGGTACCGTGGTTGAATTTATCAATCATCCCGCAAAGAGTTATTTCTTTGCGGTTTTTTTGTTTTTACGGACATTTAATTCTATTTAAGGAGTATTTTTATGAAAAAAATCATTGTATCGGACGTTTCATTTTTCGTTGCGGAAGAAATTAAAAAGGAGCTTACCTTCAGAGAAAAACTGAATATTGCCGCTTGCCTTGATGATTGCGGGGTGGACGTTATCGAACTTCCCGAAGTAACCTGCGATAAAGAAAGTGCTGTTATTTATAAAACAATAGCATCTACAGTTAAAAAGTGCGGAATTAACGTTTCTGTAAGCAACAGCGAAAATATCGAAGCTTCCTGGAATATGATTAAAGATGCAAAAAATCCCAAAATCCAAGTTGTTTTGCCCATTTCTACGGTGCAGATGGAGTATCAGTATCACTTAAAAGCTGCTGTTATGCTTCAAAAAATCGGCGAGCTTTGTGCAAATGCAAAAAATCTCGGTGCATCGGTTGAATTTGTTGCAAAGGATGCCACAAGAGCTGAAGAAGGCTTTTTGGCAGAGTGTGCGCTTATTGCCTATGAAAACGGCGCAGAAGCTGTTACTGTTTGTGATGACAGCGGTAGCTTTTTCCCCGAAGATTTTGTTGCAACAGTTCAGGCGATTAAAGCAAAGTGCGATATAAAGGTTTACGTTCAGCCTTCAAACGCTTTAAATATGGCGGCGGCTTGTGCAACCGAAGCAGTTAAAGCCGGTGCCGACGGTGTTAAAACAGCTATATTTGGAAATATGCTTACGGCAGATTCACTTGCTGATATTTTTAGAGCAAAAGGTGATAAGCTTAACGGCAAAATTTCGTTGGACAGCACAAAAATTCATCACGCATTAAATCAAATGTGTTCGACTTGCGCTGTAGAGGGTGTTGAATCGATTGCAAGTGACGGTAACAGTACGGTTCTTGATAACAACAGCACGATTAAGGATATTGCCGTTAATGCCCGTGCTCTTGGATATGAACTTTCCGACGAGGATTGTGGCAAAGTATTTGAAGAATTTAAACGTGTTTGCGCCAAAAAATCAAGCATTGGCACGAAGGAGCTTGAAGCTATTATTGCAACAAGCGCAATGCAAGTTCCTTCAACTTATCACCTTGTTAGCTACGTAGTGAATAGCGGTAACATTATTACCGCAACTGCAAATATTGTTTTGGAGCGTGACGGTGAAACATTAAGCGGTGTAAGCACAGGTGACGGCCCTATTGACGCGGCATTCCACGCTATTGAGCAGATTGTCGGTCATCATTACGAGCTTGATGATTTCCAGATTCAGTCCGTTACAAAGGGAAGAGAGGCTATGGGCTCATCACTTATCAGATTGAGAGCATCAGGCAAGCTTTATTCGGGCAACGGAATATCAACGGATATTATCGGTGCTTGTATTCGTGCTTACATAAATGCACTTAACAAAATTGTTTATGAGGAAAACTAATATGAAACTTGCGTTTTCAACTAAAAATGTTCAAGCGACTTCTTTTGTAGATTTGTGTAATAAAACTGCTGAGTACGAGTTTTCGGGCTTTGAAATTTTTGATGCGGAAAGTGAAAAAACTCTGCATAACGATAGCATTTTTCACTCCGGCGAATTAAGTGGCGCTAAACGAAAGCTTGTTAACAGGCATATTGAAATCAGCGCTTTAACTTGTCCAACCCCCATTAAAAGTGGCTTTGATGGCGAAATAATAAAAAATTACGTTTCTATGGCGGCAACTGCGGCAATTCCTGCGGTGGTTGTAAGCTTTGAAGAAATCTGCGACTTTGAAGAGCTTAAAGCTATTTTTGCCCCTGCTATTACTTTGGCAGAGCAGTTTGAGGTTTCTATTTTGCTTGAAACTGCAGGTCCTTTGGCTGATACAAAAAAGGTGCTCGAAGTTATTAGTGTTTTCGGCACTGCCACAATAGGCGTTGCGTGGAATATACGCGAAACTTTTTTCACAGCAAAAGAAACTGCCGATAACACCATTCAAACTCTTGGTGCGTATATTGAATACGTGCGTATTGGCGATAAAAAAGATGATAAAAACGTGATTTTGGGCGAAGGCGAATTGCCTGTAACTGATTTTATGAACGCTTTAAAATCACTTAATTATGACGGTTTTGTATGCGTTGATTGGAATGACGAGATTACTAACCCCGATATTGTTTTAACACATTTTGTAAGCTTTATGGCTAATAACTCAATTAATGATGTTAAACAAAAGGAAGTTTATTATAACCGTGCAAAAACAGGAACTTTCCCTTGGAAGAAATATGACGTTCTTGATATTACCTTTTCGCAGGTTCTTGACGAAATGGTTGAAAGATATCCTGACCAGTACGCCTTTAAATACACTACTCTTGACTATACAAGAACTTATTCTGAATTCAGAGATGACGTTGATAAAATTGCCGCGGCTCTTATTTCAGTAGGTGTTAAGCCCGGGCATCACGTTGCAATTTGGGCAACAAATATTCCACAGTGGTTTTTAACTTTCTGGGCAACGGTTAAAATAGGTGCAGTTTTAGTTACTGTTAATACTGCCTACAAAATTCACGAGGCTGAATATTTGCTTCGTCAATCAGACACTCATACTCTTGTTATGATTGACTCTTGTAAAGATTCAAACTACAAGGAAATCATTGAAGAACTTTGCCCTGAACTTAGTTCCTTGGAAGCGGGTAAACCGTTATATTCAAAGAAATTACCTTTCTTGCGTAACGTAATTACCGTAGGCTTTAAGATGAACGGTTGTCTTGAGTGGGATGAGTTTAGCCAGCGTGCAAGGCTTGTGCCTTACGAAGAAGTACGCCGCAGAGCTTCAAAGGTTAAGACAAATGACGTTTGCAATATGCAATATACGTCAGGCACAACGGGCTTCCCTAAAGGCGTTATGCTTACCCACAACAACATTATAAATAACGGCAAAATTATAGGCGATAGAATGGACATTTCTACTGCCGACAGAATGATGATACAAGTGCCCATGTTCCATTGTTTCGGTATGGTGCTTTCTATGACGAATCTTATGACACACGGTGGTACGATTTGTCCTATGCCGTATTTTTCACCAAAGTCTTCTTTGGCTTGCATAAACGACGAAAAAATTACTTGCTTTAACGGCGTTCCTACAATGTTTATTGCGATGTTTAATCACGCTGATTTTGCAAAAACCGATTTTTCATATATGCGAACAGGTATTATGGCAGGCGCTAACTGTCCTCCCGACCTTATGCGCAGAGCCGCAAAAGAAATGAATATGTCGGAAATTATAAGCGTTTACGGTCAAACGGAAGCTTCTCCCGGCTGCACAATGGGTGAGGTTAATGAGGACTTGGACCATAGAGTTGAAACCGTTGGAAGCGCTTTCCCCGGCGTTGAATGTAAAATTATTGATCCCGAAACAGGCGAAGAACTCCCTGACGGCGAAAACGGTGAGTTTGTTGCAAGGGGCTATAATATTATGAAGGGCTACTATAAAATGCCCAAGGCTACTGAACAAACTATTGATAAAGACGGTTGGCTTCACAGCGGTGACATCTGCTGCAGAACTTCCGACGGATATTATAAGGTTACAGGCCGCTTGAAAGATATGATTATTCGCGGTGGTGAAAACCTTTATCCAAGAGAAATTGAGGAATTCTATCTTACTCATTCAAAGGTTAAAGACGTTCAGGTAGTAGGTGTGCCCGATGCCCGTTACGGTGAAGAAGCTTGCGCTTGGATTGTGCTTAAAAAAGGCGAAGAAGCTTTAGAAGCTGATATGCGCGCCTATGGTGAAGAACACATGGCAAAACACAAGGTTCCAAGGTATTTTATCTTTGTAAAAGATTTTCCAATGAATGCTGCGGGAAAAATTTTAAAATACAAAATGCGTGAGGATTCTATTAAGCAATTAGGGTTAGACTAAAACACGCTATTTTAGGCAGTTTAATTGTAAAAAATAGTTGACAACCATATTATATTGTGCTATTATTAGCACATAATTTATAAAAGCTATGACGAAGACGGATTCGGTTGGCGCTTTATAGAGAGTCGGGGATGGTGGAAGCCCGATAAGTAAGTACTGAAAAATCCCATCACTTCTGAGCTGAAGGTCCGAAAGTTTTTGAACAAGTAGATGCCTTCCGTGATTGCTGCGTAAAGGCAAAGGGCTTGTGTGAGCCTGAAGTGGCACAATGAATTTTGTGCAATTTGAGTGGTACCGCGGGAATTGTTTTTTCAAGACTCGTCTCAAAGTTTTTGAGACGAGTCTTTATTTTTTTAAGGAGTGAGTAAAATGAAAACTAACACCACATTGACACGTTTAATGGAAATCGCATCACGTATTAAGGAAATGCGCGAGATTATGGGATTTTCTGTTGAAGAAACAGCGCAAAAAACAGAAGTTTCTGTTGAAGAATATATTGCGTTTGAAAACGGTGAAAAAGATATTCCTTTTACTTTTATTCACAAGTGTGCTCTTTTGTTTGACGTGGAGCTTACAGAACTTTTGGAAGGTAAAGGTGCAAGACTTTCAAGTTATACTGTTACCCGCAAAGGTCAGGGTCAGGATACTGCCAAAGAAAAGGGTATTGACATTAAAAACCTTGCTCCTAAATTCAGAGATAAAATTGCCGAGCCTTATTGGGTTAGATATGAATATTCTCCTGCACAGCAAAATATGCCCATTCACTTAACAAAGCATAGCGGACAGGAATTTGACCTTGTTTTAAGCGGTAAGTTAAAGGTGCAGATAGGCGACCATATTGAAATTTTAAACGAGGGTGACAGCATTTATTACGATAGTTCAACACCCCACGGTATGATAGCTGTTGACGGTGCCGATTGCGTTTTCTGTGCAGTTGTTCTTCCCGGAGAAGATACAAAGGAAGAAACTGTAAGAGAAAGCATCGTGTCTGCACAGTCTTCCCAAAAGCTCATTTGCGAAAAGTTTATTGAGTGTACTGAAGACGAAAACGGTGCATTAACCGATATTAAGTTTAAAAATATCGAAAAATTCAATTTCGGTTTTGATATTGTTGATGAAATAGCCAAGGCTTATCCTGATAAAACTGCTATGGTTTACGTTGATAAAAACCATAATGAGCGTAAATTTTCGTTTAAGGATATTAAAAAGGCTTCTAACCAATGCGCTAACTATTTTACTTCCCTTGGAATTAAAAAGGGCGATAAGGTTATGCTTGTTTTAAAACGCCACTATCAATTCTGGTTTTCAATGATTGCCCTGCACAAAATAGGTGCTGTGGCAATTCCCGCAACTAATCAGTTAAAGGAACACGATTTTGAATATCGTTTTAACGCCGCAGGGGTTAAGGCTATTGTTTGTACAAGCGACGGAGATACAACGCAAATTGTAGAAAACGCCGCACAAAATTGTCCTTGCCTTGAACATAAAATTATCGTGGGTAATCCGCGAGAAAATTGGCACGATTTTAATAGCGAGTTTGCCCGTTTTTCAAGCAAATTCGAGCGTACTGACGATACCCCGGGCGGTGACGATGCAGCCCTTATGTTCTTTACGTCAGGTACAACCGGCAATCCCAAAATGGCATGTCACAGGCACACTTACGGCTTAGGTCATTTTGTAACGGCTAAATACTGGCATTGTTGCGAACGCGATGGCTTGCATTTTACAATTTCCGATACGGGTTGGGGTAAATCTCTTTGGGGCAAGCTTTACGGGCAGTGGCTTTGCGAAGGCGCTGTGTTTGTATATGACTTTGACCGCTTTGATGCCCACGACATTCTTCCTATGTTTAAAAAGTACGGTATAACAACGTTCTGCGCACCGCCTACTATGCTCCGTATGTTTATTAAAGAAGATTTGTCAAAATATGATTTCTCTTCGCTTCATTACATAACAACAGCGGGTGAAGCATTGAACCCTGAAGTTTATAAACAATTTAAGGCCGCTACGGGTCTTGAAATTATGGAAGGCTTCGGTCAGACGGAAACTACTCTTACTATTTGTAATTTAAGGGGAACAAAGCCCAAAATCGGTTCAATGGGTCTTGCTTCGCCACAGTTTGACGTGGATATAGTTGACCCTGACGGAAATAGCGTTCCAAGCGGCGAAACAGGTGAAATTGTAATCAGAACCGATAAAACAGTTCCTTGCGGATTGTTTAAGGAATATTACAACAACAAAGAACTTACGGACGAAGCCTGGCACGACGGAATGTATCACACAGGTGATACTGCCTGGCGCGACGAGGACGGCTACTTCTGGTACGTAAGCCGTATTGATGACGTTATCAAATCCTCTGGTTATCGTATAGGCCCCTTTGAAATCGAAAGTGTAATTATGGAACTTCCTTACGTGCTTGAATGCGGCGTTTCTGCGGCACCTGATGAGATTCGAGGTCAGGTTGTCAAGGCAAGCATTGTTTTAACCAAGGGAACAGAGGGCACAGAGGAACTTAAAAAGGAAATTCAAGAGTACGTTAAGTCCCACACTGCACCGTATAAATACCCGAGAATTATTGTATTTTGCGATGAGCTGCCTAAAACTATCAGCGGAAAGATTCAACGCAATAAACTTTAAAAAACTGATTGACAGTTTTAGCTAAGATATGATATAATTTTTTTAATTTAAAAGGCATTGACGAAGAGGGCTTCTGGCTTTTCGGCAAAGAGAAACGGCGGGTGGTGCGAGCCGTTGCGAAAGTCAGTCTGCTTGTAGCTTCTGAGCCGAAAGGAAGAAAGAGCTTTTTGCTTAAGTAGAACCTTTCCGTGATTGCTGCGTAAACGCATAAGGCTTGTTCGAGTCTGAGGGGCGTGGCTTATTGCTACGCAATTTGAGTGGTACCGCGGGTAATTTAGCTCGTCTCAAAGTTATCATATCTTTGAGGCGGGCTTTTGTTATTTTTTCCGTCTCAACCGTGGAGGAGTTTTTTATGAAAACAGCAACCGGACTTGAATTCAAGATTCGGGAGATGGCCCAAAGAATTAAAACCTTGCGTGAAATTATTGGACTTTCTCAACAAGAAATGGCAACTAAAACCGGTGTTTCATTAGAAGAGTATTCTTCTTGTGAAGCGGGGGAAAGTGACTTGAACTTTGCGTTTTTGTATAAATGCGCAATAGCACTTAACGTTGACGTTACTGATATTATCGAAGGCACAAGCCCTCGTCTTGCAGGCTACACCGTTACCCGTGCCGGCGAAGGTCAGGAAATTCAAAAGGCGCACGGAATGACCTACTATAACCTTGCACCTACCTTTAAAAACCGTATTGCAGAGCCTTTGTACGTTGTTTTTCACTATGATGAAAATGCACAGAACAAGGAAATTGAGCTTACTACTCACGAGGGTCAGGAATGTGATATCGTTGTAAAGGGTGCTCTTAAGGTTCAGGTGGGTGACCACGTTGAAATTTTGCACGAGGGCGACAGCATTTATTACGACAGCTCTATGCCTCACGGTATGATTGCCGTTGAAAACAGCGATTGTATTTTCTATGCGTTTGTGCTTAATTCAAATGATAATGCGGCAAAGCTCGTTCACGGCGGTGCTCGTGACGTGATTTTTGCACCAAGCAAAAAGCAGGAAAAGCAACAAAAACGCATTTGGGAAGATTATATTATTCCCGTTGAAGACGAAAACGGTGTTTTAAAGTCTATTTCCTTCAAAAATGAAGAAACCTTTAACTTTGCCTTTGACGTTATTGATAAATTAGGTCGGGAGTACCCCGAAAAGACTGCAATAATGCATATTGCTGAAGATAAAACAGAAAAGAGAATCACTTTTGGTGAGCTTAAACGTGCATCTTCTCAAACAGCAAACTACTTTAAGTCTTTAGGAATTAAAAAAGGCGATAAGGTAATGCTTATTTTAAAGCGTCATTATCAGTTCTGGTACGCTATACTTGCACTTCATAAAATCGGCGCTATTGCAATTCCCGCAACTAATCAGTTAAAGGAACACGATATTACGTATCGATTCAACAAGGCAGGCGTAAAAATGGTTGTTTGTACAAGCGACGGAATTGTTGCTGATGAGGTTGATAAGGCGGCAGAATTAAGTCCTATCCTTGAAACAAAAATCATTGTAGGTAAAAGCCGTGAAGGCTGGCGCAATTTTGATGAAGAATATAGTCTTTATACAGGAAAAATGTATAAAGATGAAAATACTGCTTGTGGCAGCGACCCAATGCTTATGTACTTTACGTCAGGTACAACGGGCAACCCCAAATTAGCAGTGCATAATTACAAATATCCTCTCGGTCATTTTGTAACGGCTAAATATTGGCATTGTGTAAATCCCGACGGATTGCACTTAACCGTTGCTGATACAGGTTGGGCGAAGGCGGCATGGGGTAAGCTTTACGGTCAATGGCTCTGTGAAGCAGGTATTTTCGTTTATGATTTTGACCGCTTTGATGCAAATGACATTTTGCCCATGTTTAAAAAATACGGCATCACAACCTTCTGTGCTCCGCCTACAATTTTAAGAATGATGGTAAAGCAGGATATTTCAAAATTTGATTTATCTACCATTGAACATATGACTACCGCAGGCGAAGCCTTAAACCCCGAGGTTTTCAGGCAATTTGAGCTTGCAACGGGCCTGCAGATAATGGAAGGCTTTGGACAGACAGAAACTACTGTTGCAGTTGCTAATCTGGCAGGTACAAAGTCAAGGCTTGGCTCAATGGGTAAGCCCGTACCGCTTTACGATATTCAGCTCGTTGATTCAAACGGCGAACCCGTAGCTGTAGGTGAGGTTGGCGAAATTGTTATTAACGTTTCCGAAAAAACACCTTGCGGCTTATTCAACGGCTATTATACTGATGAAGAAAAAACTGCTGAATGTTGGCACGATGGCTTCTATCACACAGGCGATACTGCTTGGCGCGATGAGGACGGCTATTTCTGGTACGTAGGCAGAGTGGATGACGTTATTAAGTCTTCAGGTTACCGTATCGGTCCTTTTGAAATTGAAAACGTTATTATGGAGCTTCCTTATGTGCTTGAGTGCGGCGTTTCTGCTGAACCTGATGAAGTTCGCGGTCAGGTAGTTAAAGCAAGTATTGTGCTTGTTAAAGGAACAGAAGCTACTGACGAGCTTAAGAAAGAAATTCAAGAGTACGTTAAACAACGTACCGCACCTTACAAATATCCCCGTGTAGTAGTTTTCAGGGACGAGCTTCCTAAAACTACCAGCGGAAAAATTCAAAGAAATAAATTATAATAGGAGAGTATTAAAATGAAGTATGAAATTTCAGTAACAAAAACAACAACTCCTAAGGCTCATCCCGCCGATGAATCAAAGCTTGGCTTTGGTAAAGTTTTCACCGACCATATGTTCCTTATGGACTATTCAGATGAAAAAGGCTGGTATGATGCAAGAATCGTTCCTTTTGGTCCTATTGCAATTCATCCTGCATCTACAGTACTTCACTATGGCGCAGAAATCTTTGAAGGTATGAAGGCATATCGCACAGAAAATGGCGAAATTGCACTTTTTAGACCTATGGAAAACATTAAGCGTCTTAATAATTCTGCAGAGCGTCTTTGCTTGCCCGCTCTTGACGAGGAAGGCTGTCTTGAAATTTTAAAAACTCTTGTTGAGCTTGAAAAGGATTGGGTTCCGTCTTCTGAGGGCACGTCGCTTTATCTCAGACCTTTCTTGTTCGGTAACGACCCCCATTTAGGTGTTCACGCCGTTCATAATGCAACCTTTGCAGTAATTTGTTCGCCTGTAGGCGCTTATTATGCCGAAGGCATTAACCCTGTTAAAATTGCTATTGAAAACGTTGACGTTCGTGCGGTTCGCGGTGGCACAGGTTATGCTAAGTGCGGCGGTAACTATGCGGCAAGCCTTCGTGCAGGTCAAAGAGCAGAAGAAAGAGGCTACACTCAAGTGCTTTGGCTTGACGGTGTTGACAGAAAGTATATTGAAGAAGTTGGTAGTATGAACGTTATGTTCAAGGTGAACGGCAAAATCATCACTCCCGCTCTTACCGGCTCAGTTTTACCCGGTATTACAAGAAAATCTTGTATCGAGCTTTTAAAAGAGTGGGGATACGAGGTTGAAGAACGCTTATTCAGCGTTGACGAGCTTTTTGAAGCTGCCGAAAACGGTACTCTTGAAGAAGCATGGGGAACAGGTACTGCTGCTGTTGTTTCACCTATTGGTCATCTTTTCTATGACGGTAAGGAATATACCGTTTCTGATAACAAAATCGGCGCTCTTACCCAAAAGCTTTACGACAATCTTACGGGTATTCAATGGGGCAAAATTGAAGACAAGCATAATTGGCTTGTAAAGGTTTGCAATGGCTGATTATAAACGTGTTTATATTATTGCAGGACATTACGGCAGTGGAAAAACAAACATTGCCGTAAACCTTGCACTTAAAATGAAGCAAGACGGTTTTAACGTGCGTATTGCCGATTTAGATATTGTTAACCCGTATTTCAGAACAAAGGATAGCGCCAAAGAGCTTGAAAATGCAGGGGTTGAACTTATTTCACCTGCTTTTGCCAACACAAACGTTGATTTGCCTGCACTTCCTCAAGAAATTTACGGTGTTATTCAGCGAAAAGACGCACTTGCGGTGCTTGACGTTGGCGGTGATGACCGAGGCGCTTATGCTCTTGGCAGATACGCACCGAGCATCAAGGAAGAAAATAACTATGAAATGTGCTTTGTAGTTAATTTCTATCGTCCGCTAACACAAACAGCAGAGGAAGCATTGGAGATTATGCGGGAAATTGAACAAGCCGCTTCAATTAAGTTCACTACAATAATTAACAATTCTAATCTTGGTAACGATACCACAAGCGAAACAGTTTTAGCTTCTATAGAAAAAGCTGAGGAGCTCTCGCAAATTTCGGGATTGCCTATATTGTTCAATTCCGTAAAAGAAGGTATAAATAATGTTCCTGACAGCTTTTCTTTGAGCTTGCAGGAAAAATATTTTGATATAAAGGAGTCTTAAAATGGCAAAGGTTACTTTTAATGCAGACGCTTGCAAGGGCTGCGGTCTTTGTGTAGAGGCTTGCCCTAAAAAGATTTTGATTTTAGCAAAAGATAAGCTTAACGCGAAAGGTCATTCTCCTGCAGAAATGACTGACCAAGAAAAGTGCATCGGTTGCGCTTTCTGTGCAACAATGTGCCCTGATTGCGTTATAACAGTTGAAAAATAAGTTTAAGCTAATTTAGCAGATTGGAGATAAATATGGCAGAAAAGGTTTTAATGAAGGGTAATGAAGCTATTGCAGAAGCCGCTATTAAAGCAGGCTGCAAGCTTTATTTTGGTTATCCTATTACTCCCCAAACTGAAATTGCCGCTTATATGGCAAAGCGTATGCCCAAAATCGGCGGTACATTTCTTCAGGCAGAGAGTGAAGTTTCAGCAATAAATATGGTTTACGGTGTTGCGGGCGCAGGTTTTAGAGTTATGACGTCCTCTTCAAGCCCCGGAATTTCCTTAAAGCAAGAAGGTATTTCGTATATTGCCGGTGCAGATTTGCCCGCTTTAATCGTTAACGTTCAGCGTGGCGGCCCCGGTCTTGGTGGTATTCAGCCTTCACAGTCTGACTATTTTCAGGCAACAAAGGGCGGCGGACACGGTGACTATCACTTAATCGTTCTTGCCCCTGCTTCTGTTCAAGAAATGGCAGATTTAACAGTTAAGGCTTTCGACCTTTCCGATAAATACAGAGTTCCTGCGATGCTTCTTGCTGACGGTACAATGGGTCAAATGATGGAGCCTGTTGAATTGCCCGAAATTGAAGAAAAAACAGTAGATAAGCCTTGGGCAGTAACGGGAACAAAGATGAAGAGAAAGCACAACGTTATTAACTCTCTGTATCTTAACCCCGAGAAATTAGAGCAAACCAATATTGAAAGATTTGCCCGCTATAAGCAAATTGAAGAAAATGAATGCTTATGGGAAGAATATATGATGGAGGACGCCGAATACTGTGTTGTTGCCTTTGGTATTGCTGCACGTGTTTCTAAAAACGCTGTTACAGCCGCAAGAAAGGCAGGCATAAAGGTTGGCTTGATTCGCCCCATAACACTTTGGCCATTCCCCACAAAAGCTTTAAGAAGCGCCGCAGATAAGGTTAAAGGCTTTGTTTCCGTTGAGCTTTCAATGGGTCAGATGATAGAAGATATCAAGCTTGCAACTGAATGCAAGCGTCCCGTAGAGCTTTGCAACCGCAGTGGCGGTATGATTCCCACACCTGAGCACGTGCTCGAAACCATAGAAAAACTTGTAAAGGAGGCAAAATAATGAAAGTGTTTGAAAAACCGAAGGCTTTAACTGATGCAACCTTTCACTATTGTCCCGGTTGCACTCACGGTATTATTCACCGCCTTGTAGCTGAAGCTATTGACGAGCTTGGCATTGAAGGTAACACTATCGGCGTTGCTCCCGTTGGCTGTGCAGTTATGGCATATGATTATTTTGCTTGCGATATGGTGGAAGCCGCTCACGGCAGAGCACCTGCTATTGCTACAGGCTTAAAGCGCGCAATGCCCGAAAATATCATCTTTACTTATCAAGGCGACGGCGACCTTGCTTCTATCGGTATGGCAGAAACAGTACACGCCGCTACAAGAAATGAAAACATCACTATTATTTTTGTTAACAATGCAATTTACGGTATGACAGGCGGTCAAATGGCACCTACGTCGCTTCCCGGTCAGGTAACACAGACCTCTCCTTACGGTCGTGACGTTTTAACTCAGGGCTTCCCGATTAAAGTAAGCGAGTTACTTTCCTCCCTTGACGGTCCTGAATATATCGAGCGTGTTGCGGTTAACAATGTTAAAAACATCAGAAACGCCAAAAAGGCCATTTTAAAGGCATTTAAGAACCAAACCGAAGGAAAAGGCTTCTCACTTGTTGAAATCGTTTCTTCGTGCCCTACAAACTGGGGAATGACGCCCCAGAAGGCTCTTGAATGGATTGATGAAAAAATGTTGCCTTATTATCCTTTAGGTGTATATAAGGATAAAAGCGCCGCAAAGAAGGAGGACTAAAAAATGACAACTCAAATTCTTATTGCAGGCTTTGGTGGTCAAGGCGTTTTGTTTGCAGGTAAGTTTATTGCATATAAAGGTCTTGTAGAAGGCAAGGAATTAAGCTGGTTGCCCTCCTACGGTCCTGAAATGCGTGGCGGTACTGCTAACTGCAGTGTTATTTTAAGCGATACGCCTGTAGGTTCACCGATAGTAGCTAATCCTGACGTGCTTATGGCGATGAATCTTCCTTCACTTGATAAATATGAAGATGCAACTGTTTCCGGCGGAAGCATTTTTATTGACAGCACCTTAATTAAGCGTAAGGTTAATAGGGAAGATGTTAAGGCATTTTATATTCCCGCAACACAAATGGCTATTGATGCAGGCGTTCCTACGTTGGCTAATATGATTATGGTTGGCAAAATGCTTAAAGAAACGGGCGTTCTCTCCTTTGACGGTATGGTTGATACCTTAAAGAAGATAGTATCAGCAAGGCGTGCTGAATTGCTTGATATGAACTTAAAGGCTCTTGAAGCAGGATATAATTACGAAGGTTAATCTACTTTTTAAAGCAAAAGGCACTTGCGGGTCAAGTGCCTTTTTATTATATTGTTTTTCCGTTGAATATATATTTTACGTTGAACAAAATGTGTTTCTTTGTTATGTGTTACGTTAAGCATAAGGTGCTTCTTGGCTGTGTGTTTTGCGTTAAACGTATGATGCTTCTTTACCGTGTGTTTTTATGTAGAACGCAAGAAATATTTTTGTAGGATGCTCGTATAGTTCCTTTGAATATCAATAATATTTTTTGAATATCAAGCATTTTCTTGTGCTTAAAAAGCTGCAAAAGGTAAATAAAAAAACCACTAGATGAACTAGTGGTTTTTTATTATGCTTTACTATCTATTATTTAATAGTAGTGTACATGATGTACTTATAGCCAAGGGGGTTGGAATAGAAACCGTCTACGCTGTCATCGATCATGTAAAGGTCGGTGTAGTAGTAGATAGGAACGATACAACCGGTTGACATAAGCATATCTTCTGCAATGTGCATGAGCTTATAACGAGTTTCGTTATTTGTGCAGGACTTGATGGTTGAAATAAGAACGTCATAGGTCTGAGCCCAAGTACCGTTTTCAACCTTGATGTCGTAACCTAATGCAGTAAGGTCAAGATTGTACATAGCAAGATTTGCATGTGCACCCTTACCAAACTGAATGTCGTTGTTACCGGAGTTTGTGATCCACATATCTAAGAAGCAGATAGGATCATTGTAGTCAGCAACCCAACCATTACGTGCAACGGAGTAATCACCGTTCTTACGAGTGTTAAGGAATGTTGCCCACTCCTGGTTCTCCATGGTCATTGTGATACCAACGGTACCAAGAGCTGCCTGGAGATATTCACCGATAGCCTTGTGAGCGTCGGAAGTGTTGTAGATGTAGGTTAATGAAGGAACGTCAGTAAACTTCTTGGTTGCTTCATCATAGGTATAGTACTTTTTAAGAGTTTCAACTGCAGAATTAAAGTTTGCAGTAAATGCGTCCTTAGCAACGTTATAGTAACCGTCAAAACCGTCATTGTCGCCTGCGGTCTTATAGAACTCGGTACCGTCGGGGTTGGTCATACCCATTGCTACGAAGGAGGAAGCGGGAACTTCACCAGCCTTGGAAACCTGCTCAACGATGTGGTTACGATCGAAGAGTAAGCCCATAGCTGTACGGATTTCCTGCTGAGCCTTTTCAGCTTCAACACCAGTAAGTGTTGTGTTAGCAGGAAGAATGTTTTCGTTTACGTTCCAGCATACATAATATGTACCAATCTGACCAACAATCTTGAATTCGTTAGCATAGTTTGCCTTAAGATTGTCGATTTCCTGGGTGGGAACGTCATCAATAAGCTGCCAAGAATTGTTCTGGAAGTTAGCAAGCATATTGTTTTGATCGTCGGAGAGATAGCAATTGATCTTGGGCATTGTTACCTTAGCGGCATCGTGATAGTTTTCGTTCTTCTCAAGAACGATAAGGCTATCGTGCTCCCAAGATGTGATCTTGTAAGCGCCGTTACCAACGTAAGTTGCGGGACTGGTTGCCCAGCCTTCAGAAGCAACAACATCCTCACGAACAGGAGCGTATGTGGGGAATGCAAGGAGCTCGTTCCAATAAGCAACAGCGTTGTTAAGAGTTACAACGATTGTCTTATCGTCGGGAGCTTCAACAGCAAGCTTAGCATCGGGGTTCTTCTGAACTTCGATGGGGTTGCCGTCAGCGTCAACTTCACCGGAAGGTACGGTTTCCCAAATCTCGTTGTAGCCTTTAACTACGTCAAACATATAGCCGTAGTCAGCACCAAGAGTATAGGAAGCAGCTCTGTTCCAAGCAAATACGAAATCAGAAGCCTTAAGATCCTTACCGTCGGACCACTTTAAGCCGTCCTTAAGGGTATAGGTGTAGGTAACTGTACCGTCTTCGTTTGTTACGGGAGCGGTAAGTTCCTTAGCGCAATCGGCAACGATTTCAAGAGTACCGTCTGCCTTCTGACTCCACTTTGCAAGACCGGAGAAAAGGTGGATAATCATTGTTGCGCCGTCAACTGCAGAGTTAAGTGCGGGGTCAAGTGTATCGGGCTCGGAAGCAAGACAAACAGAAATCTGTGCTGCTGTGGTCTGCTGAGGAGCACAAGCTGAAAAACCAAGCACCATAACTGCTACGAGAAACAATGAGATGAGTTTTTTCATGATTCTAGTTTCCTTTCAAATTTTATTTTTATATTCTCCGCACCTTGGGGCGACAAACCCAAGGCGGTGAACATCAAAGAAGATAATGCCGTCAGCCTATTTCGTTCAGGCGGTGGCAAGCAACAAAGTGACCGTTTTCAACTTCCTTAAGCTCGGGCATTGATTGCGCACAAGCATCGGTTGCATGAGGACAACGTGTGCGGAAAGGGCAACCTGAAGGAGCATTAAGCGGGCTGGGAATATCACCCTCAAGAACGATTCTCTTATTTGCACGAGCAATAACGGGATCGGGAACGGGTACTGCTGACATAAGTGAACGTGAATAGGGGTGAAGCGGATGGTCACATAATTCGTCTGCATCGGCAAGCTCTACCAATTTACCAAGATACATAACTGCGATGCGGTCAGATATATGACGAACAACTAAAAGATCGTGTGCAATAAAGAGATATGTAAGTCCAAGCTTATCTTGAAGCTCGCCAAACATATTGATAACCTGTGCCTGAATTGAAACGTCGAGAGCAGAAACAGGCTCGTCACAAACGATGAAATCGGGGTTAAGCGCCAAGGATCTTGCGATACCGATACGCTGTCTTTGACCACCGGAAAACTCGTGTGCATATCGTGCGGCGTGCTCACTGTTAAGTCCTACGTAATCCATAAGCTCAAGAACGCGTTGAGTACGTTCTTCCTTGCTCGTGTATGCGTTATGCACGTCAAGTGGCTCAGCAATAATGTCCGAAACTGTCATACGGGGGTTGAGCGAAGAGTATGGATCCTGGAATACCATAGTTGCGCGCTTGCGGTATTCGGCAATATCGGCCTTGTTTTTTATTAGTCTACCGTCAAAAATAACGTTTCCTGAGGTTGGCTTATACAAATGAAGAATACTTCTTCCTACAGTTGTTTTACCGCAACCTGATTCACCAACAAGACCAAGAGTTTCACCGCGGTTAATTGTAAAGGTAACGTCATCAACAGCCTTAAGGGGCTTTGTTTGGAACGCACCGACGTTAATGTTAAAATACTGTTTTAAATGTTGAACCTCAACCAAGGGCTGCTTCTTATTTGTCATTGTTATCATCCTCCGTAGTGGGTTCTACAAGCTCTATCGTTCCGGTGTCAAGCTCTCTCTTTACATTTGCAAAGCAGGCAGTCATATGATTTTCGTTTACGGACATGCGTTGAGGGCATTGTGTAAGGCAAATCTTCATAGCTGCATCACAACGGGGAGCAAAGGGACAACCCTTTGGCATATTTAAAAGGTCGATAGGAGTACCTGTGATAGGCTGAAGCTTCTTTCCAGAATTCTCAACGGAAGGAATAGAACGCATTAAGCCTTTAGTATATTCGTGGCAGGGATTGTAGAAAATTTCGTCTGCAGTTCCTTGCTCACAGATTGAACCTGCATACATTACTATAACCTCGTCGCAAAGTTGAGCAACTACGCCAAGGTCGTGCGTAATCATAATAATAGCCATTCCAAGCTCTTTTTGAAGGTCCTTCATAAGCTCAAGAATCTGCGCTTGGATAGTAACGTCAAGGGCTGTGGTGGGCTCGTCAGCAATAAGAATGTCAGGCTCACAAGCAAGTGCCATTGCAATCATAACACGCTGACGCATACCGCCAGAAAGTTCAAAAGGATACTGCTTCATTCGTTTTAAGGGCTCATTTACATTAACGAGCTGAAGCATTTCAACAGCACGGTCATAAGCCTGTTTTTTATCTCTGTTAGTATGAAGCAGGATTGCTTCCATAAGCTGATGACCGATGGTGTATGTGGGGTTTAAGCTTGTCATTGGGTCCTGGAAAATAATAGAAATCTTGTTACCGCGAATACGCTTCATAACTTGTTCGTCAGCATTAACAAGCTCTTGACCGTCAAATTTAATTGAGCCGCCAACTATTTTTCCTGTTCCTGCAAGAATTTGCATAATTGAATATGCGGTAACAGATTTACCAGAGCCGGATTCACCAACTATACCTAATACTTTACCGCGTTCAAGGTTAAAGGAGATACCGTTAACCGCCTTTACTTCGCCGGCAGGGGTGAAGAAGGAGGTTCTAAGGTCCCTTACTTCTAAAAGTGCCATAAAACATATCCTCCTTAATTCTTAAGCTTTGGATCGAACGCATCGCGCAACCCATCGCCAAGGAGGTTCAAGGAAAGAACGATAAGCGAAATTACTACTGCAGGAATTATCAAACGGTAGGAGTGTGACATAATTCCGTTAAGTGCATCTGAAGCGAGTGAGCCTAATGAAGGCATAGGTGCGTTTACACCAAGACCAAGGAAGGACAAAAAGCTCTCTGTAAATATAGCAGAGGGAATCTGCAGTGCCGTAGAAATAATAACAACGGAAATGCAGTTGGGGATAAGGTGCTTTCTGATAATCCAGCCTGCTTTAGCACCTGTTGTTCTTGCGGCAAGAACGTATTCCTGCTCACGCAAGGAAAGTATCTGTCCACGGATAAGACGTGCCATTGATACCCAATAAAGTAACGCGAATACTACGAAAAGCGCTATCATATTCGTACCTAATTTTGCAAGGGCGGTACCGGCAATTATGGGCTCTAACACAAGCTTAATACTTGATGCAAGAAGAATAACCATCAAGGTATCGGGTAAGGAATAGATAATATCAGCTATTCGCATTACGATAAGGTCAAACTTGCCGCCGATGTAGCCGGAAAGGGCGCCGATGGTCATACCTATAATAAGAACGATAATACTTGCAAAGAAGCCTACGGTAAGGGAAATTCTTGTTCCGTAAACAACACGGATAAAGTAATCACGGCCTTGACCGTCAGTACCGAAGATGTGGGGGAACACGCTTTCGCCTGCTTCTATTTTTTTTAGCTCCGTTGCGCCGTAAGCGAAGGGCTTAAGGTTATTATAGCTGGCATCTACGGGCTGACCCGGTACAACACCAAGCTGTTGCTCGTAAGAATAAGGCCAAAAAGCAGGGATAACGATGGACATAATTGTTATCAATAATACAACAATAAGTGAAGCTGTTGCTATCTTGTTGCGAAGAAGACGCTTCATACCGTCCTTAAAGAAGGTGGTAGAGGGGCGCATCTTCACCATATATTCCTTATCTGCCTCCGATGCGGGATTGAAGGAGTCAAGGTCGACGTGCAAAGTTAAAGTTTTCTTGTTCATCCTTTGTATCTCCTTACTCTAAATTGATTCGCGGATCGACAACCTTGTAAAGAATGTCGCTTACGAGGTTCATAACAACAATAAGTATTGCAAGAACGATGGTAGTTCCCATAACAAGCGGATAATCACGGCCTGTAATGGAGTTTACAAACGCTCTGCCTACGCCGGGAACGTTGAAAACCTTTTCAACAACCAATGAGCCTGTTACGATATAGGCAAGCATAGGACCAAAGTAAGTGATAACGGGAATAAGAGAATTCTTCAAAGCGTGACCGAAAATGATTCTTACCTTTGAAACACCCTTTGCCTTTGCAGTTCGTATGTAATCCTGCCCGAGAACGTCAAGCATTGAGGAACGCGTAAGGCGGGTGGTATAAGCCATAGGATAAAGGGATAACGTAATTACCGGAAGCACACGACCAGCTACAGTTGAGCCGTTTGCAGGGAATATAGGAAACTCTATAGCCAAAAGTACCAACAATAATGTTCCCATTATAAATGACGGCATTGAAACGAAAGTAGTGGTAATAACCATTATTATTTTATCTATAAGCTTATTGCGGTTCAATGCTGCAACAGCACCGAAAACAACGCCGAAAATCAATGCGATAAAAGCTGCTAAAAGACCCAGGGGAATAGATGTTTTAAGACCGTCACCGATAATGTCTATAACGTCACGGCCTCTTTCCTTAATAGATGGGCCGAAATCAAACTCTGTAACAATATCCTTAAGATATGTGCCGTATTGTTCAAGAAGCGGTTTATCCAAACCGTACTTTGCTTCCAAAGCCTTTTGTACTGCGGGGGAAACAGCCTTTTCACTTGTGAAAGGGCCGCCCGGAACAGCGTGCATTACAAAAAATGTGATTGTGATTACCAGCAATACCGTAAACGCGGCCAATAAAATACGTTTTACGATATACCAAGCCAATTTGGAATTCAAAATGTGTTCATCTCCTTATGTGTTTTAAAATGGTCTGGATACAAGACCACGAAATTTAAAAATAACGTGTACAACCAAAAGGGTATAATATAGCAGACTATTTTGTATTATTATACAGTTAATGGCTTAAATTGTCAACGAATTGTTTGCCGTTTTTTAAATGATTTGTAAACAAATACCCACTCTGACTGAAAAATAAGAGTGGGTATTAAACGTATTATTATTTGTGTTGCAGTTTATCTTTTTACAACGATATTCGTTTGGGTTTTAACAATACACTGTGCAGGGAACACACCGCGGAGTGCATTAAGCGGATAAACCTGCGTGTTTTTACCTATTATTGTACCGGGGTTAAGAACGCAGCCACAGCCTACGTAGGCATAGTCACCTAAAATTCCTCCGATTTTACGCATACCTGTTATATAATCGGTTTCGCCATGGATTACAACGGGCTTGTTATCGGATTTTAGATTTGAGCATATTGAACCTGCGCCCATATGGGCTTTGTTGCCTAAAACAGAATCTCCTACGTAATTATAATGGGGCACTTGAACGTTGTTGAGGAGTATGCAGTTTTTCAGCTCGCTTGAATTGCCAATGACGCAATTTTCACCCGTAATAACGCTTCCGCGTAAAAAAGCGCCCGGGCGGATTTCTGTGCCGTGACCGATTATGCAAGGACCTTCGATGGTAGCGGTGGGATAAATTTTAACGTTTTTACCAATCAATATATTATCGCCCATAGGCTTAAAATCATCTAAGCCGTCCTTTAAAAGAAAAAGAATATGATTCTTTATTTCTTTAATTATATCCCAAGGATATTCACAGCAATCAAACAGTGAGGTTAAGTAGGGGACTGTACAATCAAAAAGCTCCTCGGTTTTTACAAGCTTCTTAAACATAATAGCCTCCTTGCTCGATTACGTCTGCAATATATGCGGCGTATTCTTTACACAACTCCATACTTTCTGATTCAATCATAATGCGTACAATGGGTTCTGTGCCGCTTGAACGAAGCAAAACTCTTCCTTTTTTATTTATTTTTGCTTCTATTTCATCACGAGCTTTAAGAACACTTGCATCGTTTAATACAGCGTTCTTATCCTTAACGCGAATATTTTGTAAATATTGGGGATAGATTTTTACTTGACTTGAAAGCTCTGCCAAGCTCTGTTTGGAATCGCAAATTTCTTCTGCAAGCATAATGGCGGTTAAAAGACCGTCGCCCGTGGTAGCGTATTTCTTTAATATAATATGACCTGATTGCTCGCCGCCTAAGCAATAATCGTTTTGCTGCATACATTCATATACGTAACGGTCGCCAACGGTTGTTTGTACGCAGTTAATGCCGATATCACTAAAACTTTCAAGAAGACCGCTGTTAGACATAACAGTTGCAACAACGGTATCACTGTTCAATATTCCGCGAGATTTCAAGCGTTTTGCCAATATGTAAAGAATTTTATCGCCGTCAACTATGTCGCCGTTACTGTCAACGGCAATACAGCGGTCACAATCTCCGTCAAACGCAAAGCCTAAATCAAGATGATTTTCTTTAACCAGCCTGCAAAGGTTTTCAATGTGAGTTGAACCGCAGTTTGCGTTAACGTTAAGACCGTCAGGCTCGGCACCGATTACGGTTGTTTGTGCACCAAGAGCGCCGAAAACAGATTTTGCAAGCATCCAGGAAGCACCGTTAGCACAATCAAGACCGATTTTCAAGTTTTTGTATGAATGGGAAGCAATTGAAATTAAATAGCCTACGTAACGGTTTCTGCCGGAAACGTAGTCAACGATGCAACCGATTTTTTCTCTTTGCGCTAAAGGTAAGTCGTTGCCGGAAATACCGAGTGCCTTCAGGTTACCATCTAAATATGCTTCAATAAGAGCGGTGGTATTATCGTCAAGCTTTTCGCCAAACCGGTTAATAACCTTTATACCGTTATCGTAAAAAGGATTGTGTGATGCGGTGATCATAATACCGCAGTCAAATTCGTCCTGCCTTGTTACGTACGATACACTCGGAGTTGTGGTAACGTGAAGCATATATGCATCGGCACCGGAAGCGGTAATACCTGCAACAATGGAATATTCAAGCATATAGCTTGAACGGCGGGTGTCCTTACCGATTACGATGCGCGGACGGTATCCGGCATTATTGCATCCGTAGAGCTGTGAAGAATAATACCAGCCTAAAAATCTACCTACCTTATAGGCCTGCATTGAGGTAAGGCTTAAATTTGCTTCACCTCGGAAGCCGTCGGTACCGAAATACTTGTTACCGCCCTCTGTACTTATGGAAGGAATAGAAATTTGGTCCTGTAAAAGCTCGTCGGTGGAAATACCAAACTGACGGCACAAAAGCAATACCTTGTCTATTTGGGGCAGAGCCTGATTCATTTCCCATTTTGAAATAGATTGACGCGAAACAGAAATTTTGTCTGCTAACTCTTCTTGTGAAATATTAAATGCAACGCGCAACTGTAGAATTTTTTCTCCTATTGTCATAAAAATCTCCTTTAAAACAATTATATTTGAAGTGTGCAACAAAATAATTAAGTAAGAGCATATAACACACAAACAGACGTTAAAAAATTACAACATAAATATAATAGCAAACAGTACAGCAAATGACAACCAACTTAACAAGGAATTTTTTCGCAACTGCAGGTTGCTTATTGGACACAAACAGTTCGTTTTAAAATATATTATACGGTTAAATTAAAAATGATGCAAACAAAAGTTTACAACGCTTAAGAAATAAGCAGCTTTTTATAATTGTTTGTTGAGTTTTGTATAATTACCGTATTTGGTGGATATAAAAACAAAAAAGATGTTTTAAAGCTTTGTACAAAACTTTAAATTTTTTCATAAATGCACTCTTAATATAAATCAATACCAGGGGAAATACCATTGTGAAGAATAAAAAAAACGGCAGGTGTTGATCTGCCGTTTTGGTGTGCCTGACAGGAGTTGAACCTGCGACACCCAGAGTCGGAGTCTGGTGCTCTATCCACTGAGCTACAGACACGTTATTGGGTACATTTTACACAAAAACGGCTTTTTTTGCAAGCAAAATATTATTCCCTTGCAAAAAAACAAAAAAGGCTGTACAATATATGCGTAAAAAGTTGTTTTATGAGGAAAAGTATAAGATGAGTGGTTTATTGATTTCGTTTGAAGGTACCGACGGTTGCGGTAAAAGTACACAAATCAAGCTTTTAGCAAGCTACCTTAATGCAAAGGGCAGAGAGGTGGTTGTTTCACGCGAGCCCGGCGGTTGTCCTGTAGGTGAAAAAATCCGTAATATTTTATTAAATGCCGATAACAGCGAAATTTCTTCTAAATGTGAGCTTCTGCTTTACGAGGCTGCTCGCGCGCAGCATATGAGCGAGGTGGTTTTACCTGCTTTGGAAGAAAATAAAATAGTTATTCTTGACAGATTTATTGATTCTACTTTAGCGTATCAGGGATATGGCAGGCAGTTAGGGGAAGAATGTGTTGACAATTTCAATCTTTTTGCCATTGATGGCAGAGTGCCCGATATTACTTTGATGCTGGAGCTTCCGCCTGAGGCTGCGTTTAAACGCAAGGGCGGAAACGATAAAAAGGACCGTATGGAAATGGCGGGTAAGGAGTTTTTTGACAGAGTAAAAGCGGGCTTTGATGAAATAGCAAGCAAAAACACTAAAAGAATCGTTCGTGTTAACGTAGAAGGCAACTGTGAGCAAACCCACAAAAAAATATGTGCTTTAATTGATAAGCTTTTGGAGGGATAAAGTGAAGGACCCCGTTATTATAATTGACGAAACACAAGATGAGGTTACAGAACTTTCGGAAGAAGAATTAGAAGAAAAATTGCGTAACGAGCGCTTGGAAAAATTAAAAAAGTCTAAAAAGGTAAAAAACAACAACAGTATTTCAGTTTTGCTAAAGATTATCGCTGTTTGCGGATTGATAGGTATTATGTACAGTATGCTTATTGAAAGCGGCGACGCCTTTGCGGTCAGCTTAGTAATTTTAATCGTTACGAGTATCTTTAGCTATCTTTATTATAAATAAACCGAAAAAAATTAAAATACCGACTGAGTTGAGTCGGTATTTTTTTATACATTTTAGGTTGTAATTATCTGTTATGAAAAATCAATTATTATTTTCCGTTGGCTTTCTCTTTAAGAAACGAAGACGTGACAGCTCAAATTTGGGCGATGTAGCGGTAGTTGAGTTGATAAATAATTTAATGTAGCGGTAGTTAACGTCAAGAGGCTCGTAAGCCTTGGGCCATCTGCCGCCGATAGCGATTCTGAAGCCGGGATGCTCGCTTATTAAATCATAATTTTCACCGTCGTTAGAGCCAAAGAAACGGTAATCAAAGTAGAAGGGCGAGGGCATCGTTGTTTCAAAGCGTATAAAGCCAACCTCAGTGGGCTTACCAAAGTCAACCACAATCGTTTGAGAAGTAGCATTTTTAAAGCCACGCCAAGTCTTTTCCTCGTCATCAACCAATAGATTTTCAATGGGGAAGCCTTCCTCAAAGGAAGAAGCCGTAATTGCTGCAACGGCAATTTCATCGCCTGCTTCATTGCATTCACCTGCGTTGGGATAGATAAAGCCGCGGTGAACCTCAGTTTCGTAAGGACCTAAATCGTAAGAGTTCAAAAGTAAAATCCAATCACGGTTAGAGGGCTTGTTGGGAACGTCATAAGCTCCGTCACTTGAAATAACATCGGGCAAATCAATAAACTTGCCGCTTATTGTGTTAAACCAACGTGCCTGATATTTAACGTTGGGCTTTAAACCGTAAAGAGTGCCCGTTTCGGCATCGTTTGCGTAGAAAAGAGCAACAAAAACGTCTTGTCCGATATGGGAAACGGATACGTATTTTCTAAGCTCGAACGCGCCGCAATCAACGGCAAAATTAGGCTCAAGCTTTGACCAGCCAACGTATTCATAGAACTTTTTTAAATACATAATCTGTTCGCTGCCGGGCTTATCCATACCGATATACCAGGGTTCAGGGGAATACGTTTCCCAACCGCAATCGTCTTTTTGATTCCAGCCCATAGCCCAAACGCCAGTTACACCGTAGGTAAAGCCGGCGCTTCCGCATTGAATTGCGTGATATGCGCCGATTCTTGAAGCATCGTGGCCGGTAAATCCGTTGCAATATATATCCTCGTATTGACATTCTGTTTCAATATAAGGCTTAACTTTTTCGTTTTTATAATAGCTTTCGTAGAAGAAGCGCGGCTGAATGGTGCTTACGCCGCCGTGACCTGCCTGAAGAGTCCACCATTGATGCCAGGGCTGCGCGTCAAGCTTTTTAGCGCGCTCGTCGTCAGATTTCATTGGTAATGAGTGAGCACCGTTGGGGCGCTTATAGCCATCGAGCTTTCCAACTAATTCGCCAACCTTGCACCAGATATCAAAAACGTCCTTAACGTCGAATTCATAATTGATTTCTTGACCCGTTATCCAAATAACAGGGAAGCTGGCATATCTTGCAACGCAGTATCTTGCAAAGGCTAAAATAGGTTCGGGATTGCTTTTATATGCGGCAATGGAATTATTATGTACGCCAAAGCCGAGAGCAACGGTTATACCGCAGGAAGCGAGATATTCCATCATAATATCCATGGTGTCGTTAAAGGCTTGGGGATTGATTTTTGTATAGTTGTCTGTCCACCAACGGTTAACGGTTTTGTTGCCGCCGCCGTCAGACATAGCAGAATCAAAATACGTTTGATAAACGTTAAAGCCCTTCTTAACGCGGTCATCAACCAAGTGCTTAAATTGATTGCCACAGCTACAGCCCGGATAGTTACATTCGTGCAAACGCTCGTAGTCGGGCATCTGCCAATGGGTGTCACCGATATAGAAGAATGGTGTTCCGTCACCGTAAACGAGATAACGCTTGCCTTCCTCAAGACGCACGTAGCCGTGCCTTTCAAGGTCGTTTTTAGGTTCGCATTCGCTTGCTTCAATTATGCCGCAAGCACAGAGCGAGGAATTTTCTTTATCCGAGCAAGAAACGGAATAATTCCATTTGCCTGCTTTTTCGGGGCAAAAACGAACCTTCCATTCGCTTCCGCCGTTCCAGAATCCGGGAAGGGTAATAACAGAGCCGTCTTCGTGAGTGAAAGTAGCATCTATTTCTACGTCTAAAAACGGATTTGAATAGCTTTTTGTGCTGTTTAAAATTATTTCGCAACGTTTAAATGTGTTAGTAAGAATGTTCATATAAAACCCTCCAAACAAAATTCCTATAAATTATAACATACACAAATAAATAATTCAATAGCAAAAATGTAGAAATTTACATTTTTTTTAGAATAAAAAAACAAAAAGCGCAGTAATTACCGCGCTTTTTATATTTAACAACTAATTTGAGATTCAATAAAGCCTAAAAAAACAAATCTGTGCCTCGGAAGAGAATGTCAGCCTAGCGTTACGTCAAGCACCATCATGACCGTAAAGCCCAAAAGACAGCCCACAACCGAGAAAATATTACCTTCCTTTTCGGCTTCGGGGATGAGCTCGCGGGCAACAACGAAAATCATTGCTCCTGCCGCAAAGGATAGGGCAAAGGGCAAAATAAAGGAAAAGAAGCCTACAAGTAACGCTCCCAAAACGGCGAAAATAGGTTCAACTACGGCGGAAAGCTGGCCAAAGAAAAAGCTTTTTTTCTTTGAAAAGCCGTCGCGATACAGCGGCACGGATACAGCCGCGCCCTCGGGAAAGTTTTGAAGTCCGATACCAAGAGCAATAGCCATTGGGGGCAAAACGTTGCTTAAGGTTAATACTTCTGCATTTTTCAGCGCACCAAAGGCAACGCCTACAGCCAAGCCTTCGGGAATGTTATGCAGAGTTATGGATGAAAAAAGCATAGCTGTACGCTTCGCCGTGCTTGAAAAATATGCTTTCGTCTGCATTTTTTGCATTAAAACGTCGGAAAAAACTAAAAATGCTCCACCGGAAAGAAATCCGAGCGTAACCGCTAATATTGGCGGCGAAGCCGCAGAAGAAGATTCAAGTGCAGGAGAAAGGAGCGACCAAAAGCTTGCGGCAATCATTATGCCCGATGAAAAGCCAAGCATCGCGTTTAAGAGAGTAGTATTTAATTTTTTAAAAAAGAAAACTGTGGCTGCACCAAGTGCGGTTAAGAACCAGGTGCCCACAGCTGCAAAAAAGGCTAAAATAAGATAGTTCAAAATTACCACATCCTCAAAAGCAATATATGAAATATTGCTCGATGCGGTGAAAAATTTAAAAGACAGTTACGTTTAGCGCTTGGCCTTTATTTTTCCGGTACGCATATTTTCGTGCACTATTAAGAAGGCGCAGGCGGCGTAGAACAAAATGGCGAAAACTCTTGGAGAATACATAAAAATCAAGTCCTCCGTAATGCCTGCGGCAAAGAAGGCGGAAAGCGTAATAAAGGGGAAAATATAAAGTCTTCTGGAAGCGATACAGTAACGCACTGAAAGAATAAGCATATACACACAGAAAACCATAAATAAAACGAACGCAATAATACCAAAATGACCGAGTACCGCCAAATACGTGTTATGTGCAGACGTTTGTTCTGCAGATAACACGTCAGCTGAAGAATAGAAGTCGGGTCCGTTACCAAACCAGGTGGCGTTGGAAATGGTATATTTCCAAATCATACCTCTGTTTGAAAACAGGTTGCCGTTTTGCAGAGAGGTAATGAACTTTTCCCAAGTGCTCATGTTTTCTATTGAGGCGATGGAATCCGAAGGCTCACTTATGCGGTCAAGGACGATAAAGCCCGAAACCGTCAGCGAAACAAGTAAAATTACGCACAATAAAATGGCAAAAACGATAGTGCTGTTTTTATAGGCGATTTTCTTTCGAGCAGAATAAAATTTAATGCTTATGGCTATTACGAACAGAAAAATGGTAATCAAAATAGTTAAAAAGCCCGTTCTGCCGCCGGATTCGCCCGAAAGGTACAAAAGCTCCCCCACAAGACATGTTAAGCCCACGAAAACCTCGGCATAAAATTTGCTGGGGTTAAGCAGTACCCAGGCAAGCGCACACAGTAAAATAGGAAGGGACGTGGCAATGCTCAAGGAAAAATTATTGTTGATAAGCGGGAAGAAAATCAGTCCTGTAATTATATTCGCAATAACCGAACCGCCGCAGGACAAAAGGAAAAAGTTGAAAAAGCTTTCTTCCTGACCCATTATTACCAGGGCGGGTATAAACACCAAAATTAAAAGACTGTTAAGGGGAAAGCCGTGCAAGGCTTCCGAAAAAATACACACGGCACTGAAAATAAGCCATAAATATAAGGGAAAGGTGTGAATTTTAAGTTGGGGGCGAATTTTTATAAGGGTTAAAGCTTCAAATACCAAGAAGGTTACGCCGGAGGCGCACAGCACCGCAATTAACGGCCAAAGGGCAGCGGTGGAAACAAAAACTCTCGAAAGATCGTTAAGAGCGATTACGAGAGATAAAGAAATCAAACGCACGTAAAAATACGGCATCTTTAACAGCTTATTAAATTCGACTGTAAGCTTTGATTCGCCTGCCATAATACTCCTTAAAAATACGGTTAAATGCGATTTTACCGTTTCATTTAATTAAATGACAACCGTAATGTAAATTAATTAAAAAGCAAAAGTGACTTTTTTCTTATTATACACGGAATTATAAAAAAGTCAAATTTTAAGCCGCACAGCAAAAGAAATAGGTAAAATGTGTATTTTAACCTTTATTTTGTAAATAATAGAAAGACAAATGCAAAAAAAGCAAATGGAGGTAAAAATGGAAAGCACACGTACCTTAAAGAAATCGGTCAAAAAGCTTTACGGCACATTACAGAGCATATTAAACGATAAAGATAACAGTCTTAACGAAACGGAATGGGTTAGAGATAATAAAAACAGATTGCTTAATATATGTGCCGCTTTGATGAGAGGTTTTCCTGAAATGCGCTTGCCAATGGGTTATGAGAACCCAAGAATTTACGAGTTGGCACGGGAATTTGTTTTTCAAGCGGGCGGCAATATAAATCAAGAAATTTGTTTAAGCCTTAAGGATTTTAACTTAACGAGCCTTGAATTTGAATTTTTACCTACTGCGCTGACGTTATCCTTACTTGAATTTTTCGTTGCGGCTATGAAGAGCACTGATATACCCAAGGAAAATCTGTTTTCGTGCATACGCTCCTTGATTTTGTTTTCCGAAATTGATTTTGACGCCTTGCGTGAAGAATGTATGCCGTATGAAAAAATTTTGCAGGCGGATTACGGATATTCGGTTTCCGATAAGCAGACTCAGGCAGTATACAGAAAAAGAATAAACGAAATCTCTCTTAAGACGAAAAAAAGCGAAGAAGAAATATGTTTTTTGGCTCAAGCAACAGCATGTAAAAATATAACAGATAATTTATTCGGTGCAGATAAAGCCATATTTTACGAAAGCTTAGGAATAGGCAATATGCTAAATAACGTAAAAAGACGTGTTTTAGTCTACGTTGGGGCAACAATGGCATTTGCAGGACTTCTTTTGGCGCTTTTGGGCGCGATCCCCGTGATGTTTAAAATTAAAGTGTTGCTTTTGCTTGCGTCTATCGCGCCGAGCATCGTCTTTTCTGCAAACGTTATTAACCGTTTTGTTATGAGAAGGCTTCCTTTAAACAAGCCAATGCGCGTTAAGCCCGCTATTGCGGATGCAAAGGAAAACAAGACGGCAGTTATTCTTACGGTGCTTATCACAAGCGTAAAGGATGCCGAAAGGGCATTGAAAACCATAGAAGAATATTTTTCCGGAAACCGTCTTAACAACGGTGTTTTCGGCATATTGGCAGAT
Source organism: Clostridia bacterium (assembly GCA_045594045.1). Lineage (GTDB taxonomy): Bacteria > Bacillota > Clostridia > Christensenellales > QALW01 > UMGS1322. Next base: position 55,511 of record JAZNXV010000024.1, read on the forward strand.
TTAAAGCAAAGTGATAATAAAACGGAGAGCAACGATATTGCAATTATAAGAGCTCTGGAAGAAAAAATTGAAGAGCTTAACAAAAAATATGAAAAGAAATTTTCGTTGATTGTAAGAGAGAGGGTAGGACAGGACGGCGTTTTTTCGGGCTGGGAGCGTAAGCGCGGTGCAATAGAAATGCTTGTGGATTTTATTGCAGAGCAAAAGCATTCGTTCAGAGCATTTATAAATCCCGAAGCCTTTAAGGACGTAAAGTATATTTGTACTCTTGATGCCGACACCGTAGTTCCGCCTGATTCCGTTGTAAAGCTTTTAGGTGTGCTTGTGCACCCTGCAAACAAGCTTGGTATATATTCGCGCTCAACGGTGGGGTACGGTCTTGTACAGCCCTTTATTGGTAATTCGCCCGGCAAACAAACGTTGTTTTCAAAAATAATGTCTCCTGCAGGCGGAATAGATGCTTATAATGCACCCGTAAAGGAATTGTATAACGATTATTTTTCTTCGGGGACCTTTTGCGGAAAGGGTATTTTCAGCGTAGCCGGTTACCGTGCACTTGTTAAAAATAAAATTCAGCCAAACACCGTGCTTTCTCACGACTTGCTTGAGGGCGAACTATTGGGAAGCATTGGTGCAAATGACGTATCGTTTTTAGACGAATATCCGCAAAATCCCATTTCATACTATAAGCGCGCTGAAAGATGGCAAAGGGGAGATTGGCAGCTTTTTCCGTGGTTGTTTTCCTCTTTGGGCGCTGTTTCAAAATGGAAGATATTTTATAATTTAGTGCAGTCGTTGTTTTCGGTAGGAATTTTTTTACAGGCCGTAATTGCGCCGTTTTGCTATATATGGGCGTACTTGGTTTGGGGAATTTGCTTAATAGAAATTGCTTTGCCCAGCATTTTCTTATATATCGATTCCTTTAGATTTGATAAAGACGCAAACAGCTTTTTCGATAACAGAATTAACAGACGTAACAGCCTTAAACGTTCCTTGATAAAAATGCTGTTTTTGCCGTTTGAATTTTTTATGGGCATAAGCGCGGCGGTAAAGGGCATTTGGAGAAGATGTATCAGTAAAAAGAAGGTGCTTGAGTGGAATACCTATGCCTCAAGTGCACATTATTCAAGCAAGACGGAGAGCTATAACTTTTTCTTTGCAAATATTGTTCTGGCTGTGATTTTTTATTTTATATGCCTTTGGCAAGGAATTGGCGTAATATTGGGCTTGCTTGCAGCTGCAGGGTGGTGTATAGCACCGAGTATTGCCGATGCACTTTCAAGGGAAGAGTCGGAATACCATGAAAAGCTTTTGCCCGATGAAAAGCACAATTTAAAATTACTTGCCGTACGGACGGCACAGTTTTTCCACGAAGCACTTGAAGAAAACGGCTATATTATGCCTGATAATCTTCAGCTTAAGCCGTATAAGGGCTATGCTATGCGCACGTCGCCTACCAATATGGGCTTTGCACTTTTGAGCCCCCTTATAAGCTTAAAACTTGGACTGTATTCGCCTAAAAAATGTGTTGAAAGCATTAAGAAACAAATATTAAAAAGCGAAACTCTTGAAAAATACAACGGGCATTTTTACAATTGGTATGATTTAAACAGTTCAAAGCCTCTGTGTAAATATGTTTCTACTGTGGATAGTGGAAATTACTGTGCAGCTCTTATAACCGTTTTAGGCGGACTTGATTATATTAAGAACAAAAAAATTCTCACTCGAAACGATTGCTTGGGATTGGCAGATGCAATTTTAGCTTGCGTTGATAACGCGGAAGAGGACTTTGAGGTGTACCTTAAGGCCTATGTAACTGATTTTTCCGAGACGGATTTAAAAAATATGCCTCGGCGTATAAGAGAATTTGTGAACGACGGAATTTTAAAGTCCTGCAGCGAGGTTGAATTTCCGCTGTGTTTAGGAAAGTATTGGCTTGAAAACTACGATAATATGAGCTTTTCTCAGCAGGTTAAGGCTGAAGTACAGAATCTGCCCGAAGCTCAAAAAAAGACCGTGGAAGAACTTTTGAACAACTATCCCAAATGTATTGCCGAAACACTGAATATCAATGATTTTGAACGGCGCCTGCACTTGTGCGAGGAAGCATCGGCATCAGACGAAAGCAAGAGCATTTTTTCAAAAATCAAAAGCGAATACAGACAAATATACAATTACGCTTTTAAAGTTAACGAGGATATAAAATTTATTGAAAAATATATTTGCACATTTTTAGATAATATAGATTTTCAATGCGTTTACAATAAAGAAAAGCAGCTTTTTGCCATAGGGTTGGATACGGAAGAAAACAAGCAAAGCACAAACTGCTACGATTTGCTTTCTTCGGAAGCGAGATTAACAAGCCTTATTGCGATTTCGCTTGGCAAAGCGCCTGCAGAGCATTGGTTTAAGCTTTCGCGTCCGTTTACAAGACTGTACGATATGCCCTTGTGTCTGTCTTGGAGCGGAACGATGTTTGAATTTTTGATGCCGGATATTTTCATTAAGCCTACAAGTCATTCAATGCTGTATAATTCCTCCGCTGTAGCCGTACAGGCGCAGATGGATTTTACAGGCAAAAACGGTATATGGGGGGTATCGGAATCGGGCTTCAACGCACTCGATAATTCAAAGGAATATAAATATAAAGCCCTTGGTGTACCCTGTACAGCGGTTTCGTTTTTTAAAGGTGAAAAGGTGTTTTCGCCCTATTCAACGTTGCTGGCTTTGGAATACAATCCCCGCGAATGTATGACAAATATCGTGCGGCTTGTTGAAAACGGCTGTGTAGGCGGATTGGGCTTTTTTGAAGCGATTGACTATACACGCACGCGCAATTCGCTTGGCGCTGTGGTTTATTCTCATATGGCGCATCATTCGGGAATGGGACTTTGCGCACTTGTAAATTATCTCCATTCGGGCTTTATCAGAAAGCTGTTTGGTGCAAACAGTTTTATCAGTGCTTCAAAGGTGTTGCTTGAAGAAAAAATGCCTTTAGGTGTAATTCCCCGAAAGGAATTAAAGTTTAGTGAAAAGGAGCTTCCCCTTGAGGAACAGGAGCTTAAGCGTGAGTTTATTGCGCCTAATCTGCAGGCAATACAGTCAAATGTTCTGGGCGGAGAAGAGGTGCACTTGTATGCCGATTCCAAGGGAATGGTTAAAGCCTATTATCACGATAGCTTTTTAGGTGAAATCTACGTCTATACAGAAACCGAAAAATTAGACAGCTTTTCATACGAGCCACGGCGTGACGACATGGTAAAATATAATACTGTGTTTACGCCATACAGCGTCGAATATTCGTTTATTGACAAAAAAACGGCAGGAAAGGAAAAGCTCTTTGTAAACGAAAACAGCGGTGAGATTGTTTGTAATATCACCCTTGAAAACAAGACGCGCGACACGGTAAAGAAAAAGGTTTATCTTGTGCTTTCACCTGCATTGATATCAGAAGAAGCTTACAACGCACATAAGTGCTTTAACGGACTTTTTATTCAGGCAATAAAGGGCGAAAGAACTCTTACCCTTGTAAACAGAAAAAGCAATATTGCCTGCAGTGTCACTGGCGTCGGAGATTTTGATTTAAGCTTTGCTACCGATGCACAACGAGTTCTGGGCAGGGGGAATGATTATTCGTCACCGGCTCTTAAATTTGATGAAACAGTAAAGGAGTTTCCCATAAATCCCGTTGGTGCTTTAATGGCAGAGATTTGCTTAGAGGGGGGCGAGAAGCAAAAGCTTTCTTTTGTGATTTCGGGTGAACGGCTTGAATATAACGGACAATGGGAATTGTACGGGCTTAACGGCACAAAAAGCAAAAGCGAAGCGAGGATTTTTGACGAAGCAAATAAGCATGCCCATAAAATACGCACGGTAGGAGCAGTTTATCTTGCAGAAGAAAACTCCAAAATAGACGGTTGGTCACACGTTGAAGCGCGAAATATTAACAAGGACGAATGGTTACTTGCTCTTTCTCTTGGGGCATGCGCGGAAAATAAAACACGGGCAAAAAACGTGTTTGCATCACCCGAGGAAATATGGAAATACGGTATAAGCCATACTGAGCCTCTGTTAACGGTTTTAGCCGAAAATGAATATTCGTTTAAGCGGATGTGCTCGGTATTAAAGGCCGTTGATTTTTTAAACGCAAAAGGTGTAAAGCTAAATGTGCTTATTATCGAAGAAACCGTGCAGGATTATCTTGATACTTCCTTTAATAAGGTTAACGAATTTATTGGCGGTCTTTCCTTTGCAAGCAGAGTAACGCATATCAAAAAAGGCGTAATGAACGAAAAAGAGATAGATAAAATATTGGCGTTAAGTATAGCAAAAATTAACGTAAGCGAGAGTATATCGGAGCAACTGCCGCATCTTAAAGAGTACTGTCCCCAAAAGAACGTGACTGTAGTTGAAAATAAGTATCCCAAAAGCAAAAACGATATGTTTGAGGGGGAATTCGATAGCGGTTACGGAAGGTTTATTAAAGACGGAAGCGAATATTACGTTTATAAAAAAACGCCGATGCCTTGGTCAAACGTGCTTGCTAACGAAACCTTTGGAACACTTACTACGGAAAACGGCGGCGGCTTTACCTGGTGCAAAAATTCCTGCCTTAATAAGCTGATACCATGGTATAATGACCCTGTTACAAATCCCTTGGGCGAAGGCGTATATTTGCGTGACAACAAGCTTAACCAATTTTGGAGTATCACTCGCGACCCTGTTGATTTGGGCGATGAGCACGATTGTGTCTTTGGTCACGGTTATAGCATATATAGATATAACGGCTTCGGAATGCATCAAAAGCAGACGGTTTTTGTGCACGAAAGCAAAAATATTAAAGTGATAAGAGTTGATGCGGACGAAACATCAGACAGAGATTTATCCTTGTTCTATTTTGTGCGACCGGTGCTTGATGAAAGATCGGAAACAGCCTTTAAGCATCAGGAATACGGCATTTTAGATAAATCGGCAGTATTTGTACGCGGTAGAGGCGGATATATGCTTGTGTATTGCAAAAACGCGGAGTTTGCCTTCTCATCAAACGCGTTTTTCGGTAACGGTACTGTTTGTACGCCCGATGCAGTTAAGCAGGGAGAGCTTGAGCTTGGCAAGGACGGGGAAATTCTTTTGTCACTTAAAGCGCAATTTTGCGGCAAGACCGAGATTTTTGTTTGCTATGGCGAAAATATCGAAGAACTGAAAGAGCTGAAGAGCTTTATTGAAGCTGGGGATACGGACCAATGGCTTGAAGATGTAAAAAGAAAATGGCAGGAGATTTTAAGTAAAATCCAAATTAAAACACCCGACAGAAAGCTGAATTTGTTGTTTAATAATTGGCTTATTTATCAAACTCTTTCGTCAAGAATGTGGGGTAGATGCGGCTTTTATCAAGCAGGCGGCGCTTTCGGATTTCGTGATCAGCTGCAGGATTGTCTGCCGCTTATAATAAGCGAGCCGAGGCTGGTTAGAGAGCATTTGATAAGATGTGCGCGTCATCAGTTTAAAGAAGGTGACGTTCAGCATTGGTGGCACGAGGATAATTTAGGCATACGTACCAAAATCAGCGACGATTTACTGTTTTTGCCTTACATTGCATCAAAATATGCGTTTAGTACGGGCGATTATAAAATCTTTGATGAAACAGTTCCTTTTCTGGACGGACACAGCTTGGAAGATAGAGAGGATTTGTTTGAGCAAGCATGGGTTTCAAGTGAAAGCGCAACGGTTTACGAGCATTGTATGCGAGCTATAAAGCTCGTTATAACGCGTTCAGGGCAGCACGGACTTCCCTTGATTTTAGGAGGAGATTGGAATGACGGCCTAAACAAGCTGGGCAACAAAGGAAAGGGCGAGAGCGTTTGGCTCGGTTGGTTCTTATATGACGTAATAAGCGGCTTTTTACCTATTTCAAAAAGGTATTCAAAGGAAGATGAAAGGCTTCTCCTTGAACACGCCAAAAAGCTGTATAGAATTCTTAACAGCGTGTGTTGGGACGGTCAATGGTATTTACGTGCCTTTGATGACAACGGAAGAACCGTTGGTGGCAGAAGCAGTGCGTGCTGTAAAATTGATGTAATTTCTCAGGCGTGGTCGGTGCTATCCGGTGCAGGAAAGCCTGAAATGTGCGAAAAGGCTTTAGAAAGCGTCAAAGGACATCTTATAGATTCTCAAACGGGAATAGTAAAGCTTGTTACACCGCCGTTTACCAAAGAGTTTTCTGCGGGCTATATAGGAGATTATTTGCCCGGTGTGCGTGAAAACGGCGGTCAATATACCCACGGGGCAATCTGGGCGGCAAGTGCATTTGCTCAAATAGGACAAGCGGAGCAGGCATTTGAAATTTTCGATATGATAAATCCTATAAATCATACGCTGAATAAAAGCGCAACGGACAGATATAAGGTTGAGCCGTACTGTGTGGCGGCAGACGTTTATTCTAACGAGGAAAACTTGGGACGTGGCGGCTGGACTTGGTACACGGCTTCGGCAGGCTTGTATTTTTATTCGGTTTTAAGAGATGTGCTTGGCATTGAGCTTGAAGACGGAAAGGTAAAATTCGATGCTCATATTCCAAGGCATTGGAACGAATACAGCGTTAAAATTGACACCGATGAATATAAGTTCGATATTTTCGTGCATAATCCCGAAAATAAAAGCGATTCTCCATCAAGCATAACGGAGATTAAAAAGGACGGAAAAACAGAGATCCGTATCGTAATGTAAAAAAGAGGTCAGAGTGATATTTGGTCACTCTGGTCTCTTTCTTTTTCGTTATTTGTTGACTTTTTTATGCTTTGCAAATATAATTTAATTATATCTGACAAAGGAAGTTATTATGCAACACAATTTTTTACCCGTTACAAGTGAAGAATGTACTGTACGCGGTTGGGACAGACCTGATTTTGTGTACGTTTTAGGTGACGCCTACGTGGATCACCCCAGCTTTGGACCTGCTATTATTTCAAGGGTTTTGGAAAAGAACGGCTACAAGGTAGCAATACTTTCACAGCCCGATTGGCATAATATAAGCGAATTCAAGCGTTTCGGAAGACCGCGCCTTGGATTTCTTGTCTGCTCGGGAAATATAGACCCGATGGTTAACCATTATACTGCTGCTCACAAAAGAAGAAGCACTGACGCTTATTCTCCAGGGGGCAAAATAGGGTTAAGACCTGACAGAGCCACTATCGTTTACTGTAATTGCATTCGTCAGGCGTATAAAAATATGCCTATAATTATCGGCGGTGTTGAAGCAAGCTTAAGGCGGTTTGCTCATTACGACTGTTGGGATAATAAAGTACGCGCCTCTATTTTAGTTGATAGCGGTGCCGACCTGTTGCTTTACGGTATGGGCGAAAAGTCTATTGTAGAAACTGCTGATGCTCTTGCAGGCGGTATTGACGTTAAGGATATTACCTACGTTAAAGGCACGGCATATTTAACAGATACTCCCGAAAACGTTTATAACGGTGAATTTATTGATAGCTTTGAAGACGTCAAGGCTGATACCGATGCTTATTCAAGGGCGTTTATGGCTCAGTATAGAGGTCAGAATCACATTAACAGCAAGACTTTGATACAAAAACACGGCAAAAGCTTTGTGGTGGTTAATCCACCTGCAGAGCCTCTTTCCACAAGAGAGCTTGACGAAGTTTATGCTTTGCCTTATACTCGCTTGCCTCATCCTATGTATGATTCCTTAGGCGGTGTGCCTGCAATAGCGGAAATTGAATTTTCCATTACCGCAAACCGTGGCTGTGCAGGTGCGTGCTCCTTTTGCGCCATAACTTTTCATCAGGGCAGAGTGCTTCAGTCGAGAAGTGAAGAATCAATTTTAGAAGAAGCAAGGATTTTAACTACACTTCCGGGCTTTAAAGGGTATATTCACGACGTTGGCGGACCTACCGCAAATTTCTATGGGCACGGCTGTCAAAAACAGAAAAAATCGGGCGCGTGCAGCGGTCGTCAATGTTTGTATCCAACTATTTGTCCTGAATTTAAGCCTGACCATAAGGCATATATGGAATTGCTTGAAAAAATACGCAAAATACCTAAAATTAAAAAAGTTTTTATACGTTCAGGCTTGAGATTTGATTGCATTTTGGCTGATAGAAAGCACGGACAAGAGTTTTTAAAGACCTTGTGCGAAAATCACGTATCAGGTCAGTTGAAGGTAGCTCCCGAGCATATTTCCGACAGGGTTTTAAAACTTATGGGAAAACCGAGCGTAAACGTTTATAATGAATTTTGCACTAAATATGCAAATATGAATAAAAAGGTGCAAAAAGAACAGTACCTTGTGCCGTATTTGATTTCGGGACATCCCGGCAGCGATTTAAAGGAAGCTGTTAAACTTGCGGAATATTTACATAAGCATAAAATAAATCCTGAACAGGTGCAGGAATTTTATCCCACCCCGGGAACGCTTTCGACGTGTATGTTTTATACGGAAAAGGACCCGAGAACAAACGAAAAAATCTACGTTGCCAAGGATATTGGCGAAAAGATTATGCAGAGAGCGCTGCTTCAATATAAAAAGCCTGAAAACTATGAAACAGTTAAAAAAGCTCTTTTGAAAGCGGGAAGGCAGGACTTAATAGGCTTTGGACCTGAATGCTTGATTCCGCCACGGCAAGTCAAAGGCGGATTTTACGGGAAAAATTCTGCAACAAACGCAAAAAACGCGAAGAAAGGCGCTGTAAAAAGCACTAATGTAAAAGTGAATAAGAGTGGAAGCAATAAAGGTTCTCACAGTGAAGGATTTAAAAATTCAAAGCCAAGCAAAAACGGCTTCGCCAAGCAAACAGGCGTAAAAAAGCATAAATAACTTAACTGCGAAAGCTTAAGGAAACAACTAATAAGGAGTAAAATATGAGCAAAAGTTTTAAATCGGGCTTTTGTGTACTTTGCGGCAGACCAAACGTTGGCAAATCTACACTTATGAATCATTTTGTAGGGCAAAAGGTGGCAATTGTTTCACCAAAGCCTCAAACAACGCGCAACTGTATCAGAGGCATTGTAACTACTGACGGCTACCAGGTAGTTTTTCTTGATACACCCGGTATTCATAAGCCCAAATGCAAGCTTAACGAATTTATGGTAAAAACCCAAAAGGAAGCGGCTGTAGGCGCTGATTTTACCTGCGTTATGCTGGATATTACCCAGCCAATCGGCACTACTGACGAGCATATAATAAAAGAATACGCTCAATCGGGTATTCCTTGTGCCATAGTTTTAAATAAGATTGACTGCGTTGCAAAAGAAACCGTGTTTTCTTATTTAACCGAGCTTGCCAAATTTGACGTGAGCATTATTCCCGTTTCTGCAGCAACGGGCGAGGGATGCCAAGAGCTTATGAACGTTATCGTAAAGCATCTTGAGGAAGGACCGCAGTATTTCCCAGAAGATATGGTTTGTGATTTTCCTGAAAGATTTTTGGCCTCTGAAATAATCAGAGAAAAAGCACTTTTGAATTTAAATGAGGAGATTCCACACGGTATTGGTGTTTCTATCGAAAAAATGGAAGAGCAAACTAACGGAAACATCAAAATTATTGCTGATATTTTATGCGAGCGCGAATCCCATAAGGGAATTATTATCGGCAAAAAAGGTGCTATGATTAAAACCATAGGCTCTGCGGCGCGAGAAGAACTGGAATTACTGCTTGATACAAAGGTTTACGTCGAACTTTTTGTAAAAGTTAAGGAAAATTGGCGTAACAGCGCCACTGTATTAAAAGATTTGGGATATACGGAATAAAAAAATAATTGCCGCTAACAATAAAAACGGAAAGCGGTGATTTTATGAACGAAAAGATTGACAGAGAATTGATGAAAATGTTTCTGAAAACGGGCGATCCGTTTTATTATACGGCGCGCGGTGTTTTTAGGGAAAGGGAGAAAAATGGGGGAGCCGATAAAAATTCAAGCAATAGTCCTTAATAAAGTGGATTTTAAGGATAATGACCGCGTGCTTACCTTGTTTTCTCCGCAACTCGGCAAGGTAACGGCTTCGGCAAAGGGCGTAAAAAAACAATCCTCAAAGCTTCGTGCTTCAAGCGAAATTTTTGCTTTTGGCACGTACATATTAACAGAAACCCGCGGAAAATACATAGTCACATCCTTTGATTTGATTGAATCCTTTTATGAGCTTCGAGAGGATTTTGACAGACTCAGTGTAGGTACACTTCTTTTGAAGATGTGCGAAAAGGCTGTTCAGCAGAACGAACCTAACGGTGAAATGTTTGTTCTGCTCATAAATTGCCTTGACCGCCTGCGCGACAAAAATATTGCGGTTGGGCTTACCGTTGCGGTGTTTATGCTTAAATTTTGCACTCTTTTCGGCTATATGCCTGAATTTGAAAAATGCATTGGGTGCGGCAAAAGGGAAGGATTGATTTGCCTTTCGCCGCAGGCAGGTGGGGTTACCTGCGCTGATTGCAATGACTTTGACCATATTGTGATAAGCGGCGGTTGCTTGTTTTATATGCGTAAAATCTGTAGCGGACAATTAGATGAAGTATTTAAAATTAAGCCGAGTCAAGTGCAGGCAAGGGAACTGTTTAGAGTAACGTGCTTCTACACAGCGTATTTTTTTGATGAAAAAATAAGGCTTATGGATTACATAGAAAAATATCAGCTGATCTAAACTAAAAGCTCAAAAGCTTCTTAAAAATTATAAATCAGACGGGCGTTAATCAAAAAACGTCCGTTTTTTTATATATATAACTCTTTTATACAAAAAAACGGTTGCCAATATTTTCAAAATACATTATAATAACCGAGGTATGCAAAATAAAAAAATAAACAATGAGCGAAAGCTCGTAAATTTTAGGAGGTTTTAGTATGAGTCACAAGTATGTTTACCTTTTCTCAGAGGGTGACGCAAAAATGCGTGAGCTTCTTGGCGGTAAAGGTGCTAACCTTGCAGAAATGACCAAAATCGGTCTTCCTGTTCCACAAGGTTTCACAGTAACAACCGAAGCTTGCACACAGTACTACGAAGATGGTAGAAAGATTAACGATGAAATCCAAGCACAGATTATGGAGTACATCGACAAGATGGAAGGAATTACCGGCATGAAGTTCGGTGACAAAGAGAATCCTCTCCTTGTTTCCGTTCGTTCAGGTGCTCGTGCATCAATGCCCGGCATGATGGATACAATCCTTAACCTTGGTCTTAACGAAGAAGTTGTTGAGGTTATGGCTGCAAAGTCAAACAATCCTCGTTGGGCTTGGGACTGCTATAGAAGATTTATTCAAATGTACTCCGACGTTGTTATGGAAGTTGGTAAAAAATACTTTGAACAACTCATTGACAAGATGAAGGAAGAGAAAGGCGTAACTCAAGATATCGAGCTTACTGCTGATGATCTTAAGACTCTTGCAGGTCAGTTTAAGGCTGAATATAAGAACAAGATCGGTAAAGACTTCCCCTCTGATCCCAAAGAGCAACTTATGGGCGCTGTTGAAGCTGTTTTCCGTTCATGGGACAACCCCAGAGCTAACGTTTACCGTCGTGATAACGATATTCCTTATTCTTGGGGTACCGCTGTTAACGTACAGATGATGGCTTTCGGTAACATGGGTGATGATTGCGGCACAGGTGTTGCATTTACTCGTGACCCTGCTACCGGCGAACCTGGACTTATGGGTGAATTCCTTGTAAACGCTCAGGGTGAAGACGTTGTTGCAGGTGTTCGTACACCTATGCCTATTGCTGAAATGGCAGAAAAGTTCCCTGAAGCTTTTGCACAGTTCACAAAGGTTTGTGAAACTCTTGAAAACCACTACAACGATATGCAGGATATGGAGTTTACTGTTCAGGCAGGCAAGCTTTATATGCTTCAAACTCGTAACGGTAAGAGAACAGCTAAGGCTGCTTTAAAGATCGCTTGTGACCTTGTTAGCGAAGGCAGAATCGATAAGAAGCAAGCTGTTGCTATGATCGACCCCAGAAACCTTGATACACTTCTTCATCCTCAGTTCGATACTAAGGCTCTTAAAGAAGCAAATCCTGCAGGTAAGGGTCTTGGCGCATCTCCCGGTGCTGCTTGCGGCAAGGTAGTATTTACTGCTGAAGACGCAGAAGCTTGGAATGCTCGTGGCGAAAAGGTTATTCTTGTTCGTCTTGAAACCTCTCCTGAAGATATTACAGGTATGAAGGCTTCTCAGGGTATCCTTACAGTTCGTGGCGGTATGACATCTCACGCAGCCGTTGTTGCTCGTGGTATGGGTACTTGCTGCGTATCCGGTTGCGGCGAAATCGCAATGGACGAAGAAAATAAGAAGTTCACTCTTGCAGGCAAGACCTACAACGAGGGCGACTATATTTCAATTGACGGTTCAACAGGTAACATCTATGACGGCATTATCCCCACAGTAGATGCTGCTATCGTTGACGAGTTCAAGACAATTATGGATTGGGCTGACGAGTTCAGAACACTTAAGGTTCGTACAAACGCTGATACTCCTCAAGACGCTAAGAAGGCTGTTGAGCTTGGCGCAGAAGGTATCGGTCTTTGCCGTACAGAGCATATGTTCTTTGAAGCAGACAGAATTGCTCCTTTCAGAGAGATGATCTGTTCCGATACAGTTGAAGCTCGTAAGGCAGCTCTTGAGAAGATTCTTCCTTATCAGCAGAGCGACTTCGAGCAGCTTTACACAGCTCTTGAAGGCAACCCTGTAACAATCCGTTTCCTTGATCCTCCGCTTCATGAGTTCGTTCCCACAGAAGAAGCTGACATTAAGGCTCTTGCAGAAGCACAAGGCAAGACAGTTGAAGAGATTAAGAACATTATCGCTTCACTTCACGAGTTCAACCCCATGATGGGTCACCGTGGATGCCGTCTTGCAGTTACTTATCCTGAAATTGCTGAAATGCAAACAAAGGCTGTAATCCGCGCTGCTATCACTGTTAAGAAGGCACATCCCGATTGGAATGTTAAGCCTGAAATTATGATTCCTCTTACAGGCGAAGTTAAAGAACTTAAGTACGTTAAGGATATCGTTGTAGCAACTGCTGATGAAGAAATCGCTGCTGCGGGCGCTGACCTTAAGTACGAAGTTGGTACTATGATCGAAATCCCCAGAGCTTGTCTTACTGCTGACGAAATCGCTAAGGAAGCTGATTTCTTCTGCTTCGGTACAAACGACCTTACTCAGATGACATTCGGCTTCAGCCGTGACGATGCTGGTAAGTTCCTTGGCGCTTACTATGACAAGAAGATTTACGAGAACGACCCCTTCGCAAAGCTTGACCAAACAGGCGTTGGTAAGCTTATGGAAATGTCCATTAAGCTTGGTAAGCCCGTAAATAGCGCACTTCACTGCGGTATCTGCGGCGAGCACGGTGGTGACCCCGTATCCGTAGAATTCTGCCACAAGATTGGCCTTGACTACGTTTCCTGCTCACCCTTCCGCGTTCCGATTGCACGTCTTGCTGCTGCACAGGCTGCTATCAAAGAAAGCAAGTAATTGCTGACTTTATAAAACAACTTATCCCCACCGAGCAATCGGTGGGGATTTGCTTGCTTTTTGGTTTTTTTATGGTATAATACAGATAACTTATAAAAAAAGGTGTTTTTATGATTGTTGAAAAAAGAATCAAGGATTTTGAAAAACTCGGTTTTGGTATGTTTGTGCATTTCGGACTTTATAGCGTTATCGGAAAAGGTGAATGGGCAAAACACTTATTTAATATGCCATGGGACGAATATTTTAAATCCCTCAATGTTTTTTCTCCTAAATCAAACTGGGCAGAGGAATTGGTTTTAATTGCAAAAGAGGCTGGTTGCCGATATATAACACTAACTACTCGACATCACGATGGATTTTCTCTTTATGATACTTGCGGATTAAATACCTATGATGCGCCTAATGTGTGTGGTCGAGACCTTGTAAAAGAATTTGTGGACGCTTGTAACAAACACGGCATTATACCTTTTTTCTATCATACCCTTTTGGATTGGCACGAAGAAAGTTATAAAACTGATTTTAAAGAATACTTGAAATATCTTAGAAAAAGCATAGAAATTCTTTGCAAAAACTATGGAAAAATAGGTGGCTTTTGGTTTGATGGAAAGTGGGATAACCCTAATGAAGACTGGGAAGAAGACACTCTTTATTCTCTCATTAGAAGCTATCAACCCGATACCATGATTATAAACAATACAGGATTACAAAATCGCGGTGAATTAGGCCATATTGAGCTTGACAGCGTCACCTTTGAACGCGGTAGACCTCAACCTATAAATCTTGAATGTTCACCCAAATATATTGCAAGCGAGATGTGTGAAACGTTTGCAAGCCATTGGGGATATGCAGAAAACGACTTTAACTTCAAGTCATTGGAGCATCTTATTAACAGTTTTGCTATTTGCCGTAGATATAGGTCTAATTTTCTTTTCAATGTAGGACCAAAAGCAGACGGAAGTCTTCGCACTATTGACAAGGGCGCATTGGAGATTTTAGGGCAATGGAGCAAGATGAACGATGAAGCATTGCATATTCCAGAGCCTACTGATATTGAAATCAAAGGCAAATCACATAACTTCATACTTCGCAACGGCAACACCTACTATCTGTTTGCAAGCGATTTAAGCATTAATGGTGGTGAACACGTTACTATCGATAATGTTTTTAATCCCAATAACATTTTTACTTTTGATAAAAAAATTAAATCTGTATGTTGGCTTGATAATGGAGAAAAACTTAACTTCACCCAGAATGATAACGAGGTGAATATACACACTGAAAAGTTTGAATATGGGCAGGATTTTGTAGTAAGAGTTGCAAAAATAGAGGTGTAATCACACACTGCCCAAAGGTTTTTCCACTTTTTCTGATAGCACTACACGCTACAATCCGTTAATTTGGCTACTTACTAACTTTATAAAAAACAAACCTCACCGAGAAATTGGCGGGGTTTGTTTTTTGCATTGTAATTACAGACAAAATATGTTATAATATCCAAAGAAACGTAAGCGTGGTGAAAATAGTGGATTTTCGTAAAAAGAAAATGATTGCTCCAATTATAATTACAGTTATGATGACGTTATATTACGTTGTGTATTTTGGCTTTTTAATTTCGTTGCTTAATGGAATATGGAAGTATGTTTTAGGTATTATTCCTCTTGTGTTTTCGGGGATTACGATATATGTTTGTGTACAAAGAATAAATGAAATAAAGAAGGGAGAAGAAGATGATATTAGTAAATACTGATTATATCAGCGGTAAAGAATTTGAAATGTTAGGGCTTGTAAAAGGAAGTACAATTCAATCCAAGCACATTGGTAATGATATTGCACAGAGCTTTAAGACTTTGGTTGGCGGAGAGTTAAAATCCTATAACGAAATGATGAACGAGGCGCGTGCCCTTGCCACCAAAAGAATGGTTGCAGAAGCAGAAGAATTGGGTGCGGATGCGATTGTGAACATTCGTTATGCTTCTTCTGCTGTTATGCAGGGCGCTGCGGAAGTAATTGTATACGGTACCGCCGTTAAATTCGTTAATAAATAATTTCCCTCTTTTGCTGATAGCTGCACAGGCTGCAATCAAAGAAAGCAAGTAATTGCTGAACTTATAAAAATTATACCCGTGTTTTTTTGCACGGGTGTTTTTTTATTTTAATATTAACTTAAAGGTGATACCGATCCCGATTGTTATGCAGAAATTATATCAAAGACAAGTTTGAATTAACGAATTGCATTTCCCACTTTTTCATACTGCGCCGCTGGTTTCTGTTAAGAATATAAAAATCTGTCATAAATAAATAATTATCCCCAACCAAATTTGCGGAGGATATTTTGTGTTTTATGCTCTTTTAATTTGGCGCAAGATATGGTATAATTAAAATTGAAGTGAGAAATTCACTCGTTTAGAATAAATTATTATCACATTATTGAGGTAAAATGATGAACGGGGTAATTGAGCAATTAAAGGAAAGAAAGTCTGTACGTGCTTTTGCAGATAGACCTATCACGCAGGGGGAAGTATCGGCTATTCTTGAGGCCGCGGTAAATGCACCTACTGCAGGAAATCAACAGCTTTACACAATTATTAACGTAACAGACGCTCGTTTAAAGGCTCGGCTTGCGGAAAGCTGTGACCATCAGCCGTTTATTGAAAAGGCGCCGCTGGTGCTTGTATTTTGCGCCGATTGCCGTAAGTGGTATAATGCTTTTTGCGAATTCGGTTGCGAGCCGCGCAGGCTTGGTGTGGGCGATTTAATGCTTGCTGTAAGCGATGCAAACATAGCCGCGCAGAATGCGGTTGTAGCAGCCCAAAGTCTTGGTATCGGTTCTTGCTATATTGGTGATATTATGGAAAACGCTGAAACCCAAAGAGAATTGCTTTCTTTACCGCCTTACGTTTTTCCTGCGGCTATGCTTGTGTTTGGATACCCAACGGAGCAACAAAATGAACGCCCAAAACCGCCGCGCTGTGAAATGCATCATATTGTGCACGAGAACGGATATCGAGATATGGACGCTAACGAGCTAAAGGAAATGCTTCTTTTGAAAGCAGGTATCCGCAATTTTGAAGAGTGGATACAGGCGTTCTGCAACAGAAAATTTAATTCCGACTTTTCAAAGGAAATGACTCGTTCTGTAAAAGTGTTTTTAGATGATTTCCAAAAATAGTCCTTGGTCTGCTTTGTTTAAATCTGCTATTTATAACGGTCTAAACTCATTACAAAACAATTTTTTCCGTCAAATTCAAGGCAGGGGTTTTGTGTCAGTTGTAATTATGGCGATATATGATATAACAAAGTAGTAAGTTTATGGTTTAAAAACGTTTAAAAAAGAATTTTAATGATATTGATTACATAGGAGTTGGAGAATGATTTATACCGAAAATACCAAAAAAGCGTTACAGCTATGCTTTGAGGCACACAAGAAACAGCTTGATAAAAGCGGTCTGCCGTACGTATTTCACCCTTTTCATCTGGCAGAACAGATGAAGGACGAAAAAACTATAATCGTCGCTCTTTTGCATGACGTTGTGGAGGATGCGGGTTATACCATTGAGGATCTGCGTGAAAATGGCTTTGGCGAAGATATTATAGAAGCTATTTCCTTGCTTACACACGGTAAAGGTGTAAATTATATGGAATATGTTAAGGCTATAAAGAAAAATGCTATTGCTAAAGAGGTAAAGCTTGCCGATTTAAAGCATAATTCCGACATAACAAGGTTGGACGTTGTTGATGAAGAGGCACTGGAAAGAAGAAAAAGGTATCTTGAGGCTATTGAATTATTGGAGAGGTAGTACTCGTAAAAAAACATAAACGTATAAAGGACGTCAAAAATCCGCCCAAATGCTTTGGGCGGATTTTCTTTTAGATGTTTTTGTAATAAAATGCAAACGGTTGTTAGCTAAAGCGCGCAAGACGATTACAAGATAGAATATCACGAAAAGTAAACTGTTATTGAAAAACGTGCGCAAAAGCGAGAAAAATTCAAAAACAGAGTGTGTAGTGAAATTAGAGCGCTTTAATGTACGAAGTAATTCTGTCAGTTAAAATCTCATATCCGGCATCGTTGGGGTGAAGACCGTCGGGCATAAACATAACCTTATTTTCTTCAATATTAGGTTGAATTTGGCTTGTTCTATATAAATCTATAATGCCGATAGAATAATATTCGGTTATTTCTCTGATAATTTCAACATATTCCTTTAAGGTGCGTTTGGGATTGCCGTCTTTATCGGGATAAACAGTAAATTCGTTACAGCGATGCAGGGGAGTGATAAAGGCAATACGGGATGAAGGATATTTTAATAAAAGCTTTTGGCATAAGGTGTGAAGGGCACCGTAAAAGGTGTATGGATCACGGTCATCAAAGGTGCCGACGGGAGCATCACCGTGTTCGTAATCGTTTGTGCCGCCAAAAACTATAACTAAATCGGCATCATCGTCCATTTGGTCAACACGCGTTACAAAATCGGCGTTGTGGGGAAGATAAGAAAATTCGTTTGTTTGAACGGCAATTCGAGTGCCGCCAATACCATAATTTTTTACTATTGCACCGTATTTTGAAGCAATAAGGTCAGTGTATCTTTTTTCTACACTGCTGGCACCACAGCCCTGTGTAATACTGTCGCCTAAAAAATTGATTTTTAAATTCTTTAATTCCATATTAGTAGTTCTCCTATAAATAAAAATGTCAATTAAAGTAATCTTTATTAACAATAGATATTATAAGGGAATAAATATGAAAAAGCAACACTATTTCGAGGCTTTTTTTAAATTTTTTAGCGATAAATACTTTTCTTTTGTGGCAATTCCGCCCCTAATATGACGTTCGTCTTTATGAATATCAAGAATTTTTTTGATTTTTAAGAAGAGAGAAGGGTTTATGTGCTCAAGCCTTTCGGTAACGTCCTTATGTACTGTGCTTTTACTTATGCCGAATTGCTTTGCGGCACCGCGGACAGTATCACCGGTTTCTATAATATATACCGCTAATTCTTGGGCGCGTTTTTCAATAAAATCGTTAAACATAATACCTCCAACAAAGGAATACTTTACTAAAAAATATTCTTTGCTCGGCTATAATAGAACGAATTTATTTTTAGCGGTCAAATAAAAATATGCACCGCCAAAGTGCATAGCCTTTGAGGTGCATATAGAAATGATGCTTTTTATATACGATATATTTAATTAAACAATCATTTGCTTAAGCAATAGAGAATCCCGGGGGTCGACAATACCGTCGCAATTTATGTCGGCAGAATAAAGTGTAACAGAACTTGTTCTTCCAAGAAGATAATCACGTAAAATACTGCTGTCATCGGCATTAACGGCGCCATTGCCGTCCATATCGCCTAAAACGTAGAGCGTATAATGCTTTTCGTCGGCAGAGGTGCTAACAGTAAGCACGCAACCTGTAGAGATAACGTCGTTATCGCTCAAAAGAACAGAGCCTTTTTTTACGTTATAGGTGTTTGGCAGGGCAGAAAGTCTTGAGATAAAGGCTTCTACGGTAGTGCCGCCTGATATTTTATAAATAGAATCAGCCGTAACCAGATAGGTTGAAGATGAAATATCAATGGGAGTGGGAATATATATTCCGTTACTTGAAATCCAGCCCTTATACAGACCGTATGCCTTTGCCTTTAAGAAAAGAGTATGACCGATATCATCTTGTGTTACGGTGTAGGAAGACGCGGTTTGACCGGCAAGCTTATTCTCGTCAACGTGCCAACTGTAAATGAATTTATCGTTGTTTGGAGCAGAAAGCACGCTGTTGACCGTGGGTGTACCTGAAATGGTAACGTTGCCTTCGGTTGCGCTTAAAAGCTCTTCGTCAAAGGGAAGAGAAGCAAGCTGTGGGTGTATAAATTCACCCATAAGCACCCAAACGCTTTCAAAGTCAAAACCCGTAAAGGCTGATGAAGTTAAGGATTGAGCTTTGCTTAAGGGCGCGGCATAGGTATCGTCTGTTCCGTAGGGCAGATAGTAGCAGTTTGCGTTTGAACCGTTACGAAGATAGGCGGTAGAAATTGCGCTTGCGTTGACAGATGCACCCGTTGCCTTAATTTCGGCGGCATTATAGCAGGAACTAAGTGATACGCCGCTGTAGCGTAGCGAAGGTAAAATGCCGCTGGAAACGGCTGTACCGTTTGTGCTTGTGCTTAATGCACCTACGTTAAAACAATTTCTAATCTTTAACAAAACGTTATTGCTGTTTATGCCGTAGCTGACAATAAAATCACCTAAAATACCGCCTGTGAAGGAAGTTTCACCACGAGAGTTAACTTCAATATTGCACGCATTGTAGCATTTTTCAATAATTGTTTCAGAGGTGTTGTTTAAAGAAATAACACGACCGATTAAGCCACCTGCATAAGTATTTGAATCGGCTGAACAGTTAATAGTGCCTTTTGCAGTTGAAAGAGAGATAGTCTGAATTATTGTTGACGAATTAAATACAGCACCGAAAATTCCGCCAACGGCATAGCTTTTGCCGTTACCTGATGCAGAAACAGTACCAGATACTGACAGAGAGCTCATTTCTACCTCGTTAGGCTCGGAAAGTTCAATACAGCCTGCAATGCCGCCTGCATAGAGGAAATCGTTTTCGGAGGCAACAGTTAAATTCACGGTGGCTTGGCAGTTTTTAAATACTGTGTTTTCTGCATAGCCTGCAAATGCACCGCATGCACCTGTACCCGTAACTGTGCCGTTAAAGCTTACGTCTGTAATAAACGCACCCTTACAAGCACCTAACATACCGTTGCCGGATACGTTAACGGATATTTTTTTGTTATTGCCCTCAAGTCTTCCTGTAAAGGGTTCAAAGTAACCGCAGCTTGAAAAGATTGTTTGGTCAAGCGCATTTATATCGTTTAAAATAAAGTAGTTGCTGTTTGGGAAAAACTTAATATTTTCAATATTTTTTGCTGTGTAAATAGGATAGAAATCCCTTAAGGATTGGAAGAGAGATTTGTCTTCCGTGTTAGCATAAATATTTATGGGTAAAATGGTTGATGCACCCATATAACTCAAGGTTACGGGGTTCATTCCCAAATGAAATTCACATTCTCCAAGGGTGAAACCCGAAGAAATAGTTGAATACGTTCCGTCGTTATAGTCAACCCTGACGATAATGCCGGCTGTGTTTACGGAGGATACGTCGTCAATTAAGTAATCGGAAACGATAGGGGCTTTGTTAATTGTCACTTTTGTTGCTTCTTTGCTTGCACTTGAGAGATTTTCACGCAAACGG
The DNA here is from genome assembly GCA_045594045.1 of Clostridia bacterium. Classification (GTDB taxonomy): domain Bacteria; phylum Bacillota; class Clostridia; order Christensenellales; family QALW01; genus UMGS1322. Next base: position 76,247 of record JAZNXV010000024.1, read on the forward strand.
GGGAAGAGATAGCCTTCGTCGGCAATAGTCCAAACAGACGTGAAATCAAAGCCACTAAATGTGTTTTCATCACTCATTGCTTCGTACGTGCAGGGCGCGGAATTATCGTTTTGCGATGCAACAGATACTGAGTTATTTAAGTAAAAGCAATTTTCTTTTACAAGATTGCTTCCGCCTGCTATTCCGCCTGCATTGGAAGAGGTGGAAATTAAACCAACGTTATAGCAGTTTTTTATCAAACTGTTAGCGTCTGTATTGCTCTTTGTGGTATAGCCGCAAATACCGCCTAAATAAGCAGAGGTGTTTTCGGTTGAAATTTTGCCTGTATTAAAGGAGTCGGTTACCAAAAAAACGGAATTTGAACTGTTATGAGTTCCTTGAATATAACCGCAAATGCCGCCGCCACGGGTTGAAACGGTTTTTATTTCTCCGGAATTAAAGCATTTGGAAAATGTAATGGTATTTGCAGAGCCTTCGGGGAAAGCCCAACCACCAATACCGCCAATATTTACAGATGCTTCAATGGTTCCCGTGTTTTTGCAAAGGGAGAATTGTGAGCCTATAACTCTGCCGCAAATGCCTCCGACCTCGCTTATACCGAACACGTTGCCGTAATTTGCACAGCTTATAAAGCTTGAATTTTTACTGTGACCGCAAATACCACCTACGGCAGTTTCACCGTAAATAGAAGCATAGTTGGCGCAATTGGTGAAAACGGTATTTATTGCACCGCCTACGATGCCGCCAATATATTCGTGGTTCGTAGAGCTATAGCTTGGAAGAGTGGTATATGAGATAACTTCGCCGTAAACGGATAAATTGCTTATTTGAGCATTTAGGGTATAAGCAAAAAGACCTTGGCAAATAACATCGCCGTTGACGCTCAAGTTCTTTATGCTGTATCCGTTGCCGTCAAAGCGTCCTTTAAAAGGGGTAGAGGCAGTTCCGATAGGTGACCAATCACCTGTCAGCTCAATATTATTCATCAGCTTATAGTTGCCGCTGAGAGCAGTAGCAGATGTACCAATAGCTTCAAGCTGCTCTTGGGAATAAATCAGTATTTCGGTGTTTGCGTTTATGATAATTACCGTTGAAATTATCATAATAAACGATAAAAAATAACAAATTAGTGTTTTAAAAAGTTTCATTAAAGCACGTCCATATCAAAAAAATTTAAGGAATTCTATTTTATAAAAGAGGAGTTCTGTTTAAAAGCTCAAATCTAAAAAGCACGTATTCGCCGTTAACCAACATAAAATCACTGCAATATGTGTAATAATTTCTGCCGTAATAAACCTTTACGGGAATTGTCAGGTCGCAGTCGTCAGTTTGGGTTCTGCTTATAGCACCAAAGCCGATGGTTACGCCTCTGTCAATTTCAGAAAGCTCTGCACGCCTTCCTTCTGTGATTTCAACGTTATAGCACGAAAAAAGCTTTTTAAGAGTGTCCTTTTCGTTTTGGCTCATTAAAACGTCACTTGAAAATTCAAAAGAGATAAATTCCGGCTTCTTTTTAACGTATTGGTTTACAACCTGGTTAAAGGTCATATCCGTTGCTTCGTAAATAGCCTTTGCCAAGGTAGAAGAATCATTTGGAATTTCAATGGCAACGTTATCCATAATTTCGTGAGAAACATCTTGTACGTGTTCCACATTTTTAGTACAGCCTACGGTAAAAATTACCGTTAAAATAAGGCAAAACGTAAAAAGCTTTTTCATAAAAACCTCGTGCGATACAAAATATATAAACTATTATACAATAATTTTTTACTATTTGCAAATATTATTATTAATACAGTTTTTGGTGTTTTAATCTTTGGAGCAGATATGATTGAGCTATTTTTGCCGAATTGATAAATAAAAGGCATTAAAAAGGGAAATATTTGTGAAAATTGAATTTTAATCCCTCAGTCTGCTTTACAGAATCAAAAAAATTTTGTATCATATTATCAGGAAAACTGTTTGTAGCGGAGGCAAAAATTGAATAACAAAATCACAGTTAAAAATTCTTTAAAAACGATGGGCGAGCTGATACGCAAAAGCAACGGTAAATTTTGGAGCATCGTTGTTTTAATTCTCTTACCCGTGCTTATTATAAATTGCTCCACCTTCTATTTAGCCTACGAGGGCGTTACGTTGAATTACGACGCTTTTAACGGTATTGATTGGGATACTATTGCGTTAAGGGGCGAAGAGGGAATTAAGCAATTTCAAGCCGCATTTTATAATTTTATACCAAGCGTAAGTGCTGAAACATCAACCAATGAAATGGTTTTGCAGGCAATCGGCTCTATACTTTTAATAATGCTTGATGCGCTTTTGATAGTTCTTGGTGTTTCTGTGTTTTTTGAAAAGCAAATTGACAATACGGGAACTTTTAAAATGGCGGCAAAGAAACTTTTAAGCGTTCTGTTTATAAGCATAATTACGTCATGGCTTTATTATGAAATACAAAACCTTGTTTTTTCGGGCGTGTTAACTATGGCGCTTGGTCTTAGTATCGGCAACACAATAATGCTGGCTTCCTTTGTTATAACGGTTGCTTTTGTTTTCTTGATAGCAACGTTTTTCGCTTGCTTTGTTACCTTAATTGCCGATTATGCACTGATTGCTTCCGTTAGCTCGCGTACGCGTCTTTTTATGTCCATTGGATACGCAAGAGAGGTTTTAAGAAAAAGAATTTTAAAGCAAATGTGGCATATTCTACCCTTTGTTATTTTAGGTGTAATCATACCTAACGCATTGATGTCTATCGGTGTTGTTTGTATGTCAAATGCCGTACTTGGCGTTTCTTTGGCGGGCATTTCCACTGTGATGCAGGTAGTTGTGCTTTCGCTTCTGTGGTTCTATCTTGTACCCGATTTCTTTACCCTCGAAAAAGAAAGCGGAATTCAAGCCAAGCTCAGAGCTATGTTTGAAGAAGCCGTAAAAATGCAGGCTGAAGATTTTATTAAGCGTGCGGGCGAAAAAAAGGAAAATTCGGATAATGCCGCGTCCGATAACGAAAAGGATAAAGTAGAAGAAGAACATTCACAAGCAGGTGCTGTTAAAAATAGTGACAGCGTTTCTGCTGCGGATAGCGACACTGATGCAGATTCGTGTGAAAGTGAAAATTCGGAAAAAGAAACAAAAGAATAAACGACAAAAAGGATTGGCTAAGGAGAATTTATATGATAAGGAAAATGATGATACTGCCACTTAGAGGTGTAGTAGTATTTCCCAATATGACGGTAAACGTTGAAGCGGTGCGTAAGCGTTCTATAGCGGCTGTTGAAGAAGCAATGGCGGGGGATAGCTTTATAATGCTCGTTTCTCAAACAGACCCTGAAATCAAAGAGCCTCAGAAGGACGATATATTTAAAATAGGCACAATAGCGCGAATTAAGCAGATTATGCGCCTTCCCGGTGACAGTATTCGTATTGTAGCTCAAGGCGTCGGTCGCGGGGCGGTGGAAGAATTTACTAACGAGGAAAGCGGTTATTCTGGGCTTGTAAGCGATATTGAAGAAATGGAAATTTTTGAGCCCGTTGAGGCAGAAGCTCATATAAGAATGGTTTTAGACGAGCTTGAGGACTTTAACAAAAATGGCAAAAAGATTCCCCAGGACGTTGTTTCTGCAGTGCGTAAAATGCGTGCTCCCGGGCTTGTTGCCGATACTGTAGCCGCGGCGGTTGTAGATGATATGGACAAGCGTCAGGAGCTTTTGGAGGCCCTTGATCCCATTGACCGCCTTGAAAAGTTGTTTGTATTTTTAGATAATGAAAATCAGATTTTCAGCATCGAACAGCGTGTTCGTGGCAGAGTAAAAACTCAAATGGATAAGGCACAAAGAGAGTATTACCTGCACGAGCAAATTAAGGCAATTCATAAGGAATTGGGCGATAATGACGAATCGTTAAACAACGAGCTTTTGCAACGTATTAAAGCGAGTAAAATGCCTGCAGAGGTTAGAAAAAAAGCTGAAAAAGAGCTTGCAAGATTAGAAAAAATGCCTCCGACTATGCCTGAAAATGCTATTTTACGTTCTTATATCGAATGCTTGGTTGAGCTTCCGTGGAAAAAACAGACGGAGGATAATCTTGACCTTGACAACGCAATGGAAATTTTAAATCGCGACCATTACGGAATGCAAAAGGTTAAGGAGAGAATTATAGAGTATCTAGCCGTGCGCGCACTTTCCAATTCTATGCGCGGACCTGTGCTTTGCTTTGTGGGCCCTCCGGGCGTAGGCAAAACCTCTATTGCAAAATCAATAGCTTCGGCGGTAGGAAGAAAGTTTGTAAGAATGAGCTTGGGTGGACTTCGTGACGAAGCCGAAATCCGCGGACATAGGCGCACTTACGTAGGTGCGATGCCCGGCAGAATTATCTCCGAAATGAAAAAAGCAGGTACAGTAAATCCCGTATTCCTGTTTGATGAAATTGATAAAATGGCATCTGACTACAAGGGTGACCCTTCAAGCGCTATGCTTGAGGTGCTTGACCCCGAACAGAACAATTCTTTCAGAGATAATTTCCTTGAAGTACCCTACGATTTAAGCAACGTTATGTTTATAACTACCGCTAACTCGTTAGAGGGTATTCCCGGGCCGTTGCGCGACAGAATGGAAATTATTGAGCTTTCCAGCTATACTGACGTTGAAAAGCTGCATATAGCCCAAGAACATCTTTTAAGCAAGCAATTAAAGGAAAACGGTATGAGTGAAGGTGACGTAACCGTTTCCGATGAAGCTATGCTTCACATAATAAATAATTATACTCGCGAGGCGGGTGTACGCTCTCTTGAACGAGAAATAGGCTCACTTTTAAGAAAATGTGCTTGTAAATTTGTTAAAAACGGCAGAAAGACCGTTAACGTAGAAATTGAAAATTTAGAAGAATATTTAGGTAAGCCCAAATATTTCAGAGATGACGTTATGCTTGAAAATAAAGTCGGCTCGGCAACGGGCTTGGCTTGGACGAGCATCGGTGGCGAAACCCTTGAAATTGACGTAACCGTATATGCGGGCACGGGCGAGCTTTTGCTTACGGGTCAGCTTGGTGATGTTATGAAAGAGTCTGCTCGTACGGCGTTTTCACTTATTCGCTCCCGCGCGGATATTTGGAATATTATGCCCGAATTTTTTAAAGAGAAGGATATTCATATTCACATTCCCGAGGGCGCTACTCCCAAAGATGGACCTTCTGCGGGCGTAACTATGTTTACCGCAATGCTTTCTAAAATTACCAATATTGCCGTGCGCGGTGACACTGCTATGACGGGCGAAATAACTCTGCGTGGCAGAGTGCTTCCCATCGGCGGCTTAAAAGAAAAATCACTTGCCGCGTACAGAGCGGGAATCAGGCGCATTATTATTCCTAAGGATAACGAAAAGGATATTGAAGAGGTTCCCAAGGAAGTTGCGGAAAAAATCAATTATATTCCCGTAGATAACGTTGACGCGGTATTTGAAAACATGCTGGTAAAGGAATAAACCTATGATAATAAAAAAAGCAATATACGATTACGGCTTTGCACTTTCAAGTCAGTACAAAGATAAGGGCTTGTCCGAAATTGCCGTAGCAGGAAAATCAAACGTGGGAAAATCAAGCTTTATAAATATGCTCGCAAATAACGGCAAGCTTTCTCGCGTGGGTCAAAAACCCGGTAAAACCATTTTAATTAACGCTTTTAAAGTTAACGATGCATTTTATTTAATGGATTTTCCCGGGTACGGCTTTGCTCGGGTCAGCGACAAAGAAAAAATGCGTTGGAGCGAGCTTATGGAGGGCTATTTAAGCTCTTCGGAGCGTTTAAAGGGCGTAATTTTATTGGTTGATATACGTCACAGCCTGGGCGCAGGTGATAAGGAAATGCTGAATTGGCTTAATTATTATCACATTCCTTTCGTTTTAGGTGCAACAAAGGCTGATAAATTAAGTGCATCTCAAATTAAACAAGCCCTGCATACTCTTTCTGTTGAATCGGGAGTTATTGAAAGCCAAATTATTCCCGTTTCGTCGGTTAAACGCACGGGAAAAGAGCAGATTTTAAAGAAAATAGAAGAATTGCTTGAAAGAGAATAAAAAAAGGACCGCAGAAGCCTCTGCGGTCCTTTTGTGTAATGAAGTTCAGGAGAATGCTCAATCAATTATAAACCAAAATACTGCTTGGTGTAAAAGAACTATTTGCATTTATCTGCAAAACTGTTATCAACAATCTTGTCGTAATCTGCCTTTTCTACGGTTATACCGGCACTTTTTATTACTTTAATCAATTGCTCAAAATGGCTCTTTTCGGTTTTGGGAGTGGCTTTCCAGGCGTCGATCGCCTTGTAGTTTTCCACAACCTTTTCAATTAGCTTTGTATCGCTGTCTGCGAAGGCAGGGGCAATCGCATCGGCTATTTCCTTGGGTGAATGGCTTAAAACCCATTGTTGCCCCTTGTATAGAGCATCAACAAAATCCTGTATAAGCTGTGGATTTTTATTTTTAAAGCTTTGGGTAACCATCATAGCGGTATAGGCAACAAAATCTGTTGCACCTCCGATAGAAGCAACGATGTATCCTTCGCCTGCAAGCTCCATTGTAGAAGCACTCGGCTCAAATAAGGCAACGTAATCGTCCTTGCCCGATAAGAATGCGCCGCCCATTAAGTCAAAGCTTACGTCGGTGCGTAGGTTTAAATCGGTTTTGGGGTCGATATTATTGAGGCGGAGTGCATATTCAAAGGTCATTTCAGGCATTCCGCCCTTTCTGCCGCCAATAACGGAAGTGCCCTTTAATTTATCCCAAGTAAAGTTTTCGTCCTTGGTTTTTCCTACTAAAAACGAGCCGTCACGCTGTGTAACCTGAGCAATAATTACGGGATAATCCTCTTGACCCTCGTTATAAACGTAAACGGCAGTTTCGGGACCCATAAAGCCAATGTCTGCCTGACCTGTTAAAAGAGCGGTCATAGATTTGTCGCTTCCGCCGCCGTTTGTCAGCTCAATTTCGATATTCTTCTCTTTGAAAAAGCCTAACTCTATTGCCGCATAGAAGGGGGCGTAGAATATGGAATGCGTTACCTCATTTACTCTAAGTATTGAATGTGTTTGCGTCTTACAGCCTACAAAACACGTGCAAAGCAATGTTGTAAGCAGTATGAAAGAAAGAAATCTCAGCTTCATAAAAAACCTCCTTTTAAAGTCTAATACACAATATGAGAGAAAAATTTTTCCGTTACAAAAAAATTTAATGCCACCATAAAAAAATAAGCTTTTATTAAGTAAAAAATTTACTTTTGCAGGTGACTTTTCGTTTTTTATATGTTATAATATATAAAATATACTAATAAGTGAAGCGATGGCTTAAAACCGTTCGTTTTTAATATCCATTTGCACAGGAGAATTTTTGTGAAACAGTCATTTATCGAAAATGCAAAATTAAATCCTTCACAGCGCAAGGCGGCAGAAGCAACAGAAGGCCCGCTTTTGATTTTAGCAGGTGCGGGTAGCGGTAAAACACGCGTTTTAACGCACCGTATCGCACATTTGCTTATTGATGAAAACGTATCCCCATACAATATTCTTGCCATTACCTTTACAAATAAGGCGGCAAAGGAAATGAGAGAAAGAGTGCAAAGGCTTTGCGGTGATGAGGGGGCTAACGTTTGGGTTTCCACCTTCCATTCAATGTGCGTGAGAATTTTGCACAGAGAGATTGAGGTGCTTGGCTATAGCAAGGATTTTACTATCTACGATGATGACGATCAGCTTAAGGTTATAAATACAATTTTAGAAGCGCGAGAGCTTGATTCAAAAAAATTTCCCGCTAAAGAAATTTTGTACGTAATAGGCGATGCAAAAAACAAAATGCAATCGCCCCAAAAGCTGAAACAGCTTGCCACGAATGAACGCGAAGGTATTTTTGCTGATATTTATCAGGAGTACGAAGCAAAAATGCGTGCATCTTCAGCACTTGATTTTGACGATTTGATTTTAAAAACCATTCTTTTGTTCGAAAAGTTTCCCGACGTTTGCGAAAGGTATGCTTTTAGGTTTAAATATATTCATGTTGACGAGTATCAGGATACCAATATGGCACAGTATATTCTCGTGCGGAAATTAGCTTCCGTTTGGAAGAACATATGTGTTGTGGGTGATGATGACCAAAGTATTTACGGCTGGCGCGGTGCCGATATAAGAAATATACTTGAATTTGAAAAAGACTTTGAAAATGCAACGGTAATTAAGCTTGAGCAGAATTACCGCTCCACGAACAACATTCTTCAAGGGGCTAATGCGGTTATTGCAAACAACAAGGAAAGAAAGAAAAAGCAGCTTTGGTCAGAAAACGGCGAGGGAAATAAAATTCGCGTAGAAGAGCTTGACGACGGCAGGTCAGAAGCGGCTTTTATCGTTTCCGAAATTTTAAAGAGGCGTTCAAGCGAAAGCTATAACGATTTTGCGGTATTGTACCGTACAAATAGTCAGTCGCGTATTATTGAAGAAATGCTTTTGGGCAGCGGTATTCCGTATAACGTTTACGGCGGAACGCCTTTCTATAGCAGAAAGGAAGTTAAAGATGCTATTGCGTATTTGCGCATAGTGATAAATCCCGATGATGAGATTGCTCTGCGCCGAATTATAAACGTTCCGAAACGTGGCCTTGGCGATTCTGCGTTAAACGAGCTTTCACAGATAGCTTTCGATACGAATGACAGTATGCTCGGTGTGGTTTTAAGCGCGGCTGAGCATAATATTTCAGGAAGAATTCGCAACAAAATTATTTCTTTCAGCGGTCTTATTGACGAGCTTATGACGAATAGTATGCTTATGCCGCCAAAGGACTTTGTAGATTTTCTTTTAAACAGAACGGGCTTGTTAGAAATGTATGAGAACTCAAATAATGAGGAAGCAAAAGACCGCCTTGAAAACTTAAAAGAGCTTTCTAACGCCGCAGGCTTGTATTTTGACGATAATCCCGATGCAACGATCCAGGATTATCTTGTAAATATTGCTTTAGTTTCCGAACCCGAGGAGCAGGACGTGTTTTCATCGTCTAACGGCAGAGTTTCGCTTATGACGCTTCACTCTGCAAAGGGCTTGGAATTCGATACGGTGTTCTTAGTCGGTATGGAAGAGGGAATTTTTCCACTTTCGAGGGCTATGGACGATAAAGAACAGCTGGAGGAAGAACGCCGCCTTTGCTACGTTGGAATGACGCGCGCCATGCGTCAACTGTATTTAACAAACGCAGTAGTCCGTTACGTTTACGGTGATAGGCGCAATAATCCGCCGTCGAGATTTTTGCAGGAAATTCCTGAAGAAAACTGCGAATCATTGCTTCCGAAGGTAAGGCGTAACGCGAGCCGAGAGAGCACAAGCTTTTTTGAAGATTGGGACGATTTCGGGTTTTCGGGCTTTGGGGGCAGCGGTAGTCGTAGTGAGAACAGTTTTTCTGGCTTCGGTGGAAGCGGCAGCCGCAGCGAAAACGATTTTTCTTCAAATAAGCGAATGGAAGTGCCTAAACAGTCAAAGAATATGGGCACCTTAAATTACGGTGCACCAAAGATAAATTCAAACGCAAACAAAAACGATTGGAAGCTTGCTATGAAGGTTAAGCATAAACGCTTCGGGTTTGGCAAAATAATTGCCATTAACGGTGGCGGAGACAAAATTATGCTGACCGTTGCTTTTGAAAATATGGGTATAAAGAACCTTATTGCTGCCCAGGCAAATCTTGAAATTGTGAGTGATTGATATGGAAGAAATGAAAGCCCTAGTAGATAGACTTAACGAGCTTAACTATCACTATTACGTGCTGGATAATCCTATTGCAAGCGATGATGAGTGGGACGAATTGTACTCAAAATTAAAAAAGCTTGAGATTGAGACGGGAATTGTGCTTGAAAACTCTCCTACCCATAAGGTAGGCGGTGAGCCTATAAAAAGCTTTGAGAGCGTTAAGCACGAGACGCGTCTTTGGAGTATGAATAAGGCGCAGAGCTTTGAAGAACTGATTTCTTGGGAAGAAAAAACTTCAAGGTTAATTCTTGAGAAATTCGGCAAAAAACCAACCTATTCACTTGAGTATAAATTTGACGGCTTAACGGTTAATTTGACGTATGAAAACGGAAGGCTCGTTGATGCCGTAACCCGCGGTAACGGCATAGTCGGCGAGCGCATTTTCGCCCAGGCAAAAACTATTCGCTCGCTTCCGCTTGAAATTGAGTATCGGGGGAAGCTTCAAGTGCAGGGCGAGGGAATTATGAAGAAATCTGCCTTTGATGCCTATAACAAAACTGCTTCAGAGCCCCTTAAAAACCCACGTAATGCGGCGGCGGGCGCATTGAGAAATCTTGACCCCAAGGTCACTGCGTCAAGGAAATTAGACATATTTTTATACAATATCGGGCTTATAAGCGACGTTGACTTTGAAGATAGCAGGCAGGCTATGGAATTTTTAAAGGCACAGCATTTGCCTATCAACAGCTTTTACGAGACCTTTGATAATATTGACGATATTATTCTTGCAATAAAAAAATCCGAAGAGGGCAGAGATGGTTTGGATTTCCAAATCGACGGTATGGTAATTAAGGTTACCGATACTGAAATGCGCGAATATTTAGGCTATACGGATAAATATCCTCATTGGGCAATCGCATATAAATTCTTTGCCGAGGAAGTGCCCACAAAGCTTTTGGACGTTGTGTGGGACGTGGGCAGAACGGGTAAGGTTACGCCTACGGCAGTGCTTGAAGCGGTTGATATTGGCGGAGCTACGGTACAACGTGCAACGCTTAATAACAAATGGGATATTGAACGCAAAAAGGTTAAGCTTAACGTTGACGTTTGGGTAAGGCGTTCCAATGACGTTATACCTGAAATTATGGGTGTTGTTGACGAAACCCAATCAGGCGAAAAAATAGCCGTCCCCAGCGTTTGTCCCTATTGCAATACGCCTCTTGTTGAAAAGGGTATGCTTTTATACTGCCCCAATTCAAGCAAATGCCCACCGCAGATAGTTGCACGTATTGCTCATTTTGCTTCCCGTGATGCTATGGATATTCAGTCCTTAAGTGATAAAACGGCGCTTCAACTGACGGAAGAGTTCGATATTAAGGACGTTTCCGACCTTTATAAGCTCACCTTTGACGAGCTTGTTGCTCTTGACGGCTGGCAGGAAAGAAAGGCACTTAATCTTTTAGACGCTCTTGAAAAGAGCAAGAGCTGTTCGCTTTCTGCGTTTATTTATGCTATAGGTATTTCAAACGTAGGTATAAAAACCGCAAGAGATTTGGCAAAACGCTTTGTTACTCTTGACAATTTCAAACGTGCCACCAAGGAGGATTTATCGGCGATTAACGATATCGGCGATATAGTTGCCGAAAGTATTTTAGAATTTTTGAGCTCTGATGACGATTTGATTCAAAAGCTTCTTAATGCGGGCGTTAATCCCAACGATGAGGAAGCCGTTGCGGTTAACAGTTATTTTTCCGGCAAGGGTGTGGTTTTAACCGGCAAGCTTGAAAGTATGAGTAGAGACGAGGCAGGTAAAATCATTCGCGCATTAGGCGGAGAAGTACAATCGTCGGTAAGTAAGCGAACAAGCATTTTAGTTACAGGCGAAAGCGCAGGCAGTAAGCTTGATAAAGCTAAGGCTTTGGGAGTTGAAATACTTGACGAAACAGAATTTTTAAAGCTTATTAACAGTAAAAATGATTGAAAAATAGTTTTACATATGATAAAATAATATAATAAGCAAAATAATATAGATTTTTGGGCGGAGGATATTGTCTTGAACAGTATGACAGGATACGGAAGCGCAACCGTTGCTTTCGATGGGCGTGAGATAACGCTGGAGTTAAAATCGGTTAACCACAGATTTTTAGATATCAATATCCGTATGCCGCGGGTTTTGATGTTTGCAGAAGACTTTTTAAGAAAAGAGCTTGGCAAATATATTGCGCGCGGTCATATTGAGGTAAATCTTTCTTATCGCAACACTCGGGAAGATGCAAAGCTTATTTCGGTAGACAGGGCGCTTATCAGCCAATATAAAAATGCGTTTGACGAAATTTGCCAAATGGGTTTTGAAAACAACATTCGCGTGTCTGACGTTGCTCGCTTGCCCGACGTAATTACTATCACTCAATGCGATGATGACAACGAGGCTGTATTGGCTTTAATGGGTGATGCTGTACGCGAAGCGTGCGAAAAGCTGAACGTTACCCGCAAAATTGAGGGCAATAAAATTGGTAACGATTTGGTAGGCAAGCTCAACAACATTAAGAGTATTGCGCTTAAAATAGAAGAAATCAGCGCAGGCAACCTTGAGGATTATGCCGAAAGATTGCAAAAAAGGCTTGACGATCTTTTAGGCGATAACAAGCTTGATGAACAGCGCTTGTGCCAAGAAATCGCCATTTATGCCGATAAAATAGCCATTGATGAAGAGCTTGTACGCCTTGATACTCACATAAAAAATATGCTGGAGTATATGAACGAAAACGATCAGGTGGGCAGAAAACTTGATTTCTTCATTCAGGAGCTTAACAGAGAAATTAACACCATCGGCTCAAAGTCAGTTAATGCCGATATCGCCAAATTAGTTGTGAACGCAAAGGGCGAAATCGAAAAGCTGCGCGAGCAAATCCAAAATATAGAATAACAGAGGCAGACTATGACAAAGCTTATTAACATCGGTTTCGGAAATCTTGTTTCTGCATCAAAAATCGTTGCGATTGTTTCGCCTGATTCGGCACCTATACGGCGTATGGTTCAAGAAGCCAAGGGCCATATTATAGATGCTACGTGCGGACGCCGCACCCGTGCTGTTATTTTTGCCGAGGGCGGTCAAATGATTCTTTCTGCGGTATTGCCCGAAACAATCTCTTCGCGTTTGAAGGAAATGGGGGAAAATGATAACGATGAGCAGCAAGGGTAATTTGTTTATTATAAGCGGACCTTCCGGTTGCGGAAAAGGAACCGTTTGCAAAATGTTAATAGAAAAAAATCCGTCAGTCAAGCTTTCGATTTCGGCAACTACAAGAGATAAGCGTGCCGGCGAGGTTGACGGAGAAACGTATTTTTACATAACAAAAGAAAAATTTGAGCAGATGATAGCGGACGGCGAATTCTTTGAATATAACTGCGGTTATAGCGGCAAGTATTACGGAACGCCGAAAAAGTACGTTTTCGATCAGCTTGAAAAAGGGAATGATGTTATTCTCGAAATCGAGATGAACGGTGCTGTAAACGTAAAAAAACAGTATCCCGAAGGCGTGCTTATATTCCTTTCACCGCCAAGTATGGACGAGCTTTACCGTAGGCTCGTTTCAAGAGGCAGGGAAGGGCAGGAGCTTATAAACGAGCGCTTTAACCAGGCAAAAGACGAAATGCGCAGGGTTGAAGAGTATGATTTTGTTGTTGTGAATGATAATCTTGACGAAACCGTAAAAAGTATTGAAGCAATTATGCACGCACAGCGTTTTAAGGTTGCCAATATGAAAAACTTTATAAATGAGTTAATCAGATAAAACCCATTCTTAAATATTATTGCTGTAAAAAAAGGAGAAAAATTATGTACAAACCCGTTAGTAAAAAAACACAGTCAAAAGTTTCTTGCAAGTATGCACTCTCATTAGTTGTTTCAAAGCGCGCAAGAATGCTTGTAGATTTAGGTCAATGCAATGATGAATTTAAGCCTGTGCTTCAAGCCCTTGAAGAGCTTGAAGAGGACAAGCTTGAAGTCGGTAAAGAATGAGCTTGTATGCACAGGTAATAGTTGATATTCTTAATCAGGACGTAGATAGAATATTTACATATTCCGTTGGTGAAAACTGTGAGAATATCAAAAAAGGAATGCGCGTAGCGGTTCCCTTTGGAAGACAAAAGAACGTTGAAGGAATTGTTATTTCCTTGAATAACGAAACGCAGGTTCCGCTTGAAAAGCTGAAGCCTGTGTTTTCGTGTCTTGATAGCTATCCTGTTTTAACCGAGGAACAGCTTGAGCTTGCCAAATGGATAAAAGAAAAATATCACGCTACAATGGCAGATGCTCTCAGGCTTTTTATTCCTTCAGAGGTGCGCTCGGGCAAGGTAAGGGCCAAGTTTGTATCTTGCGTTCGCCTTGGTCAAAAAATTAGGGAAGAAAAAGATTTGCTTGATGCCTTTAAGCCGGGAAGTAAGGCATACAGAATTGTTTCTACGCTTCTTGAATACGGCGAAATGGAAAAATCACGGCTTAACCACATTGTCGGTCAATGCTATGAAGCATTAAGAAAGCTCGTTGCCCAAGGATACGTAGAAATTTTCAACCAAGAGGTTGTTCGATCACCGTATCTCGATATTGCACCCGAGAAAACACCCTGGTTAAAGCTTAATTTAAAGCAAACTCAAGTGTATAACGAGATTTTAGAGGCAAGCAACTCATTTACACCGTTCATTTTGCACGGTGTAACGGGTAGCGGAAAAACAGAGGTTTATATGCAAGCGATAAACAGTGTGGTTGCCCAAGGGAAAACGGCTGTTGTGCTTGTGCCGGAAATATCTCTGACACCTCAAATGGTGCTTAATTTTAGAAAAAAATTAGGCGATAATATTGCAATTTTGCACAGCGCTTTAGGTACGGGAGAGCGTTTTGACGAATGGTCAAGAATTTTAAAAGGTGAAGCCCGTATTGTTATAGGTGCCCGTTCTGCAATATTTGCGCCCGTTCAGAATATCGGTATAATCATTGTTGACGAGGAACACGAAACCTCATACGTTTCGGAAACTCATCCTCGATACGATGCTGTTGAAATAGCACTTAAACGAGGAAAAATTAACAACTGCCCCGTAGTTTTAGGCAGTGCAACGCCCTCTGTTATACGTTATTACAAAATGAAAAAGGGCGAATTTAAGCTTTTAGAGCTGCCCCAGCGCGCTAACGGCAGAGAGATGCCGCCGGTGGAGGTAGTTGATATGACGGAAGAGTTTTCTTCCGGAAACAGAACCATTTTTTCCCACTTGTTGTACAAAAAAATGTGCGAAACGTTAAGTAACAACCAGCAGATTATGCTGTTTTTAAACCGCAGAGGGTATTCAAGCTTCGTTATGTGCCGTGCTTGCGGGGAAACGATTTCATGCGAAAACTGTGACGTTTCTTTGACGTATCATAACAACGTAAACAAGCTTCGTTGCCACTATTGCGGCTATGAAATTCCAATGCCAAAGGTGTGCCCCTATTGCGGAAGTAAGTTTATAAAGCAATTCGGTGCAGGCACGCAAAAGGTTGAAGAAGAATTTGCAAAGCTTTTTCCAAATTGTAAAAGTGTACGTATGGACGTAGATACCACACGCGGAAAAGACGCCCATTACCACCTTTTAAAGCAGCTTGCTGACGGTAGCGCTCAAGCCTTAATCGGAACACAGATGATTGCTAAGGGGCACGATTTTCCAAACGTTTCCTTGGTAGGCGTAATAGCGGCCGACAGTATGCTTAAAATGCCCGATTTTAAAAGCAGAGAAAGAACCTTCTCGCTAATAACGCAGGTTTCGGGTAGAGCTGGGCGCGCAGGCGTAAAGGGAAGTGTGGTTGTGCAAACTTATGCACCTAACCATTTTGTAATAGAATGTGCGCAAAAACACGATTATAAGGGCTTTTACAAGCAGGAAATTGCTCAAAGAGAGGCTATGTGGTATCCGCCGTTTTCGCGCATTATAAGAGTTTTATACGTTTCGGAAAACGCCGAAAAGGCATTTGAAGGCTCTATTGAAGCGTACGACAGAATTAAGTCGGTGCTTGCTCTTATAAAGGACGAAGTGCTTTATTATCAGCGTTCAGCGGCACCTATCGGCAGAATTCAGGAAATGTACCGACATCAGCTTTTAATAAAGCTAAAAGAAACAGATAAAACCGATGAAACCGTAGATAAAATTTTTGAAGCAATTAAGGGTATTGCAACTAAGGACTTGTATTGCGATATTCAAATAAATCCCGTTAACTTGTTTTAAGGAGAAAATAATGGCTATAAGGAATATTTTAAAGGATACAGAGCCTTTGCTTAGGAAAAGATCCAGAGAGGTTCAGGAAATTGATGATAAAATAATTACGTTGCTCGATGATATGCAGGAAACGTTAAAGCTTTCCAAGGGGGTTGGTCTTGCCGCGCCTCAGGTAGGTATTCTTCGCAGAGTTATTCTCGTTGATACGGGCGATGAGGTTTTAGAATTGATTAACCCGCAAATTATCAAGCAAAGCGGCCATCAGGACAGCTACGAGGGCTGCTTGAGCGTGCCGGGTATTCGCGGCCACGTGGACAGACCTAAAAAAGTAACTGTTCAGGGCTTTGACCGCGAAGGAAATCTGATGGAATACAAGGCACAGGATTTTGTTGCTACTATTTTCTGCCACGAAACCGACCATTTGGACGGAATTCTTTTTACCGATAAAGCAACGGGGTGCGGCAGAGATGATTGATATTGTCTTTTTGGGCACGCCCGATTTTGCGGTGCCTTCGCTTAAAGCACTTGTTGAAAACGGCTACAACGTTAAGGCGGTGCTTACTCAACCTGACAGACCGAAGGGACGCGGTAATAAGCTTGCGTTTTCTCCTGTAAAGGAGTACGCACTCAGCCAAAATATCCCCGTTTATCAGCCCGAAAAAATAAAAAATGAGAACGAAATCTTAACGAATTTAAAGCCCGATTTAATGATTACAGCGGCATTTGGGCAGATTTTATCAAAAGAAAACCTGTGCGTTGCACCTCTGGGATGCATAAATGTTCACGGCTCTCTTCTACCCAAATATCGAGGGTCTTCACCGATACAGTGGGCGATTATAAACGGCGAAAAGGAAACGGGCATAACAACTATGTTTACCGATATTGGCGTGGATTGCGGTGATATTATTCTGCAAAAAAATCTGACTATAGGTGAAAACGAAACTGCAGGGGAGCTTTTTGACAGACTTGCTGTTTTAGGTGCTGAAACTTTAATTGAAACTGTAAAACTCGTTGAAAACAATAAGATTATGCGAACACCTCAAAATCACGCTGAAGCAACACATTTTCCTATGCTTTCGAAGGAAAATGCACGCATCGACTTTAATGCCCCCGGCACAGAAATTAAAAATCTTGTGCGCGGTCTTAATCCTTGGCCGGTTGCGTGGTGTAAGTGCGGTGATGACGTGATTAAGGTTTATTCTGTTACCGTTTTGGAAGAAAAAACCTCAAAGCCCGCGGGGACAGTGATTTCCGCAGACAGTAAAAACGGCTTAAAGGTCGCTTGCGGTGACGGTGTTATTTCCTTGGACCTCATTCAATTCCCCGGAAAGAAAATGATGGAAGCAAAAACCTACTTTGTAGGAAATTCTTTGAAGGCTGACGTTTTAACAAATGAGTGATAAAATAATTTCTGTTGACAAGCCTCGCAAGCAGGCGTTTATGTTGCTTGACGATATAATTACAAATAAAAAATACGCCAATCTTACCCTTAAGCACAGCTTAAACGGCTTTGACGACAGAGATAAGGCTTTTATTTGTACGCTTGTTTACGGTGTGCTTGATAAGCTTATCACCCTTGATTACGTTATATCTCTTTTTGCAAAGGGGCGCGTTCAGCCCAAAATAAAAAATATTTTACGTCTTGGAATATATCAGATTATGTTTCTTGAACGAGTGCCTGACAGTGCGGCGGTAAATACGTCGGTTTTACTTGCTCAAAGCATAGGCAAGGGCTCGCTTAAGGGCTATATAAATGGCGTTTTGCGTAACGTTTCTAAGAATAAAGACAATATTGTGTATCCAAGTGATTTTGTTCAGATGCTGTCACGCAAATACAGCTATCCCGAATTCATCGTGGAAGAGCTTGTTAATGAAATCTGCAGGGAAGAAGCAGAACTTTTTTGTTCATATTCTCCAAAGGCACAAACGTGTATCCGCGTTGATGAAGCCAAGGGTGATGCACAAAAGATTAAAGAACAGCTTAATGCGCGCGATGGCGTTTATTTTAACAACTGTATGTACGTTTTGGGAGAAATACCTTCCCTTGAAAACGGAACTCTTTCTATTCAGAGCGAGGCTTCGGTAGCGGCGGTAAAGGCGCTTGGATTAAAGGAGGGCGACAGTCTTCTTGATTGCTGTGCGGCTCCGGGAGGCAAGACGGTTTGTGCCGCAAGTGTTATTAAAAAGGGTGAAATTTTTGCTCTTGACAAGCACGAGCACAGAGTTGAATTGATTGAAAAAAATGCAAAGCGGTGTAATTATCATTCGATAATTAAGGCAATGCAGTTTGATATGACACAAGGCGGATTTAACAAACTTTTTGACAAGGTTCTCGTTGATGCTCCTTGTAGCGGACTTGGAGTTTTGTGGCAAAAGCCAGAAATAAAAAACACCTGTTCACCCGAAGGCTTTGGTGAGCTTGAGCAAATTCAAGCAAGGATATTGGAAAACGCCTCTAAAAGCGTTAAAAAGGGCGGTGTGCTTGTTTACAGCACGTGCACAATAAGAAAAAAAGAAAACATAGACAACGTTTTAAGCTTCTTAGAAAAAAATAAAGATTTTAAGCTTGATTCGCTGGAAGGTCTTATGGGCGAAAAGTTTGAGAATGCACATAACGTAAAGGATGGCTTTGTGCAGCTTTACCCTCATAAAGATAAAACTGATGGATTTTTTATTGCAAGGATGATAAGAATTTGAAACTGTTAAATTTGAGCTTTGACGAAATAGAACAGCTTATTTGCAGTCTTGAACAGCCAAAATATAGGGCTAAGCAGTTATATGATGGGCTTCAGGCAGGCAAAAAAATCGAAGAAATCAACGTGCCCAAGCAGCTTAAAGAGCTGTTAAGCAATTCAGGCTATACGGTGGGCGGAGTTGAAATTCATAAAAAGCTCGTTTCAAAGCTTGACGGAACAATTAAATATCTGTATCAGCTTGAAGACGGCAACATTATTGAAGGTGTGCTTATGCATTATAAGCACGGTTCCACGCTTTGCGTTTCAACTCAAGTAGGTTGCAGAATGGGTTGTGCTTTTTGTGCTTCAACCATCGGCGGCCTGATGCGCAATCTTGAAGCAGGGGAGATTTTAGGGCAGGTTATAGCGGTTAATCGCGATAACAAAAGCGATGCAAACAGGGCAGTTACAAATCTCGTATTAATGGGAAGTGGCGAGCCTCTTGATAATTACGATAACGTGTTAAGGTTTTTAAGGCTTGTTTCTTCAAGCGACGGCTTAAATATTTCAATGCGCAACATTTCTCTTTCTACCTGTGGCTTAGTGCCGAAAATTCACGAGCTTGCAAAGGAAAAATTAGGCATTACGCTCTCTCTTTCTCTGCATTCAGCTTCTCAAGAAGAAAGAGAAAAGATTATGCCTGTTGCAAAGGCATATAATATTGATGAAACAATAAACGCTATGCGTGCCTACGTAAAGGAAACGGGACGCAGAGTTGTTTTTGAATATGCGCTTATCAGCGGAAAAAACGATAATTTTTCCGATGCGCAAAATTTGGCAAAGCTTATAAAAAATATGCAATGCCACGTAAATTTAATACCCCTCAATTCAGTACACGAAAGCGGGTTAAGCGGCTCTTCCGGCAACAGAGTGCAGGCGTTTAAAAAGGAGCTGGAACGGCTTGGTGTTTCTGTTACCGTGCGCAGAGAGATGGGGGCGGATATTTCCGGTGCGTGCGGTCAGCTACGGCGTAGCTATTTAAAAAAGGAGGAATGTTCTTGCGATACTTCGGATTGAGTAACAAAGGAATGGTGCGTGGGAATAACGAGGATTTTTTTCACTTGCCCTTTACAGAAGATGAAGTAAAGTTTTTTGTCGTTGCGGACGGTATGGGTGGCGAAAATGCCGGCGAGGTAGCCAGCAGCCTTGCTGTTGCCGATGCAACGTTATTTATCAAAAAGAACTATAAGGAAAACTGTGATATACCTCTTTTGCTCAGACAGGCGTTGACAAACGCAAACAGGACCGTGTTTGCTACGGCAAAGGCTGATAAAACCTATGAAAGTATGGGCACAACAATGGTTTGCGCTCTGTTTACGGGCGACCTCGTATATGTTGCAAACGTGGGTGACAGCCGTTGCTATATTATTAAGAATAACGAGCTTTCTCAAATAACGGTTGACCATTCTTACGTTCAGGAATTGGTTGATAAGGGTATAATGAGCCAGCAAGAAGCAAGCATACATCCTAACAAGAATTTAATAACCCGTGCAATAGGGGTTGACAGATTTGTAAGCGTTGACGTTTTTTGCAAGCCTTGGGAAAAAGGTGATAAGCTTTTACTTGCAAGCGACGGCTTGACGGGTATGGTCGATGCGGAAAAAATATCGCAAATTCTTAATGAAAACAACGATTGTAAGCAATCTGTGGAAGCACTCATAAATAAAGCAAATGAAGCCGGCGGTAAGGATAATATCACCGCAGTTCTTATTGCAAACGATTAAGGAGAGTTTTATGGCTAACGATATAATTGACGGCAAATATGAAATAATTGCAAGAATCGGCAGCGGCGGAACCAGTATCGTTTATAAAGCACGTAGGCTTGCCGACGATATGATTGTTGCGGTTAAAGTTATTCGTGACGAGCTTGACGATACAAGAGAGCACGAACGCAATTTCAGGCTTGAAACGGCGGCACTTTCAAAAATGTCACACCGCAACGTGCGTAGAATTCTTTCCGTTGGCAAATGGAACGATTCACTTTATATGGTAACCGAGTTTATTGACGGTTGTACGTTGAAGGATATTGTTAATTCCGAGGGCGCGTTAAATACAAAAAAGGCTGTTGACTATGCATTGCAAATTGTTGCGGGTATCGAGCACGCTCATAGGCGCGGAATTATACACAGAGATATTAAACCGCAGAATATTTTAGTTGCAAACGACGGTACCGTTAAGCTTGTGGATTTTGGTATCGCCCGTATGACAAGCCAAACAACACGTACTATGGCAGGTAAGGATGCTCTTGGCAGCGTACACTATCTTTCACCTGAGCAGGCACGCGGAGCGAACGTTGACGGAAGGACGGACATTTATTCATTCGGTATTTTGCTTTATGAAATGTTTACGGGCAACGTACCATTTGAAGGAAGCGAACCCGTTTCCATTGCAATGAAGCACGTTAACGAAAGACCCGAAGCACCCATAAAGCTTAATCCTGAAATGCCCAAGGGTATGAATGATATTATTTTAAAATGCATGCAAAAGGACCCTGATGCAAGATATCAGACCGCTTGGGATTTGCGTGAGGATTTGCTTTTGTTTGTAGCAAACCCGAACGGTTTTTGCGTTAAGCTAACGGATAAAAAATTTAATTCTCAAGAGCAGGAAGAAAACGTTCCCAAACGCAATGTAACTGTTGACGAGCCCGTTCGCCGCAGAAGAAAGACAGAACCTGTTGCTTCAAGAGGTAACAGACCTGTTAAAACAAAGGTGTCTTATATAAGCGACGAGGAAAGAAAAAAGGATAATGCGGGAAAGAACAGACGTAATTTGATGATTGTTATTGCGGCGGTTCTTTCGGTTGTAGTTATTGCTACGGCAGTAGGTATTATTGTACCTGCTATCGTTGATGATAAATACCCTGAAAGTGAAATTCCTGCGATTTACGGGCTTAGTAAAAATGCCGCTGTGGCAGTTTTAAAGAGTAAGGATTTTTCTAAATTTAGATACGTTGAAGAGGAATCCTCTGAGGTTAGTATTGGAAACGTTGTGCGTACAGAGCCCGAAGAAGGTAAGAGTGTAAAAGTAAATAGAGAAATTACTATTTACATAAGCAAGGGCGCAAAACAGCTTATGCCCACTAACGTTGTAGGCAAGGTTGAGCAGGAGGCTGCACAGATATTAGAGGGTCAAGGATTTGTGGTAAAGAGAATCTATATTGAAGACGCCGATAAGGAAAACGGGGTTGTTACCCAGCAAAGCAGCTCGGGACAAGTGCTTTCTCAAGGCGCTGAAATCACCTTAACCGTTGTCAGAAATATTGAGATTATTACTTTGACTGTTCCCGACCTTTCGGGCGAAACCGACATAGAAAAGATTAAAACGATTATAACCGAAGCCGGCTTCCAGGTAGGCGAATATCACGAGCAAAGGGTTGATAACCCCGATGAACTTGGCGTATATTGGCAAAGTATTGAAGCAGGCAAGCAGTATATGTACAATAAGGGTGAAACACCGCCCGAAATTTCCATTGAGTTTATTGTAAATATTTCAAGCGGCTATAAATGTGTTTATACGTTTACTGAGCCTAACGGCAGAATGCAGGAGTTTGAGCTTATTGTAACCAATGGGCAAGGCGCACAGATAGCTTACCGTAAGTTCGCAAACACCACTCAGGTTTCGTATGAATACACAAGCGATACGCCTGATAAGGTTACATTTGAACTTTATACCAACAACAACTTAGTTGATAGAGTAACAATGGAAGCAACCATAAACACCGTTGAGGAGAATCGGGTTAATGGATAATTCAGGAATGATTATCAAATGCGTCGCAGGGGTTTATGATGTTCTTATAGACGGTAAAATATATTCGGCATATTGTGCAGGAAAGTTTCGAAATAAAAACTTGTCACCTCTTGTGGGCGACAGGGTAGAGATAAAATTTTCGGAGCGCGAAAATGAAAAAAATTTAATCACGGAAATTTTACCGCGTAAAAATGCTCTTGTACGTCCGCCGGTAGCGAACGTAGATACGTTGCTTATAACTCTTGCAGTTAAAAAGCCTAATCCCGATTTAAAGCTTGCGGATTATCTTATATGCTATTGCAGAATGCTCGATATAGAGCCGATTATTTGCATAAATAAATGTGATTACAGCATTGATGAAGCAAAGGCATTGGCAGTGCAATTTGAAAAAAGTCAGGTACGCACGTTTTTAACTAGCGTGAATGAGCAAAACGGAATTGAAGAGCTGAAACAGGAAATTAAACAAGGTGTAACCTGTTTTTGCGGGCAATCGGCTGTAGGTAAATCAAGCTTAACAAACGCTCTGCTAGGCAGAGATGTGTTCTTAACGGGTGGTTTGAGCAAGAAAACGGAAAGAGGCAGGCACACAACTCGCCATAGCGAGCTTGTAGAATTTGCACCTAATAAATGGCTTGCGGATACGCCGGGCTTTTCGTTGCTTGAAATGCCAGAGCTTTCACCTGAAAAGTTTAAAGAACTGTATTTTGAATTTGAAGAGCTTGCAGCAGATTGCAGATTTAAGGGCTGTAATCATATAAGTGAGCCCGATTGTGCCGTAAAAAAAGCTGTAGAGGATGATCGGCTTTCAAAGGCAAGACACGAAAGATATATCGAATTATTTAATGAAATTAAGGATAAATGGAGGAGAAGATATGATTAAGGTAGCACCGAGTGTTTTTGCGGCAGATTTTGCCAAAATGGGTGAACAGGTAGAGTTGATTGAAAAATGCGGAGCAGATATGCTTCATTTGGACGTAATGGACGGTATGTTTGTACCCAATTTTTCATTTGGTCCTTCTATGGTTAAGGCAATCAGAAATCACACTAACTTGCCGTTTGACGTTCATTTGATGGTAGAAAAGCCCGAAAGATATATTGATGATTTCGTTGCCGCAGGCGCGGATTATATTACCATTCACTATGAGGCATCTCCTCACGCACACAGAACCTTAGGCTATATTAAGTCCAAGGGCATAAAGTCCGGTATTGTGTATAATCCGGCAACACCGCTTGATTCTCTTAAACATCTTTTAGATGTTGTGGATATGGTTTTAATTATGTCGGTTAATCCCGGCTTCGGCGGTCAAAAATTTATACCCGCCGCCCTTGAAAAGCTCAAGGAAGCAAAAAGCATTATCGGCGACAGAGATATTTTGCTTGAAATTGACGGCGGCGTGACAGAGGCTAATGCGGCGCAGATTAAGGCGGCAGGTGCAAATGTATTAGTTGCAGGCAGTAGCGTTTTCGGTGCCGCAGATCCTAAAGAGGCAATCACCAAAATAAGAGGAAATTAGTTAAAGAATTTAATAAGTAACAAAAAACACCCCCTTTGTATATTATGTAGTATGCAAAGGGGGATTTTTAATGTGAAAAGAATATTTTTCAAGTATAATCTTTTAGGCTTTTTGTGTATGCTTATAGGCCTTGTGTTTATTATCTTCAATATTCCGCTTTATGCTTGGTTAATTTTGTTGGGCGCAGGGCTGATAGCAATAGGCTTTTATATGTGCAGATAGGGGGAGAAAAATGAGAATTGTATGTGTTAAAGCACCAAAAATATTTAGAAAGATTTTTTTGGGTATATTAAAAAAAGAAGAGAAAAAAACTGTTGAAAAAATACGCTTCAAGTGATATAATATACTAAACAAAATGCGGAGGTATTTAAAATGTCTGAAAATAAAGGTATTATAAGTAGGCCTGATGCAGGCGGTACTGTTTCATATTCTGAAGACGTTATTGCAATAATTTCGGGTCTTGCTGCTTCTGAAATTACTTCGGTTGCCGGTATGAGCGGCGGTCTTAAAAGCGGCATCGCCGAGCTTTTAGGAAGAAAAGATCTGGCAAAGGGTATTAAAGCCACAATTACGGGTGAAGACGTTACTATCGACATTAATCTTATTGTAGAATACGGCTGTATTATTTCTGAGGTTGCTTTGGCAGTTCAAGCGAGCGTTAAGCGTGCTGTTGAAGGTATGACGGGGCTTAGGGCTGTAGCTGTTAATGTAAACGTTCAAGGCGTTCAGGTAGTAAGCGAAGATAAAAAATAAGGCGGTAGTAGGATGAAAATTGGTGAAAGATTACTTCTTGTTTTCGTATCAATTATATTCATAGCTGTTATGGTTATGTTAGCTGCTTGCGTTTGGAATACAGGCTTGCTGACTATGGTAGCTATCTACGTTTCAAATTCGATTTTCATTAAAATAGCAATAAGCGCAGTTCTGTTGCTGTTCGCTATTTTAGCCGCAAGGGCGGCTTTTGCCGGGGTAGGCGGTAACGCTTCCGTTGCAACACTTGCCGCAACCACGGGTGAGGGCGGTATCTACATAAATATTGATACAATCAGCGATTTAGCCTCAAAGGCCGTGCGTAAGGTTGAAGGCGTAAAGGAAATCAGAGTAAAAACTGCGGTTAAGGACGAAGGCGCAAATATTGCGGTAAAGGTATCCTTGGCAACTGACACCGTAATTCCGACCGTTTCGGCTGAAATTCAGCAGGCTGTCAAGGCGGACGTTGAGATGCTTTGCGGTATTAAGGTTAAAAAGGTAATTATTCAAGTGGATAATTCTCTTCAAGCGCAAAAATAATTGTTTATATAAGGGCGAGGCAACTCGCTCTTTTATAGGTTATATTCCGGAGGAAAGAATGGCAAAGATAAAAAATACACGCTCACAAGCGAGAGAGGTTGCTTTTAAGCTTCTTTTTGAAGATACTTTTGGGACAAGCACCGCCAACGAGATGCTCGGCAAGCTTTTCGAAGAAGAAATCGCGTGGGAAAGCATAAGCGACGACAACAAGCAATACATAGAGTGGGTTAGAAAAAATACAAAGGAAAACTGTGAAGAAATTGATAAAATTATTTCTTCCTTTGCAAAGGGCTGGACTATTGCGCGTATGAACCGCGTTGATCTTTCTATTTTAAGGCTTGCACTTTGTGAAATTATTTATAGAGAAGACGTTACTGCGGGCATAGCTATTAACGAAGCTGTTGAGCTTGCTAAAATATATTCTTCGGACGAAAGTCCTGCATTTATTAACGGTATCTTGGGGGCGTACGTCAGAAGCTTATGATTTTTTTAGGTATTGATACAAGCTGTTATACTACGTCTGTTGCGGCTGTTGATGAAAAAGGAAATCTTATTTCTCAAAAAAGACAATTGCTTTCTGTTGCAGAGGGTGAAAGAGGGCTTCGCCAAAGCGAAGCTTTTTTTAAACATGTAAATAATTTTCCTTCTCTTTATAAGGAATTGCTCGAAAAATTTGACCCCAAGGAGATTGCGGCGGTTTGCGTCAGCACACAACCACGCGGATTAGGTCATTCATATATGCCCGTTTTCTATGCGGGTATGCGCCTTGCGGAAAGTATTGCTATGAGCCTTAACGTGCCGTTGTTTTCTACTGACCATCAGCAAGGACATATTCAGGCGGCATTATATACGGTAGAACAACCGCAAAAGCCCTTCTGTGCCGTGCATCTTTCGGGCGGCACGACGGAAGCCTTGCTTGTAAAAGCTGCTGATACAGGCTATAAAGCCAAAATAATTGCGGCTACTAAGGATATAAACGCAGGACAGCTTATTGACCGTCTTGGTGTTAAAATGGGCTTTGGTTTTCCTGCAGGCAAGGAAATGGATAAGCTTGCCTGTGAATATAAGGATAAAAAAATACTTTTGCCTATAAGCGCTTCCTTTGATGCCTGCAGTTTTTCAGGCACTGAAGCCGCGGCTATTCGGGAACTTGAGGCGGGGTGCGATAAAGGCGCACTGTGCGAGGCAATTATGTCAGCAATAACACGCACTTTGGCAAAAATGGTAGGCGGAGCAACATATTACGCAGGTGTTGAAAACGTTATTATGGCAGGGGGAGTATCTTCAAGCCAATACCTGCGGGCAAACTTGCCTGCGTTAATGGAAAAGCGTGGTATGACACATATAAAAATTCAATTTGCTTCAGCGGAATTTAGCTCAGATAACGCTGTGGGCGTGGCTATTTTATGCAGTAAAAAATACTTTAACAGAGGTGTAGAATGATTCTTGACGGTAAAACTTTGGCTAAAAAAATTAAAGATGAGTTAAAAGAAAAAATTTCAAATTCGGGCAAGGAAATAGCCCTTGCCGTTGTGCTTGTGGGTGAAGACCCCGCAAGCTGTATTTACGTGAAAAATAAAACCAACGATTGCCGTGAAATCGGTGTAAAATCCTTGGAATACAAGCTCCCTGCAACAACTACTCAGGCAGAACTTATGGAGTTAGTTGAAAAGCTTAATAATGACGAAAACGTTCATGGTATATTGGTTCAGTTCCCTTTGCCGAAAGGGCTTGACGAAGCGGCTGTAGTAAAAGCAATTTCGCCTAAAAAAGATGTGGACGGCTTTTCGAAAATAAATATCGGCGGTGTTTTGATGGGGGATAACGATTGTTTTGTTTCCTGTACACCTGCGGGCGCACTGGAACTTATTAAGTCCAGCGGAATTGAAATTCAAGGTAAGCGCGCTGTCGTAATTGGCAGAAGCAACAACGTTGGTAAGCCTATGGCATTGCTTTTGTTAAATCAAGGTGCAACAGTTACGGTTTGCCACTCAAAAACAGTTGATTTGCCGTCGATTACAAAAGAAGCTGATATTTTAGTCAGCGCGGTTGGAAAACCGCATATTATAACTGCGGATATGGTTAAGGATGGCGCAGTTGTCATAGATATTGGTATAAGCCGTATTGACGGTAAACAGGTAGGGGACGTTGATTTTGAAAACGTTTCTAAAAAAGCATTTGCAATTACGCCCAATCCCGGCGGAACAGGTCCTATGACAAGGGCTATGCTTATGTATAACACAGTTAAGGCTGCCGGCTTATTATGAAGGTAAGTGTTGCTCAGTTAAACGCTTATGTAAAACAGACTTTGGCGTCTGACGTGGTTTTGTCCGAAATTACCGTTTCGGGCGAGATTTCGGGCTTAAAATATCACTCGTCAGGGCATATATATTTCACTTTGAAAGATGAAAGTGCGGCTATCAGATGCGCGTTTTTTAAGCCGCATTCCCTAAACGTAAGGTTTGCTCTTAAGGATGGAATGAAAATACTTGCCACCGGCAGAGTTACTCTTTATGAGCGTGACGGACAGTATCAGTTAAACGTTTTTTCCGTTGAAAACGACGGTTTAGGCGATTTATACGCCAAGTTTGAGGCTTTAAAAAAGAAGCTTGAAGCTGAAGGCTTATTTGACGCGTCTAACAAAAAGGCTTTGCCTAAATTTGCAAAAAAAATCGGTGTGGCTACGTCTCCGACGGGCGCTGTTATCAGAGATATTATTAACGTTGCCACGCGCAGATGTCCTAATATCAGCATAGTTCTTGCTCCCGTAAACGTTCAGGGCGAAGATGCACCGCGTTCAATTTGCGCAGGTGTTAAGGCCCTTGATGATATGGCGGACGTTGACGTTATTATCGTAGGTCGCGGCGGTGGCTCGGTTGAAGATTTGTGGTGCTTTAACGATGAAGAAGTAGCAAAAACTATCTTTGCGTGTAATAAGCCTGTAATCTCTGCTGTAGGGCACGAAACCGATTTTACAATCGCCGATTTTGTTGCTGATTTGCGCGCGCCTACACCTTCTGCCGCGGCAGAGCTTGCGGTGTTTAATTATTATGACACTGTCAATGACATTGATTATTTTTACAATATTTTAGCGCGCGGGGTGAAAGGTAAGCTTTCGGAGTATAACTTGCGTCTTATAAGGCTCGAGCAAGAAATAGAAAACCCGGAATATTTACTTCAAAAGCACAATGCAAGGCTCGAGGTTTTGTTAAACAGACTGTCAGTGGGCGCCCAAAAGGAAAAGCAGGAATTTGCACTTGAAACGCTTATAGGAAAGCTTGATGCATTAAACCCGCTAAAAGTGTTGAAACGAGGCTTTTCGGTTGCAACCGATATAGACGGAAAAAACGTTAAAAGCGTAAAAAACGTAAGTGTTGGCGATAAAATACGCGTGCGTGTTGATGACGGCAGTTTTTTAAGTGAGGTTACTGAAATATGACAGATTTAAAGGAAATAAAAGATGTTGAGAAGCTTTCGTTAGAAGAAGCAATGGCTTATTTGGAGCAAACGGTTAATTTGCTTGAGGGGGACGACGTTACCCTTGACGGCTCAATAGAAATTTTTGAGCGCGGTGTTAAGCTGGCGGCGCATTCACGAAAATTGCTTGATGAATATAATAAACGCATTACCGTTTTAAAAAAGGAGAACGGAGCTTTAGTAGAAGCTCCTATGGATGAAGAATGATAAGCGACGGTTTCTTAATTAAGCTTGATGAGTACAGTAAAGCCGTAGAAACAGAGATGCAATGCGTGCTTGCTGAAACTGGGCTTTTGGAGGATTTTGCCAAAACTATGTCCTACAGCGTAATGGCTGGAGGTAAACGGTTGCGTCCTGCGCTTGTTTTGGCTACTGCAAGCCTTTGCGGCGGTGATCTAAAGGATGCACTTCCCTTTGCTTGCGCAATCGAATTTATTCATACGTATTCGCTTATTCACGATGATTTGCCCGCCCTTGATAATGATGATTACAGAAGAGGAAAACTTACTTGCCATAAAAAATTCGGCGAAGACAAGGCTATTTTAGCAGGTGACGGTCTGCTTAATTTTGCTTTTGAAATTATGCTTGATGCCTGTGATACCGTTAACAAGATAAAGGCGGCGAAAAGTATTGCCAATGCCGCGGGTGTTAAGGGTATGATTGCAGGTCAATGGGTTGACGTTAAGCTTAACGGGCAAAGCGTTGACAGAGAAACTATGGAATTTATTCATCTGCACAAAACTGCCGATTTGATAATCGGTGCAGTAAAAGCAGGTGCTTATTCGGCAGATGCAAGTCAAGAAAAAATAAAAGCTATTACAACGTATGCAAAGGAAATTGGATATTCATTTCAGATTGTTGACGATATTCTTGACGTTGAAGGCAGTATGGAAGATTTGGGCAAGGCTATCGGAAGCGACAGCGCTAACAACAAAACAACCTACGTTACTTTGTTCGGGCTTGACGGTGCGAAGCGTGAAGCCGAAATTCATACAAAAAATGCCGTTAAAGCGCTTGAAATTTTTGAAGAAGACACTCGGTTTTTTAAAGACCTTGCTTTCTATTTACTTACAAGAAAAAAATAAATTTAAGAAAAATAAAGGCTCTCTCAATTGCTTTGAGAGAGCTTTTTTTGGCGTCTTCAGACGTGGAAATAAACCCCCAGTTCTACTGGGGGAAGAAAAACGCGCAGAGCGACAATAAAAAGGGCGAGCTAAAAGCAAGCCCAAAAAGCTTGAGAAAAATCAAACCTCCCAACATAATGGTAGTGGTTTGGCGACCGCATTACCAAGAAAAAGGAGGTTTAATTTAATGAAGAATAATGAAATAAAAAGCAGTGCACACTCAAAATACAGATGTCAATATCACATAGTATTTGCACCAAAATACAGAAGGCAAG
>JAZNXV010000025.1:0-22503 GCA_045594045.1 Clostridia bacterium
CTGCAAAAAAATGCAGGTTCGTTTTAATTATTAAAATTCAAGACGTTATATAAATTATGAAGTTTAACAAAATAAAATTATAAGCTTGCTTTAAAGTTTTCGGCCGCAAGCAAAATTTCTTCTGCACGATCAAGAGCGAGAACGGTTTCACTACCGCCTGCCAAGCGGGCAATTTCGCTTTTGCGCTGAATTTTATCCATCAAAAGCACTTCAGTAAAGGTTCGGTTATCTCTCGATACCTTTTTAATTAAGAAATGACTATCTGCCATTGACGCAATTTGCGGTAAATGAGTTATAGCTATAACCTGATGATTTTTTGAAAGTGCCGCTATCTTTTGTGCAACCACAAGAGCACCCTGACCGCTTATGCCGGTATCAATTTCATCAAACACCATTGTGGGAAGCATTGCATCGTCTGCCGCAACACTCTTCATTGCAAGCATAAAACGGCTCATTTCGCCTCCGCTTATTATCTTTGAAAGCGGCTTTACCGGTTCCCCCGCATTTGCAGAGAATAAAAATTCAATATTATCAATACCGTCGTCAGAAATGATATCGCTATCATAGAATTCAACCTCTAAAACGGCGTTTTTCATTCCTAACTGGGAAAGTTCCGCTTTTATTCTGTCCTCAAAGGCAATAGCAAAATCGTGTCTGAGCTCACTTAATGCACTTGCCTGTTTAAAGTACTCTACTTTAAACCGCTCGGTTTGCTTTTGAAGCTCAAGAATAGTGTTTTCGGCGTTTTTAAGCTTCAAAAGCTCTTCGCAAGCCTCGTCATAATACTTTAAAATTGCTTCCTCATCGCTACCATACTTACGGCAGAGTCGTTTTATTAATGCGAGCCTGTCTTCAATTCTTTCAAGCTCGTAAGGGTCTGCTTCCACGTTATTTGAAGCAGATTTTATTTCAGCCGAAATATCTTCCAGCTCATAAAACACACTTTCAAGCCTATTATAAAGCTCCTCATATTCCTTTACGCCATCGGTAATTTTTCCTAAAGTCTGTACCGCCGACCTAATATCGTCAAGGCTTACTCCGCCCGTCAGCTCGCTTGCCTGTTCCAAAGTCTCCCTGATTTTATCGGCATTTTTAAGAAGTTCACTTCTGGCAAGCAATTCGTTTTCCTGCCCAACGGTAATTTCTGCTTTTTCAATTTCATCAATTTGAAATTCAAGCATCTCTATTTTTCTTGCACGTTCTTCCTCAGTACCCCAATCACCGTTCAGTTTATCAAGGCACGCCTTATAATACGAATACGCAAGACGCACGTTTTCTTTTTGCAAAAAAAGCTTTTCGCCACCGAAGGAATCCAAAAACTGTAAGTGGCTTTCCCTATTAAGTAACAGTTGATGTTCGTGCTGACCGTGAATGTCCGCAAGCTTATCGGCGATTTTTTTAAGATGCGAAAGCGTTACGGCGCTACCGTTAATACGGCAAAGATTTTTTCCGTCAGCCGAAAGTTCACGCACAATAATTAAACTGCCGTCTTCTCTTTCAATGCCCGCTTCATCAAGAATTTCATTAAGCGTTTCGTCATTATCAATGGAAAAAATTCCCTCTACTCTTGCTTTTTGGGTTCCTGAGCGTACCAACTCCTTATCTGCACGCTCGCCTAAAACAAGATTGAGTGAATCAATAATTATTGACTTACCTGCACCTGTTTCGCCCGAAAGCACGTTAAATCCTTTTCCCAGATTGATAGTAAGTTCTTCAATTAGCGCAATATTTTTAATATAAAGTTGATCAAGCATAGCTTATCTCCAACAAAATTATTCTAACATCAGTTTCAATTTTTCCACAACAGAAGCAACCTGTTCGTTTGAAGCAACAACAATAATCATAGTGTCGTCACCCGCAACACTTCCTAAAATCGCAGGATGCTTTAATGCATCAACTACAACGCCAATCGTGTTTGCCGAGCCCGCCAAAGTTTTTATAACAACTATGTTATTTGCAGACGTTATTGATATTACCGTGTTAATGAAAATCTGTTTCATTTTCGGAGTAATACCTGCATCTGCTCTATCAACGGACGTATATTTATATCCGCCTCTGTCATCTGGAATTTTTGTAAGGCGGAGATCCTTTATATCTCTTGAAACAGTAGCTTGAGTGACCTTAAAACCGTTGGCAATAAGCTCTGCAACAAGCTCCTCTTGCGTTTCTATCTCTTTTTTTGAAATAATTTCAAGAATTTTACTGTGTCGTGTCGTTTTCATTTTTATTCACACTCCTTATTAAAATTCCACTCGTTGAATTTCGAATTTAATCTTTTAAAGAAATTAACTTGCTTAAACTTTATCAGCTTTAATGATGCTTTTGAGCGAAAGACCTCAACCTCCGAAGCGCCTTCAATCGTCGGTAGATTAACACCGTCACAAATTACGGAAAATCCGCAAGCATCTGTCGTTACAAAGTGCAGCTTTTCGTCGTCCTTAAATACGAAAGGACGTGCTCGAAGCGTGTGCGCGCAAATGGGAGTCATCAAAAGCAGGCTGAGTCTCGGACTTATAATAGGTCCGCCCGCCGAAAGCGAATATGCCGTTGACCCCGTGGGGCTTGAAACAAGTACACCGTCTGCAGAAAGAGCGTCAACGCAATCTTCTCCTGCGTATGCTTTGAACTTCAGCAGCTTAGTTTTTTTAGAACGTTGCAGGCATACGTCGTTTAAGGCAAGAAAGCTTTTCCCCTTGCATAAGCATTCCAGCATCATTCTTTCTTCAATATAGAAATCGCCGGCGGCAAGCTTTTTTAAACCTTCTTCAAGCTCATCAAGCTCAAGCTCGGTTAAAAAGCCAAGATGCCCTAAATTAACCGATAAAAGCGGCACGCTTGCCTTTGCCGCGGCTGAAGCAATACGCAAGATCGTTCCGTCACCGCCTAAAACAATAACCGCATCCTTACCGCACACAAATTCTTCCGTTTTACGTGTAACCTCATGGTTATCAAGCAATTTGGTATCCCCGTAAATTTCGTAGGTGAATTCGTATTTTTTGGCGCACTCCACAATTCTGCCGGTTATTTCTAATGTTTTGTCTTTGTTTTTATTAACGTAAATTCCTAAATTTTTCATTTCAACTCCTACATATAAACGAAAAATAATTATAAGCTGTTTAATATTTTAGTAAAATCAAATTTCCGCGCATCCCGTTTAAAAAGCACTAAAAACTCCGTGTTGCCGTCACCGCCCTTAATGGAAGAAACGCACGCCTTTTCTACACCAAAGCCGTATTCTTGCGCGGCTGATTCAATTTTTTCAAGCACGTGCAAATACGCTTTTTTATCCTTTACAATTCCTTTTTTATTCAAAAAGCTTTTGTTTAGTTCAAATTGCGGTTTTACCAAAGTAACGCAAAATCCCTGCTCGTTTAAGCAAGCAAACATATTTGGATAAATATCCGTTTGAGAAATAAAAGAAACGTCCATAACCGCTACGTCCTTTTTTCCTCCAATCATTTGAGCGTTAATTATCTTTGCGTTGGTGTTTTCAATCAGCGTAACCCTCGGGTCCGATGCAAGCGAAGGATGCATCTGTCCGTGCCCTACGTCAACCGCCACAACGTTCTTTGCCCCGTTTTCTAATAAGCATTGAGTAAAGCCGCCGGTAGAAGCACCGATATCCAATGCCATTTTGTCCTTCAAATCAAGTTCAAACATTTTAACGGCGTGTTCAAGTTTTAAACCTCCTCTGCCTACGTAACCGATAATATCGTCAACAGAAATTTCATCTTGGTCGCAAACGTCAGATGCAGGCTTTAAAACCGTTTTTGAATTGACCTTCACACAGCCGCTTAAAATAAGCTGTTCGCCGCGGCTTCGCGATTGCACAAGCCCGCGCTGAAAAATTGCCTTATCTAATCTCATTTCGCAGCTTCTCAATAATGCTTTGAGCATCAATACCGTTATCGATTTTTTGCTCAAGAACACTTCCTACAGAAACAAATTTATTTTTTACCGAAAATCCAAAAATTTGTGCAGAAATTCCTTTTTCGGCGTAATAATCGAGCACGCCTTGCTTTAACCCACCAACAGCGCTGTTTTCTTCGATTATTACAATCGGCTTACTACTGATGGAATTTAACAATTCTTCATCAAGAGGGTTAAGGCTTCTTGCATCAAACAAGCTCAAATCAAGCTCCTTTGCAACAGCTATTCCGTCAGAAATACTGTTGCCAAAGGTAATAACCGTTCCTTTTTCGCCTTCTGAAATAACGTCCCAACAAGGTGCATCAAAGGGCTTTTTGCCATCAAAAAGCGGGCATTTTCCTTTGGGGTAACGAATTGCAATAGGTTTGTGCGCTTTCTGTGCATACAAAAGCATACGGTTAAACTCACGGCAATCCCTCGGAGCAAGAACAATCAGGTTAGGCATCGAGCGCAAAAAGCCTAAATCATACACACCCTGATGAGTAGCACCGTCTTCCCCCACCAAGCCTGCGTGGTCAATACAAATGGTAACGGGTAATTCCTGCAAGCAGATGTCGTGAAAAATCTGGTCGAACCCACGTTGAAGGAACGTAGAATAAATAACAATATAAGGCTTCATTCCACCTTTAGCAAGTCCGCCCGCCATACTCAGAGCATGAGGCTCGGCAATGCCGGTATCAAAAAATCTGTCCTTAAACTCTGTTGCAAACACTTGCAAGCCCGTATTGTAAGGCATACCTGCAGTTATGGCGCATATAGACGAATCCTCGCGTGCCATTTGGCAAAGCGTGTTGCCAAGCTCCGCAGAAAAATCGCGCGGAGTCACTTTTGAACTGTCACAAGCGCACGCACTATCAGATTTTTTCGGAGAAACACCGTGATAGGCTTCGGGATTACCTTCCGCCTTATCATAACCACAGCCTTTGCGCGTAACTGCGTGAATAATTACAGGGCCTTGGGATTCCTTTGCGCGAGTAAATATATCAATTAAATCACTTACAGAGTGACCGTTTATCGGTCCTAAATATGTAATATCCATGGCATCGAATATAGTTTCGCCAATAAGAAAATATCTCAAGGTGTTGCGCAAGTGTGCAACAATACCGAACAATTTACCTGAATTATTGATTTTTACAAGCGCAGATTTAACCTTGCGCTTGCTTGCAATATAACCGCGCTTTGTGCGCAGCTTTGAAAAATGGCTCGACAGAGCGCCGACGTTTTTTGCAATAGACATTTCATTATCGTTCAACACAATAATAACCTTGGTGTTTGGAGAAGTTCCTGCATCATTCAAGGCTTCAAACGCCATACCGCCGCCGATTGCTCCGTCACCCACAAGAGCAACAACCTCATAGCTTTCTCTTTTTATATCTCTTGCCCTCGCAAGCCCTAACGCCATAGAAATAGCGGTAGAAGAATGTCCTGCATCAAAGGTATCGTACTCGCTTTCGTTATGGCTTGGGAAGCCGCAAATACCGCCTTTTTTGCGCAACGAATTAAAGCTTTGCGCTCTACCGGTAATAAGCTTATGAGTATAGCATTGATGACCTACGTCAAATATAATTTTATCTTGCGGCGCATCAAAAACATAATGCATTGCAAGGGTTATTTCCACCGCGCCGAGATTTGATGCCAAGTGACCGCCATTCGCAAGGGTCGTTTTGATAATTTCAGCACGAATTTCATCCGCAAGACTTTCAAGTTGCTCAATATTAAGTTTTTTGATGTCTTTAGGTGAGTTTATGTTCTTGAGCATATTTTTCCTTCTAATTAATAAAACTATATAATTATTATAACATATAAAAACGAATTTGCAAGTGCAGTGCATATATTTTTATACATTTTTTATGTATTTTTTCAATTTTATGCATAATTTAATGTATTTTTATAAAACACAAAGCATAAAAAAGGCACTCAAAAGGTTAATTTCCTAAAGAGTGCCTATCTCTTATAATTATAAATTATTCAATGTCAATGTTGTATTTTTTCATTAAGTATTCGCCAACGCCGTACATAAAGTCGTAGCCATAACGGCGCAGTTCGTCGTCGGGAGTAAACAAACGAGCTTCTTCAGTATTAAAGGGTGACTGTTTTCTGCGGTAATTTGGCCAACCTCCGCCAAAAATGTGGCTTTCAAGATTAAAGGCGCCGTCATAACCAATATCAAGAAGTGCTTTAACAACATCGTCAAAATTAACGGTGCCAAGCAGAGGTGGCATATGATCGTCTGTGTCGCCGTGATTATCGTGAAGATGTACGCCTTTAAGAATCCCCTTGAGCTTGGTAATGTTTTCATACTGGTCGAGAGCCTTTGTGTTAGCGTGGCCCGAATCCCAGCAAGCGCCGATTAATCGGTGGTCGCCTAATCTGCTACGCAAGTCAAGAATATCGTCCGCAGTTTCAATAACAAATCTGTCGTGATAGATTTCTTCAGAAATATTTTCAATCATCAACGTTACATTATGTTCTTCCGCCATAGGAATGAGTCTTTTATAATAGGCGGTATTTTTCTGCATCATTTCTTCTTTATTCTCACTGAAGCCAAAACCCGAATGAAGAGTAATGCGGTCAATACCAAGCTTTCCACAGGCAAGAAGAATCTTCTCCATAATCTTAACCTGATTGTCCATAGTTTCTTGGTCTTTGCAAGGATTAAGTGAATACGGTGCGTGCGCCTGAGGAATATCTGCCCCAAGACGAGCGCAGGTCGCTTTTAGCCTCTCCACAGCCTCATCAAATTTTTCATTAAGATACGGTCCTACAAAAACTCCGCCTAACGTAAGATCAAAATGTCTGAACTTTGAGTTCTCAAAATCAGCGATTGCGCCGGTTGCAATTGATAATTTCATATACAAACCCCTTAAATCTTCTTTGTTGCAATTTCCACAAGAACCTTGCTCAAAAATTCGTCAACTGTCATTGTACCTAAATCGCCTTCTTTTCTTGAACGAACGGAAATCTTACCCTCTTCGGCTTCCCTATCACCGATAATAATCATATAAGGTATTTTTTCAAGCTGTGCTTCACGAATCTTGTAGCCGATTTTCTCGTTTCTTGAGTCATATTCAACACGCATACCGGCGTCAGAAAGCTTTTGAACAACTGACTTGCAGGCTTCGTCAGTACGGTCGGTAAGATTCATAACCTTAACCTGAACAGGTGCAAGCCAAGTTGGGAAAGCACCTGCAAATTTTTCAATTAAGAGCGCCAACGTTCTTTCATAGCACCCGATAGAAGTACGGTGAATAATGTAAGGATGCTTCTTACTTCCGTCCTTATCGGTATATTCCATACCGAACTTTTCAGCAAGCATTTGGTCAATCTGAATAGTAATTAAAGTATCTTCCTTGCCGTGAACGTTTTTAATTTGAATATCAAGTTTTGGTCCGTAGAAAGCGGCTTCTCCGATACCAATTTTATAATCAATATTCAAGTGGTCAAGGATCTTCTTCATTACGCCTTGAGCCTCGTCCCACTGTTCCTTTGTACCGATATATTTTTCAGTATTTTCGGGATCCCATTGAGAGAATCTGTATGAAACGTCTTCATAAAGACCGATGGTTTTAAGCATATAGTTTGTAAGCTCTAAGCAGTTTTTAAATTCGTCTTCAAGCTGTTCGGGGGTGCACATTAAGTGACCTTCGGAAATAGTGAACTGACGAACGCGGATTAAACCGTGCATCTCACCTGAAGCTTCGTTTCTGAAAAGAGTTGAGGTTTCGTTATAACGCAAGGGCAAATCTTTGTATGAACGGGGTCTGTTTAAATATGCTTGATATTGGAAGGGACAAGTCATAGGACGAAGGGCAAATACCTCGTCATCTGTTGCTTCGTCGCCCATAACGAACATACCGTCTTGGTAGTGATCCCAATGTCCGCTTATTTTATACAAATCGCTCTTTGCCATTAAAGGTGTTTTTGTTAAAAGCCATCCGCGTTTTTGTTCTTCGTCTTCAACAAAGCGCTGCAAAAGCTGAATAACTCTTGCGCCTTTGGGAAGTAAAATCGGCAAGCCTTGACCGATTACGTCGCTTGTGGTGAAAAGTTCAAGTTCTCTGCCAAGCTTATTATGGTCACGCTTTTTAGCTTCTTCAAGCTGAAGCAAATAGTCGTCGAGCTCTTGCTTCTTAAAGAAAGCAGTTGCATAAATACGGGTAAGCATCTTATTCTTTTCGCTACCGCGCCAATAAGCACCCGTAATAGATAAAATTTTAAAGTTCTTAACGTCCTGAGTGGTTTTAAGATGAGGTCCGGCGCAAAGGTCAGTAAATTCACCTTGTTCAAAGAAAGAAATTTCTTCATTATCACCAAGCTCACTGATAAGCTCTTGCTTATAAGGTTGGTCTTTCATCTTTTCAAGAGCTTCGTCCTTTGAAAGCAAATAGCGCTTAAGCTCAAGCTTTTCTTGAGCGATTTTTGCCATTTCCTTTTCAATTTTATCAATATCCTGAGCCGTTACGGGCGTTTCAAAATCAAAATCATAATAAAAGCCGTTTTCAATGGCAGGACCGATTGCGAGCTTTGTGTTGGGATAAAGGCGCATTATAGCCTGTGCTAAAACGTGACTCGCGGTATGGCGAAGTACGTTTAAGGCAAGGGAGTCCTTTTTAGTAACGATAGAAAGCTCCGTGTCCTCTGTGAGCGTATGGTCTAAATCAACAAGCTTTCCGTTTGCAACAGCGGCAACTGCATTGGCTGCAAGCCCTGCGCTTATTTCTTCCGCAACGCAACGTGCAGTAACGCTGGGAAAATACTCTTTTACAGAATTGTCAGGCAAAATAATTTTCATAAAAACCTCCTAATAAAACAAAAAACCCGCCACTACAAAAGGCACTTACGCCTTTAAATAGGGACGAGTAAATTTACCCGTGGTTCCACCCACATTTGTTCTCATTATAAGCCTATATCGGAGCTTACCCGATTTAATCCGCAAGTGGTATCCGCAAGTTTTTCGGCGATTGCATCACAGCAAGCAGCAACCTCTCTGAAGCCTAATTACGCTTGGGCGTGTCTTACATCAACTTAACATATATATTATATAACTTTATTAAAAAAATTGTCAACTGTTTTATAACTTTTTTATAAGAGTTTCCATGTATTCGGGCATCGGTGCAACAAATTCCATAACCTCTTTTGTTGTTGGATGAACGATTTTAAGTTTATGGGAATGTAATGCTTGCCCCATTAAATTATATTTATTTTTCTTAAAGCCGTATTCGCTGTCACCTAAGCAAGGATGCCCCACGCAAGCAAGATGCACTCTTATTTGATGCGTTCTGCCTGTATTTAACTTGCATTCAACCAAAGCGGTATCTTTAAACTGCTTAACAACAAAAAATTCAGTGCTTGCGAACTTGCCGTCAGCTTCGTTTTTGTACACAGCCATCTTTTTACGATCATTTTTACTGCGGGCAATATAATTTTCAACAGAAAACTCCGTTTGCTTAAAAACGCCTTCACAAAGAGCTAAATAGCGTTTTTCGCAGTTTCTGTCCTTAAACTGCTTGGCGAGCTCAACGTGGGCTTTATCGTTTTTTGCAATAATTATAAGCCCCGACGTGTTTTTATCAAGCCTATGTACTATGCCCGGACGCATTACGCCGTTTATTCCCGACAAATCTTTAATATGAAACAAAATAGCGTGCACAAGTGTGCCTGAAAAATTGCCGTGAGCAGGATGCACAACCATTCCCTGAGGCTTGTTTATAACGGCAATATCACTATCCTGATAAATGATATCAAGGTCAATATCCTCCGGCACAACGTCAAGTTCCTTAAGGGGCGCAAAATTTATTTCGATTAAATCTCCGTCAACAACAATTTGCTTTTTATTAGCCTTTTTACCGTTAATCAAAATCTCTCCTGCCTCAAGCATTTTGGCACATTCACTTCTTGAAATTTCATTAAAAGCAGTAGGAATATATTTATCGGCACGCTCATGGGCATTTTTTGCGACAATCTTAATGGGCGTCATTTTTTTCGCTCTTTTCAATTTTTTCAGGATAGATTTTATCGTGAATAAACAAAATATAAAACGCCATAAGGGCCACGCCCACTACAACAAAAATGTCGGCAACGTTAAAAACGGGGAACGAAAAACCAAACCACGTTTCGCAAAAGGTAGCATCAAGAAAATCGCGCACAACACCCACAACTACCCTATCAATCATATTACCCAGCGCGCCGCCCAAAACAAAGCCTGCCGATACAGATAACGTCCAATGCTTTTTTTTCAGTCTTAAAAGCACGATAACGCCCACAATACAAATAACAACCGTGGAGATTAAAAAGAACCATCTTTGATTTTTTAAAATGCCGAAAGCCGCGCCCTCATTCAGAACGTATGTAAAAGAAAAAATATCCGGTATGATTTCAACGGAATCGCCTTTTTCAGCAAGCATACCTACAAAAAGAGGATTGGAATAGTCCACAAAAAAGCCCACAACCGCGAGCTTTGTAAGCTGATCAAAAAGCAAAACAGCCAAGCCTATTAAAAAAATCAAAATCATTTTCGTATCCTTAAAAGTCAATATCTATATTTTATCAAATCAACAATTTCCTGCAGCAGATCACCTATAATAGGCAAATTACGCGAAGCAAGGCGTGTTATAACGTAAACAATTACCGCACTGAGCACCGAAAATCCTATAGCACTACCTACACCTCGGGAAAGCCCTGCAAGAAAATTGTTCTTGATTATTCTTTTCGTATCCGAAAGATAATATAAATAATCACGCAATACTGCCCAAGCAATAATGCGTGATGTTTTTGTAGTTACAATTTTTGCCTTTTTCACAATATCACCTAAGTGATATTATTGCTCATTTTCTGCAGAAATATTCTCATTTAAGAGCGCAAGCTGAGATTTTAATATATACTCAACTCGGTTAAGCATATTTTCCAAATCCTTCTTTTTATCAGCAAGTTCCACAACAAGTTTGGCATCCTGCTTAAGCTTATCAGCTTCAATTTCTGCCGCACGAATTTCAGCACGCTTTATAATATCCTGAGCCGCCAAATGAGCGTTAATAAGCGTTTCTTCCACCAGCATCTGCCGCTTTTTCAGCTCGATATTTTCTTCCACAACCACAGAAAGCTGCTTTTTCAGCTCATCAATTTCGAGAAAAAGCATTGCCTTTTCACTTTCAAACTGTTTGAGCCGCTGTTCAACCTCAAAGCGATTATATCCCTTGCGTTCAACGCTGAAAAGAGCGTTTTTATCCTTCATCGGTTACCTTCGTTCTCGCACAAACGCGCATTAAAATTCATCTTCAAGGGTAAAACCGTCATCAGTTCCCTCTGAGGACATATCGTCTGATTTATCGATATACGTTTGATTTGAAGCAAACAAATAGATGCTTCCCTTTGAAACCTCTGTAACTTGTGCATCGCTTGCATAAGCAGCACCGCTCATAAAGTCAAGAATACGCTGACCAACACGGCGTTCTACCTTATCAAGCTTAATAATAACGTGCTTATGCTGAATAAGTTGCATAACCAAGGGCTGTGCATCGTTATATGTTTTAGGCGAATATATAATTACACTTGATTTTCCGGCATGATTATTCTGAACGGGAACAACTTTAGCCTTTCTTGCTCTGCGAGGCTTTTCATCTTCGTATTCGTCAACACTTCTTGAACGTGAGGGTGCTACGTATTCTTCCTCTTCCTCATCAAAGTAATCATCATTTTCATAATCATCGTTTCCACCGAACCCAAAGAACTCAAGTATCTTGCTTTTCTTTTCCTTTGCCATTGAAAGAAACCTCCTAAAGTTAAATATTATAATTACGTTTACCTAAAATAGCGGTACCTAATCTTATCATAGTTGCACCTTGCCTGATTGCCGCTTCATAATCGCGGCTCATACCCATTGAAAGTTCCTTGAACTTATCACCAAATACGGCTTGCCCTTGCGGCAAAAGTAACCGCATTTTTTCAAAATATAGATTCTGTTCATCTTCCGTAGCATCTATCGGTGCAACAGTCATAAGTCCTATAGGATTAATATACCTAAAATTCGCCAAAATGTCAAGATATTCTGTTAATTTATTGGGTAAAATACCTGATTTTGTGGTTTCGCCCGCAATATTGACCTCAACAAGAACGTTAATCGGAGCTAAATTATTCTTACTTGCGAGCTTTTCAATTTGCTCTGCAAGAGAAATTCGATCAAGGGAATGAATTAATTCCACCTTATCTAAAATGTATTTTACTTTATTTATTTGAAGCTGTCCGATCAAATGCACTCTTTTGCGTTCATCAAGAAAATCATATTTTTCAACTATTTCCTGTACCCTGTTTTCACCGATATCAAAAAAACCTAAATTTATAACCTCATTAATCGGCTCAACGGGAAAGGTTTTTGTAACGGCAATAATTTTTACGTCTTCAAAATTTCGGTTGCTCTGCTCGCAAATTCTTTTTACGTTTTCCTTTACAAACAAGCACCTATCCTTCATATCCATAGAAAACATACCCTTTATTTATACATTACTTATATACGGTCTGCCCTATTTCGAGCTGTTCTGTTTCCTTAAACACGATATAGCCGTCCTTTTCAGCAAGCACCTCAATAGAAATTACAGCATCTCCTTGCTCGCCCTTAACCTTAACAGTACCGTTGCTTACGTATTCGCTCTTTACACAAAAGCCTTGTACACGTGTACCTAAGAAAACGGTAGCAGAACGCATATCCATATACTTTTCAACGTTTTCACCTATACTTATAACAAGTGCTTTTCCGTCGCGCTCATCAATTATTTTTTCAACACAGCCAAGCTCGCTTTCAGCCTCATTACCAATGAAAACCGAATAGCAATTTCCTACCGCAAAGGGTGTTGAATCGTTCACGGGTAAAACAACGTACCATTTTTCGTCTTTAACTATTTTAAAGCCCTTAACTTCTTCATTTTCCTTTTTTAAGAAGTCATTTATCGCCTTTGCACCTAAAGAGTCTATATTTTGGCTGTTAAGTTCGCTTTCGAGGCGGTCACAGTAGAAGCCCACGAAGCCCGAAAAGCCTGCGTTAAGCTTATCGCTCCAAGCCAAAAGAGATTCTGACATACTCTTCTCGTCGGCGTATAAACCCTGAAGGTAAGTATTGGAATCGGTATTGTAGTTTCTCTTGATATGCTCCTGTCGCTCCTTAATAAGACTACAAAGCTTATCATATAGCTCGATATTTCCGATGGTAGACGTGGTCATTTCACTTATAACTACGTCAATTTCAAAATCAAGTCTGTCTATTTCGGCATCATCAAAGTTGTTAATAACGCTTTGATTTTGATATGCTACAATATTCTTTTCCGTTTCAACCAGCTTTTCGAGAGTTGTTTTGATATATCCCT
Source organism: Clostridia bacterium (assembly GCA_045594045.1). GTDB lineage: Bacteria > Bacillota > Clostridia > Christensenellales > QALW01 > UMGS1322. The sequence continues at coordinate 13,284 of JAZNXV010000025.1, forward strand.
TTTTAAAAGCCGTTGCCACAAGCGTATTTTCTTCCACAAACGTTCCGTTAATCAGGTTTTCGTAATAAACCTTTTCATAATCAGACAAAGACACGAATTCCTCGTTACGCACAAGCAATCCGGTGCCGTTTATACCGTCATCGAACTTTTCAAAGCGAATATTATCGGTTTTTGGAATAAACAATATAACTATAAGTGAAATAATTGCAATAACGCCTACAATTAAAATTAAAAGTCGTGGATTGAAATAGCGTCTTCTGCGTCTTCGATTTATCATAGCGTCTCCTTAATAAACAATTGTATTATCAAAAGGAAGGCTGTCATCTTCAACAGCATATTTTTGGTCAAGATAATATTCTGCAATGTCTTTAACCGTTCTGCTTGCCATACTACCAGAATATCCGTTGGGAATATAAACAACTATGGCAATTTCAGGCTCCTCAAAGGGTGCAAAGGCAACGAACCATGCATTGTCCTCAATATTTATCTGTGAAACCTGCGCAGTACCCGTTTTACCGCCCATTTGGTTTTTATACTTAAAGTTTGAAAAGTATTTACGTGCAGTAGAAGCATAACGGTCTTCACTTTCACTAACCATTTCCTTCATGCCTTGCTTGATTACGTTAAGATTTGCCTGATTAACATCAAGCTTTCGTACAAGGGTCGGCTGTTGCTCGTAAATAATTTCGCCGCTGGCAGAGGTCACCTTGTCAACAATGTGAGCATCATAGACGTATCCGCCGTTAACGAGTGCCGAAATATATCGCGCAACTGCAATGGGTGTTACCGTTGTAATACTTTGACCGATACCCGTTTGAATTGTTGTTGTATTAGTCCAGGTAATTTGAACGATTGAGCTGTAAATTTTATACTGTGTGTCTTCACGAACCTTTGAAGAGGATAAACCGTAACCATTAATGAGAATATCGCGTACAAGAGAGAATATTTCGTTTCTTGTTTTGCCTACCATATCAAAGCAGTTTTCAATAATAGACTTTTTCTCTTCGTCGGATAAGGTTTTTTTAGAATAAGAAGCGCACTCATCTAAAATAGAGCTCATCTGTCTGTAAACGAGATACGGAAGACTTGTATCCTGGTCGTTAATTTCTCTTTGAGAATCGTAAAGGGTTTTTTGGTCGCCTACAATACCTACCTTTTCACCGGTAAGCTCAACGTTTGTTTTTTCCAAGAGACCCAAATTGGTCGCCCATTTTTTTATGTTTTCAATACCTAATCTGTCAGCAACCTCATAATAGAAATAGTTGCATGAATAGTTGATTGCGTCGATAACATTAATACTGCCGTGCGTTTCATGGTTATCTCTATACCAGCCGCACATAGGGCCCTTTTCGGTATCGGAAACGTATTTCCTGTATTCACCCAAATCTCTAATAGTTTCGGTTGCCGTAATAGCACCTTCTTCTAACCCTGCAAGAGAAACGCAGAGCTTAAAAATTGAGCCGGGTGTATCTGACGAGCTTATTGCTTTGTTGAAAAGCGGTTTTGCCTCGTCGTTAACAATCTTATCCAGATCAGCCTGTGAAATGCCTTGTGAAAATAAATTAGGGTCAAAGTTAGGCTCACTTACAAGTGCTAAAATATCACCGTTTTTTACGTTCATTACAACGGTTGCACCTACTTTAGCAAACTGTACTGCCTTTCCGCCGCGCTCGGCAACGAGATTCTCGTAATGCTTTGGATTTTTATTATAAACGTTTGTATGCTGATGATTATTAATTTCCGCAATATTTTTACGCAACGCATCTTCTGCAATGCGCTGCAGGTTATTATCAATAGTCAAGTAAACGTTGTTGCCGCTTTGAGGCTCAACGTAAGAGAGCTCACTTAAAATTCTGCCGCCGTTTGTAACCTCAACGACTCTTTCGCCCTGCCTGCTTCCGCTGCTGCCCGTAAGCTCGGATTCCATAAAGTTCTCAATGCCCGAAACTCCTACAAGACTCTCTGTGTTATATCCGAGCCCTTGAAAATAGTTAAGATTTTCTGCAGTAATTCTGCCTAAATATCCAACTATATGGCTGGCAACTGTTCCTTGGGGATAAACGCGCATAGATTTTTTCGTAACGTTGAAGCCGACTAATTCATAGCCATAGCTTTCAATAGCCGTTGCAAGCTCAATGCCTATATTTTTTAGAACGGTTATGGATTTTGAAGCCCAATACGATTGAATACTATCCTGCCAAATTCCCAAAACCTTAAATGCCGTTTCGTCGTCCAGCTCTTCGGGAAGCTTATACCTCTCGCGCATAGCGAAATACATTTCCTGACAGTTCATTTTTAGCCCAGCTTTATCAGCAAAATAAAAGTCACTACGCCACTTTTTTTCACGCTTTTGCGCAGTTTCTTCGCTTACGTCGCCCCAAGAGAAAACATATTCCCCACTTTCGTTTTTAGTAATTGCAAAGGTGGGTGTAATTTCGCGACCGTACTTCTCAAAAAGCTCAAGCGCAAAAATAATTGAATTTGTGTACATTTCGCGCTCGGAAATAAGATTATACTCCCTGTAAAATTCAAGATTATATGAAATCTCGTCCTGTGCCAAGGGAATACCGTTTGTATCAAGTATTTTCCCTCGCGCGCCTTCTATCGAAAGCGTTCTTGTACGCTTTGATGCCGTTGCCTTTAAATAATCCTCGTTATGTATAAACTGTAAATCGACAAGAGAAAAAACAAGAATAATAAACGCAAGAATAAACGCCACAATAGCAATTAAGCTACGGCGTTTAGTGTTGATAGCATTATTCTGTTTATCCTCAAAAAATCTCATATAATACCGTTAAACAAATATTTTTTTATCATCGTCGCTTTTTTCTTTCATAAACTGAAAATCAAAAAGCGTTTTATATGCAAAATAAAGCCCCGCAGATACCACCGCCGTATAGAGCACCGATGGCAGTCCATAAATAAACGTACCGATGGTAAGTGTTTCGGAAAGGCGCATAACGTAAAGCAAGAATACAAAAAACAAATGCTTTAATGCTACTGCAACCGTCGTGCTTATAACGCTTCCCCAAAGCTTTTTGAGCGGAATTATTGCTACCGCAACAACTGCTAAAACCGCAAACACCGCATACATACACGTATTTATATATGTATTTCCTTGGGTTAGTATATCAACCGAAAGCCCCGAATACAGTCCGCAAAAAACGGGCGGATACCATTTCTCAGAAAAAATGGCGAGCATAACAACAGAAATCATAATAAAATCAATCTTTGCATTAAAAATTTCTATCGCCGGAGCAAGCAAAATATGAAACACAAACATAATTGCCGATAAAACAATCATTGATAGCGTGCGCATTTAATGTGCCTCCGTATTTGTAATAATAAGCACACTTTCAAGGTGGTCAAAATCCACCTTGGGCGTAAGCTTTGCAGAAGAATTTATTTGATTGGTTCCGCCTTTGGATACCTCTGTAATAGTGCCAACTGCTATTCCCTTGGGAAAAACCTCACCCATACCTGATGTAACTACCAAATCACCCGGCTTTATAATAGCGTTTGTAGGTAAATCTGTCATAGTGCATACACCTGCGGTTGTACCCGAATTACTTACGCCTTTTACTATGCCCATATCTCTGCTCGATTCAGAGAGCGCAGGTACACCGCACCTTGCATCAGTTATAGCAAGTAAAATACAGGTGTTTTCGGTTGTTTTAATAACCTTACCAGCAAGTCCACCGCTGGCAATTACAACCATATTCTCTTTTATTCCGTCAGCAGAGCCCTTATTCAGCGTAAAGGTAGCACTATAATCGTCAACGCTTCTGGCGATAACCTTTGCATATTCATATTCAAACTTAGGATACTTTTCGCTTTCGTTAAAGAGGGCAAGTAAGCGTTCGTTTTCAGCCTTAACTTCGTCTGCAACCGATTGAACGGTTTCAAGCTGAGCAAGCTTTTCCTGGGTTTTAGCAAGCTCGTTTTGAAGGTCCATACGCATCGAAAAGCTACCGAAAAAATTGCCTATGCTTTTGGCAGAATCACCCACAAAGGTTATAACAGGGTTAATAACAACGCCTGAAATGCTTTCCAAGGCGGCAATACCGCTGTTAAACATAAGTAACAGCAGCGTTACGGCAATAGTAACGCCTATCAGCACATATTTAATAATTTTCGTGTGCTTTCTGCTAAGTTTTTTCATAAAAACACCTTATCGTGAAATATAATCAAATTCTTCAAGCGCCAAGCCGGCACCGGTAACAACGCAATCCAAGGGAGAATCAGCAATAACAACAGGCATACCTGTTTCATATTTAATTAAAGAATCCATACCTTGAAGAAGAGCACCGCCACCCGCTAAATAAATACCGCGCTCCATAATATCTGCGGCAAGCTCCGGAGGTGTGTCCTCAAGTGTAGTCTTAATAGCATCAATAATAGCCATTAAAGGCTCGCGCAAAGCTTCGCGAACGTGTGAAGACGTAATGGTTACGGTTTTGGGTAAGCCTGAAACAAGATCGCGGCCTCTGATATCCATAGAGCTTTCTTCACCCATAGGATATGCCGAGCCGATGCGCACCTTTATTTCTTCACTTGTGCGCTCACCGATTGCAAGGTTAAACTCTTTTTTAACAAAGTTGGTAATAGCCTCGTCAAGCTTGTTACCTGCAACGCGAAGTGAGCGTGAAACAACAATACCGCCTAACGAAATAACCGCCATTTCGCTTGAACCGCCGCCGATATCAACAATCATACAGCCAGAAGGCTCGTTTATAGGTAATCCTGCACCGATAGCGCTTGCTTTAGGCTCTTCCAAAATTACAACCTGACTTGCGCCTGCATTCTTTGCGGCATCTTCAACAGCCTTACGCTCAACACCTGTAACCCCACAAGGCACACAGATAACAACGCGTGTTCTTATTAAAGAAAATGCCCGTGGCATAGCCCTGTGAATAATATCGGAAAGCATTGCCGCAGTAACGTCGAAATCAGCAATAACACCGTCACGCAAAGGCTTAACGGCAACAATATTACCCGGAGTTCTGCCAATCATATTTTTTGCCTTTTCGCCGATTGCAAGAACTTCCTTGCGGTTGCCCGAAACCTTAACGGCAACTACGCTTGGCTCACGAATAATAATGCCCTTTCCTCTTAAATAAACAAGTGTATTAGCGGTACCTAAGTCAATACCAAGGTCACGGGTAAAAAATCCCATTAAAATTTCCTCCTATTTTTTCGAATAATAGTTAATCAATCCGCCACTTAAAAGAATATCTCTTTCATCATTTGTCATAGGAACGATACCTAAGGTAATATTTTTACAAACACCATCTTTAATTACAACTGCTTTTGTTGTTTTGTTGCCAAGTGTTAAATCCTTTTTTACCTCAGGTAAGAAAACGTAATCGCCGTTTTCAAATAAATCTGCATCAGTGTCATTTGTAAGCAAGGGCAAAATACCCCAGTTAATTAAATTGCTTCTGTAACGCTTTGTTGCATATTCTTTAGCAATATTTGCCCAACCGCCTAATACCTTTTGACAACTTGCGGCTTGCTCACGTGCAGAGCCGTCGCCGGGCATATTGGCAAAAATACCGCTTCCGAAAACACAATCGTTAATTTCAACGCCATCAAGCTTGTTTAAGCTTGCGAAAAGCTCGTTTCTTTCCTCACTGTTTTCGATTTTTGCAACCTCATCAGCACGAAGCACGTATTCAGGGTCTTTTCTTGAAAGTGTAAATCTTGAAAGCTTATAGGGGTTAGAGCGCAATGTGCTGGTTTCACCCGAAGGAATAAGCTCGTCGGTTGTTGTAACCTTATCGCGCAAAACACTGCAAAGCTTTATTAAAACCTGCTCGGGCATTTCTTTAAGCTTAGGCCAATCTGTAATGTTAGGACCTAAAACGATAGGCTCATTTTCGTCAGCCTTGCCCCTACCATCATAAACGCGCTTTTCATAAATTTCTCTATGATAAGTGTATTCGTAGTCAGTGTAATCTATCTCAATTTCGTCAGCACCGGTTAAAATACCGCCGTTAGCGGCTGTTGCGGCGATGCTTCTGGCATCCATCAATGCAACGAGTGAAAGCTGACCTTCACCGGGCTTGCTACCTTCGCGGTTGGGGAAGTTTCGTGTTGTATGGCGAATGCTGAAGGCATTGTTTGCGGGAACGTCACCTGCACCAAAGCAAGGACCGCAAAAGGCAGTTTTTATAACCGCACCCGTTTCCATCAATTCACCGATTACGCCTTTTTGAATAAGGTCAAGATAAACGCTCTGGCTTGCAGGATAAACGTTAAGTGAGAAAGCTCCGTTACCCGTGCTTTGACCCTTCAAAATATCGTTAGCCGCAGTTATATTTTCAAAAATACCGCCTGCACAGCCTGCAATAACGCCTTGCTCAACGTGGAAGCCGTCAGCCTTAAGTTTTTCGGAAACACAGCAAGAACATTTGGGATACTGTTTTTTTATTTCTTCATCTAAAGAAGCAAGGATTTCCTTTGCATTAGCCTTAAACTCTCTGATTGTATAAGCGTTACTTGGATGGAAAGGCAATGCAATCATAGGTTCGATTTCAGATAAATCAATTTCAAGCAAGCCGTCGTATTCAGCATATTCTTTAGGCTGAAGGCAAACATAGTCGTCTTCCCTGCCGTGAGTTTTATAATACTCTTTAACCTTGTCATCGGTCTTCCAAATAGAAGAAAGACATGTGGTTTCGGTTGTCATAACGTCAATACCGCATCTGAAATCAACGCTTAGGTTATCAACGCCGGGTCCAACGAACTCAAGCACCTTGTTTTTTACCTTGCCTGAAGCAAAAACCTCTTTGCACATTGCAATAGCAACGTCGTGCGGGCCAACACCCTTTTTAACGTTACCTTTAAGGTACACAGCTATTATTTCCGGATAATCCACGTCATATGTACGTTCAAGAAGCTGTTTTACAAGCTCCGGTCCGCCTTCGCCGATAGCCATTGTGCCAAGTGCACCGTAACGGGTGTGGCTGTCAGAACCTAAAATCATTCTGCCGCAAGATGCAAGCTCTTCACGGGCAAAGGAATGAATAACTGCAAGATGAGGAGGAACGTACATTCCGCCGTATTTTTTTGCCGCAGAAAGACCGAACAGATGGTCGTCCTCATTTAAAGTTCCGCCAACAGCACAAAGGCTGTTATGGCAGTTAGTAAGAGCATAAGTAAGAGGGAATTTTTTAAGACCGCTTGCACGGGCGGTTTGAATAATTCCTACGTAAGTAATATCGTGAGAAACAAGTGCATCAAATTTGATCTGAAGCTTATCCATATTCTCTCCCGTGTTATGAGCGGATAAAATAGAATAGCTTATTGTTCCTTCCTTTGCGTTAATATTTTCATTAACAATTTCGTTTCCGTTTTTAATAACAGTTTTTCCCTGAGTAAAGCGCATAAAATTCTCCTAAATAAGCAAGATTTGTATTTGTTTTAAAACGCAAAATTAAGCTTACTGGTAGACAAGCTTAATTTTTGCAATTATTTAAATTTAAAGAATAACAAGATTTTTGCCGTATGCCTTTTTGAACATATCGCTGCAGGTCAATGCATCTTTGATTTCAAGAGATGCGTCAACACTCGACTGTGTTTTCATAATAACCGAGTCACCCAAAATGTCACACGAAACGGATTCTACAATTCCGTCCATAGCTCTATCGAAGCTTTCGGCAATACGCACTAAAACTGCAAGGCGGTAGATAATAACCAAATCGTCTGCCGAAATCATATCGGAATATCTTTGGCACTCTTTTTTAACGTCAGCCTTACGGTGAGCAAGAGCAACAAAGGAACTTATTAAATGCTCTCTGTGAGTAAGTCCGAAAATATTTGAATTAAGCACCAAATAGAAGCTATGCTTATGATGGTCGTGATATTTGATTGAGCCGCCTATATCGTGAAGCGTTGCCGCTGTTTTAATGATGCGCATATATGAGTTGGGTAACTTGTGCAACTGACGAAGCTGTTCAAACATTAAAAGCGAAAGCTTTGCAACGTTGTTGGCGTGGTCAATATTTTCCTGGAAAAGACCTAAAACGTTTGTAAGAGAAAAGTCAAGCACATGCTGAACGGGCTTAACCGCAAGCTGCGGGTCAATTTGCTCAAACATAATACCTTCTCTTAATCCACAGCAGCTCACAAAGATGTCCGTTGCATCAATATACTTAACCGTTGTTTTGATAGCCGCGAATGCCGCAAGGAATATATCTGCCCTTTCGTTTGAAAGACCCTTTATCTTCATGCGTCTGTCTAAATCAAGACAGCACATATTTTCATACACCGCGTCAATTTCTTTAGAACGTATAGCATAGTTATGAAGAGTACCGATATCCTTTTTGTTCTTCATTCGCATAATTTTGCCTAAATTTCTGAAGGAGCCGCCAACGCCGATAATGGGCAAACCTTGAATGGTGCTCATCCACGGAATATTGTCCAACTGCTGACGGTAGAAATCCTCAATGGCATCAATCTGCTCCTGCTTAACCTTATCAGCTAAGCCGAAAAGCTCAGTAAGTGTAACCGTACCGAACGGAAGGCAAGCAAGATTTTTTATACTTCTCTTTTCAAAATGAACGAGCTGTGTCGTGCCACCGCCAATATCCATAATAAGACCGTTATCAATATCCATTGTGTTAATAACGCCTTGGAAAACAAGAGTCGCTTCCTTTTCGCCAGATAAAACCTCAAGCTCTATCTGGGTTGTAGCATAAACCTCATCTAAAAAGCTACGCTGATTTGCCGCGGAATTAACTGCCGCCGTACAGTAAGCGTAAATATCTTCAACGCCGTTTGCCTTGCAAAGACGCTTAAACATATGTATCGTTTTAATCAGTTGTTGAATTCTTCTGGGTTTAATTATATTATCGTGTCCCATATCAGAAATCAGTCTTACAGGCTCTTTAAGCTGGTCTGCTATACGATAACTGCCGTTTTCGTAAATGTAAACCAAAATTAGTCTGGCATTGTTAGAGCCGATGTCCATAATAGCAATTTTTCTCATTTAAAATTTCTCCTTTGCAAATATTGATATAAAAATTCAACGCCAGTTTGTTGAATAATTTGCGATTAAAGAAAGCTATTGCCGCGCACCCATAAAAACAGTTTTTTGTCTTATGCGCAAATATGCTGTATTTTAAATAGCTTTATTTTCTCAACCCTATTTCTTTTTACGCACTCAAAAGCAAGCGGATAAAGAAACTCAATATAATTTTATTATATTATATAATAT
>JAZNXV010000026.1:0-26413 GCA_045594045.1 Clostridia bacterium
ATCTTTAATTTGATATAAATAATTGTACATATCCGTATCATTTCTATAATAATCATCCATGAAACATTCTAAATTTGCAAATTCTATAGTTAGTTTTTTAAAAGCATTCATCGTATACTCCATTAAATCAGATAATTAAAATTAGTATTCTTTTGGTGTGTTGAATTATATCTTAGTAATATGTTGTCATTATATCACATTTTTTTTAGAGTTTCAATAGTTCTATAGTTTCCGTTACCAAAAAGCGTGTGCTTCTCAGCACACGTTTTTTCAACATATTCAATTATCTCTAATTTTCTCTGCTACATAATTTGTGTAATATGTCTTTTTTCCATTTTTATCTTGCTTGCATACCGTTTCAATGCGCCCTTCTACACAAACCGGCTGAAATTCCTCAAACGAATGCAACCTACTATCTGCATTATAAATAGTTAATGGGAACGTAGACATATGCCCATTCACATCCGTTCGCACAAGAAGACTCATTGTATTCTGATTCATTATGGTTGAAACCGTTTCTCCTTTGACACAAAAGTGGTTATATGCAGGTGATTGCACTAATGTGTTTGATTGCACAGATGTGCAGAAAAGTGACGTAGTAATCTTTCCGTTTGGTCTTTTACTGCTTTGGATATTGCACAGCAACGTAATTGTGTCCCCTATGTAATATTGTTGCCAAACTGTTTTTGCATTCTCATTCCAGCAGATAATCTTGGGGTAGTTTCTTTTGCCAACCCTTAAGGTTACGATAACGCACCCATTAGCTGGATAGATATTCACTATTTGGCCTTTTAATAAAACCTCGTTTTTATATACTTCTTTTCCAGACATTGTTATAAATTCTCCTTTTTTGTTTAAATTAAAATCTCCGATGCATCTTTAAGATTCAATTTAATTATGTGTGATATCTATATATAACAATTATTAAAAAGGCAAATCTGCCAAATCATCATACATATCTTCACTTTCATTTTTGCGTTTTTGAGCAGCAGCATCCCTACCACGCTTTTGCACGTTTCGTACAGATTCCAACGTCTCTTTAGTTGGTCTATATTGATATTCTTCCAAATTAATAGGTGTGTAATCATCCAACGCAGCTAAAAATCCTATGGTAACAACATATTCCTTAGCAATCTCTGCAAGTTTCTCAATTAAAACTTTTGTTTTTATTTTGGCAAAATCCTTTTTATAATTTTCATACAACAATCCACCTTTGGGCGCATTATGTCTCATATAATCTACAACAAGCATTTCTTGAGTTTTAAAATCATACACAATAAAATTTAAATCTATAAACTTGTTGATTAATTCCACTGCTTTTTTTGTAGATATCCCCAAATGATAAGCTATGCGCTTAGGTGTTATTTGAAAAATGCAACAATCGCTTGTTTCCTCGCCCGTGTGGATAAGAATATAGAATAATTTTTCTATGTTACTTAACCCTTCAAACTCTCCTGATGTCCAGATACAACTTTTTAATGTTCTTTCATAATTCGCCATAACACATTCTCCTTAATAGATATTTATTAGAAAATTAAACAACCACATCTATAACTTCCAACAACCTACTTACAAAGAAGAACTTACACTTCCAACAGCCTATTACAACGCCAACTACAATTACAAGATAACCTTTTTAGAAGTTCGGTTATAACGTATTAAGTTGTATCGTTGTAACGACAGAAGTAATCTGGTTAAAACGTTATTAGTAGTATCGTTTAACTTTCTTCACTATAATGATGACAGATGAAATAAAAAAAGTTTGCAATTTTTATAAAAAACGCAAACTAATTTAAAAAATAATTTTCTATTGTAACATTTAATCGGTAGTGACTAAGTTTAAAAATTGATACCCACATTGCAACCAATCGATTATATGATATCGGCAAACCTTTTTCTATAGCTCGTTTGCGGTTTCCGCCACGTAACGTGTAATATCCACGAAGTTCTTTTTCCGAAAACAGTTTTACTCTGCCACGCTTATCCTTATTTTCATGCCAACGTTCGCGAATTTCTTTTTCCAACTGTTTTGCAATATCAGGATTTTCCTGAACTTTTTTAAGTAATTTAAAATAACAATCTCTAGCACATTCTGCACGGAGTTTGTGAAATGGCAAGGCATTAGCAAAATATTTTCTATCAAAAATAAATTCTTCTTTTTCTACACAGCGAAAATAATTTTTGATAAACGCAACATCTTCCGGCATTATTGCTTGATATTGTTCTTTTCCGCCTTTCCCCCGTTTAACGTGAACAAAGCAACCATTTGGAGTTTCTATAAAATCTTTACCCTTAAGGTGCAAAAGTTCGTTTCTACGAATACCGACACGTTTTTGGAATTCTACAATATATACCCATTTGGGATTTTCTAAATCCTGGCTTGTTCGCATATTTTTGGGAATATTACGATTTCGCACAAATTGACTCACAATTCTTTTGGGCTTATTTATTTTATCCATTTTTTCGCCAAATGCCGCGCACGCCGCGGCGATATATGTATGAATTGTAGAAGGTGTATATCCGTTCATTTTTAAGTAATCGGCATAATCTTGAATATGATTTTTGCACTCTTCATAACTTTTACAATTAAAATTCTCTCTACAAAAGTATATATACTTTTTTGTGTTGCGAATGTATGCTTTTCGCGTTACGTCATTATTCTGCTTGTTCAATTTTTCTAAAGCCACAGCCATAATCTGCTGGCTTATAGATAATCTTTTCTTTTTCATTGTAACCTCCGAGCTTACGCTCTGTTAAACTGTCATTGATTCTATTTTGGCCGAACTAGGCGGCATAGCAATGCGACACTTTTGCTATCACCTTTCAATTGTGTGGTAGTTAAGCGGTTATACTGTGAATTACACAGTATAACCGTTAACTTTTGTTGCTAATGCAACAACTTACTCCTTCTCCTCCAGAACTCTTACGGCGCTATCGTAAGCGTCAGTCATTTTTGCACATTCTTCCACTGCTTTCTTGACGTAATTTACAGGATGCGCAAATTTCTCCGTATAAACAATCACTCTTGGTGTGGAACGGGTGTACATTTCTGCCGTTATTGTATAAGTATTGGCATTATATTGTACGTCTATGAAGTAGCCCCTATCCATCACGATTGTATGTTTGTTTGTGCTGTCAACCATATCCGTTGCTCCTTTCATCTTTGTTTTACAACTTAATTATGATAGATAGAAAAACACAATAAAAAAATTTTTTGATGGTGTTAGTAAATCACTTGACATTTATTTTTGTTTTTGATATAGTAAATTTGTAGACAAGGCAAACAGCTTTGTTTACCATACAATTTAATATCTCCTGCATGAATTTGGATGCAGGCTATGGGCATAGTTTAAACATAACAAACTAAAAAGATATGCTAACATTGTTTATACTATTTATATTACGATATCTTATCTGAGTAACTATGCTAACAAAAGTAATTTCCCATAAACTCGCGACATTGTCGTGGGTTTTTTCGCGTCTTATAGGCTTTTTCAAAAAAAACTATGTGGAAAATTTTTTTCAAAAAACATCTTGCATAACTATATTGTGTGAGACCGGTATCACACAAAAAGCAAAGCAAGATAAAAAAATACAAATAAAAAAAATAACAAAACGAAAGGAGACATAAAAATATGTCAGTGAGCATTTCACGCAAGGCTCTGCTGACATCTAAAGGCACAAAACTTACCCAAAATCAGATACCTAACATGTCATTAGATGGCATCGTGGAGCTAATATTAAAAGTTTATAAAGCACAAGGAGGAAGCGATTATGAACAAAATTAAAATGTATGTATCAAACAAACTTCCCCTGGAGAAGCAGACACACGAGGTTGAGGAATATGCAAAAAAGCATAATATTGAGATAATCAATCTTTCTCCAGCTGCACCTCAGGTACCCGATGACTTTTATAATTTAAAGTCAAGAAAACGTTATACACCACAGGATACAGCAATAATTTACACGCGCTTTTCTTCTTCTAACCAGCAAGAAATTTCAATCACAGGTCAGTTAAATGTGTGTCTTGAATACACTCAAAAAGAAAGCATTCCCGTTTGTGCCATATACGTTGATATGTCACAAAGCGGAAGAAGTGACAATAGAATAGGATTCATGACGATGAACTCGCATATTGCCGAAGAACGCTATAATGGTTTCACATTAATAACCTATCAGTCTAATCGTCTTTTTCGAAACAGAAAAAGTAGCGCAAGCTACAAGCTATTGTACGAAAATTACGGAATAAAATTCGCCTCCGTCACTTCGCCAAAGTATGAAGGTGCTTCTGGCGCATTTTTAGAAGCTATTCAAGAAGGCGCAGACCAATACTTTTCAGACATTCTTTCTGATGCTGTAATTCGTGGTTTAAAAGAACGCGCTGCTCAATGCAGATACACCGGTGGCTACGTAACATACGGCTACAAGATAAATCCGGAAACAAAGCAGTATGAAATCTGCGAAAACGAAGCAGAAAACGTTAGATTATTATTCAATATGTATATAAACAAAAAAGGTTATACCCAAATTCTTAGAGTTCTTGATTCGCGCGGAGCTGTTACACGAAACGGAAAAAATTTCACTAAAGCAATCCTTTCAGATATGCTTATGAATGAAAAATACAATGGTGTTTATACCTATAACAAAAGTTCTTCACAAGACGAACTTGGAAGAAGAAATTCGCATAAAACCAAAGATAACTCTGAAATCATAAGAATTCCCGGTGGGGTACCCGCTATTGTGGACCAAAAAACCTTTGAGCTTGCACAAAAACTTAAAGAAGCAAACAAGCACGGCACAAAAAACAAACGCCAGAAAGAAGATTACCTTTTAACAGGCCTTGTTTACTGTGCAGAATGCGGAAGCGCTTATACCGGAAACCGTCGTTTTTCCGGCAGAAACAAAACTAAATACGTCACATACCGTTGTACCAACCATAACAAAGGTGAAAAATGTAATTGCAAAGAGGTAAATAAAGATTACATAGAAGAGTACGTACTTAATCTTATAGTTGATAACGTGCTTGCTCCTGAAAAGTTTAATGAATTGCTCACGCAATTCAAAGCAAAAAATGTTGGTGCTGAAAAAATTCATAGTGAGAAAATTAAAGCCTACGCACGAGAAAAACAAAAGTTAGAAACTGAAAAGGAAAATCTTTTCAGTTACTTAGAAAAAGGCTTGGCAGACGACATGATTTTAGAGCGACTTTCAACAAAAAATGCAGAAATCCAGCGCGTTCAATATGAACTTGAAAATTTAAAAACTCATCCACCAAGACCGATTGACGAAAAAGCCTTTAAGAAGTTAATTAACAAAACCAAAGAGGTAATAAAAAAACGCAATAGTGATGAACTGAGAAAATTCATTCGCTATTACGTTGAGAAAATAATAGTCGGAAAGGATGACGTAAAAGTCATCCTTTCCTTTTCAAAAATTGTGTTAATGCTTGGTGGAGGCGAGGGGAGTCGAACCCCTGTCCAAAGAAGCGGAAATACAGTTTTCTACGAGCGTAGCCGTTGGTTGATAATTCCCCTTTGTGCTCGCGCAACGGCAGGCTTACACATTAGGTAGCTTCATTTTACATCGTAGCGGCAAAGCTTACGCTACTGACGTGCACTGCGTGTTTTGACGTTGATTGCTAAGCCCGCAGTATGCTTAGGTCAACGGAAGCTGCATTAAGCAGCTACTAAATTAGTTCTATTATTAGCGTTTATATTTACGCTCGGGTTTTTATTGTGCCCCCGAAATCACAGCTCGCTTACCGTACCACCGAACAACCCTGTCGAAACCTTTACGCCCCCTTATTATCAGCATTACGCCGCTTTACCGCGGCGTTTGCATAATACAACGTATTTTCAAGGGATTTATATGATTTATAGGCAAGTTGCTCTATGGAAATCTATTTATACCAAACTGACTTTAAGAATTTAATTGATTCATTTACCCAAGGTGCTGAATACATATCTTCTACCGTGTTACAACTTGCGAAATCACAAGTAGAAATACCGTGAGCGCCGTAGGGGAATATATGTAATTCGTAAGGAATTTTATATTCGCTTAATTTTTTTGCAAACACAAGACTGTTCTGAACGGGAACTACCGTATCCTCTGCCGTATGCCACATATAAGTGGGCGGTGTAAGCTCATTAACGTGGTTTTCGAGAGACATATACTTATGCTCGTCACAGCCGTTTACCCTTATGCCCGTAACGTTATGAAAGCTTCCTAAATGCGCAATTTGCGGATCGGAAGAAATTACTGCATAACAAAGCACCATTGCGTTTGGACGAATTTTTTCGGGCGTTGTATTAAGTATGGATAAAACGTTTTTATCATCGCACATAACGCCTAAACTACCTGCCAAGTGACCACCTGCAGAATAGCCCGTTACGGCAATTTTATCGGCATCTATGTTCCATTCGTCCGCGTGGGCTCTGATATAAAGCATCGCCGCCGAAATTTCCGCCAGCTGTGCAGGATACTTTTGGGGCGCAATACTGTAATTGAGCACGAAAGCACTAAAGCCCGCCCGCAGATAACACATAGCAATGGGATCTCCTTCGTGCTGTGCAACGGTATGATAGCCGCCGCCGGGCACAACGATCATTGCGGGGGTTTTGGGGCGATTAATCCGCTTTTCAAATAAATCGTTTACATAGCACACAAGGTGCGGATTTTGCGCTGACTCAAGTACAGGAAATTCTTTTTTTAATTCTACCGTAAATGCCTTCATAATTTCACCCTCTGTTCTTAGTGGCTCTGTCAATCGCGCGGTTAATATCCTTTATTGCCGCATCTTCACGCTTATCGTGAAGCTTTTTGCCTCTGGCAAGAGCAACCTCTATTTTTACTAAGCCGTTTTTTAAATATGATTTAAGCGGAATAAGCGTATAACCGTCAATCTTCACTTTGCCGAAAAGACGGTCTATTTCTCTCCTATGCATAAGCAGCTTGCGGGTGCGCATAGGGTCTTTATTAAAGATATTTCCCTTTTCATAAGGGGAAATATGCATACCTAAAACAAACATTTCGCCGCCGCGGATTATTATATGACTATCCTTTAAATTGGTTTTGCCCTGGCGCATCGATTTAACCTCTGTGCCAAAGAGCTCAATACCGGCTTCAAAGGTATCTTCAATAAAATAATCGTGCCTGGCTTTTTTGTTTTCAGCTATTATTTTAATACCCTTATCCATCATTTACTCCAAACAAAATTTCATTACTATAGTACACTTTTTTTATAGTTTAGTCAAGTTAAAAGCGTAAATTCAACTCTGCCTTCAGGTATGTTGACACCGAATACGCTAACCTCCACCCTATCGCCCAGGGTGAAGCAGTTATTAACGCTTTTCAGTCTAAAGTGTGCTTCGTCATAATCATAATAGCCCTGCATAGTACCTATGGGAACAAACCCTTCTACAGTATTTGCAAGCTCAACAAACATACCGTATGCCGTTACCCCCGAAACTGTGCCCGAAAAGCGCTCGCCTATAAGCTTACTCATAAACTGTGCTTTTCTGATGTCGTCAACGTCACGCTCGCAGGCGGCGGCATTGATTTCTCTTTCGGTGCTGACAGTTGAAATGCCTTCAAGCCTGCTTGAAAGCTCTCTCAAGCCACTATGATTTTTTTGAAAAAGCATATTAAGGGCTCTGTGCACCGTTAAATCGGGATAGCGCCTTATGGGCGAGGTAAAATGCAAATAATTTTCATACGCAAGCCCAAAGTGACCGTCGTTTGTAGGCTTATACTTAGCCTTGCTCATACTCCGAAGCATCGTTTTCTTTATCAAGGCTTCTTGTGGCGTGCCTTCAGCCTGCTGTAAAATACGTTGAAAATCTATAGGCTTTGGTTCTTTGGGCAATCTGTAGCCAAAAACCTCAACAAGCTCCCTAAAGACTTCAAGCTTTTTTTCCTCGGGCTTTTCGTGAACACGGTAAATAGCAGGATGTGCATGATTGTTCATATATGCAGCAACCGTCTGATTTGCCGCGAGCATAAACTGTTCTATAATTTTATTTGAAATGCCTATTTCGTATTCACTTATTTTTACGGGGAAAGAATTCTCGTCAAGCTCTATTTTTGCTTCGGGCAAATCGAAATCTATGCTGCCCCTTTTTTCTGCCGTAGCAATTAAAATTTCCGCAAGCTGACGCATAAGCAACAGCATACCGAAAATATCTTTATATTGCTTTCTGTATTCGCTTGAAGAATTTTCAAGCATATCCGTTACAACACTGTACGTCATACGGTGCTTGCTTTTTATTACAGAAGGCGCAATATGGGAATCAATAATTTTTCCCTGGCGCGTGATAATCATAAAGCACGAAAGCGCAAGCCTGTCAACGTTTTCGTTTAACGAGCATACTCCGTTGCTCAAGCTCTTGGGCAACATAGGAAACACCGTGCCCGGAATATATACGCTTGTTGCACGGGAGCGTGCTTCAACGTCAATAGCAGAATCCAAGGCAACATAATGAGAAACGTCGGCAATATGCACACCAAGCAAAAAATCGCCCTTTTCCGTCATTTCCAAAGAAACGGCGTCATCTAAATCCTTTGCGTCATCACCGTCGATAGTTATAACGTTAAGCTTACGCAAATCAAGCCTGCCTTCAAGCATTGAATCTGTAATTTCGTCCTTTATGCCGTCAGCCTCACGCAAAACTTTTTCAGAAAACTCCTGCTGTACACCATAGCGAAACAACGTTGCCGTTATCGCCGTATTGTCGTCTTCGGCAGAGCCCAAACGCTCCTCTATTTTGCAAACACCTTCCTCGTGCCCAGTTGGATACGAAAGAATTTTTGCAACTGCCTTATCGCCCGCCTGCACTAAATTACGGTCTTTTTTCGAAACAATAAACATTACGTGCAGCTTTTTGTCGTCGGGCACTAAATACCACGTGCCAGCATCCTTATAAACCGTACCTACTATTTTTTCATTTGCGCGCTTGATGATTTTTACCACCGCACAGTTTTGACCACGCTTTTTGGCAAGAACTATATCGTTATGCATTAAATACAGGTGCTTACTGCCGATAATCTTTAAATCTTCCTTAAGCTCATCACTTTGAAAAAAATCTGCTCCCGTTTTAGTTGAACAAACCTTTCCTTGAATAAGCCCAAGACTTTGAATTTTTCCGTATGCTCCTGAAGCTTTAACCAGCTTTCCTTGGGAGACAAGGTTATCTAAAACGCCCTTGACCATTTTAACCTGCTTTTGCGGCATATTAAGTTTTTTTGCAACCTCAACCGCCGTAAGCGGCTTTTTTGCATTGTTTATAATCTTTATAATTTGTTCCATATAAATATATTCTTTCCTCTAATCAGCCGATTTATCGCATTTTTTTATTTGCCGTGCTTTTTATCAAGCTTACGTGCTATCAGATATTACGTCCTTTCGGCATTGTTCTCTTTAGTGTCACATTCCTTTTAAAAACGATACCTGCAAAAGCTCCTGCAAAAATAAAAAGCCGTATCTCCGCAAAAGCGAAAACACGGCTCAAATCAGCTTTACTTAAAATTAAAGCAATGTACCAAGGAAGGAAATGGCACTTGTGGTAGTTTCCTTTGGTGCGGCAGCAGAGCGCATACCAAGAACAACAGTAAGAATTATACTTACAACAACGAAAATAATCGTGCAAATCTTTGTAATCTTTGCAAGCTTTTCATCACTACCTAATTCCTTGCCCTTGCCGAAATAGTTGTCGCTTTCATTACTTGCAGTAACGCCGGTGATACCGTCGCTCTTTCCTTTTTGCAGAGCAACTGCAATAATAAGCACAAGTGATAACAAAATAATTAATATCTCAAGAATAAGTTCAATTACACCTAATGCAGCTTCCATTATTTAAAACCTCCGTTTTTCAGTAATGTTGATTATATCACACATATATTTTTTATGCAAGCATTTTCACAAATTATTTTCTTTTTAGTATTTTTCTTTTTATCTTGACAAATTCCTACACAAGTGATAAAATATTACAAAAGTGTTACACGGATACTTTTTTCGACAAAATATTAAATTATATGAAAGCGGTTTTACATAATGAAAAAACTCAGCGTTATACTTTTGATTTTAACTTTAATATTTGCATCGTTGCCTATAGTTTCAGCGCCCGTCAGCGTTGAGGCTGAATCTTATACCATTGATTCCGAGGGCTACGAAGTATATGAATTACAATATATATTAAAGAGCTTTGGCTATTTCGAAGCTGACTGCACAGGTTATTTTGGCAACGCAACAGCCCAAGCCATAAAGACCTTTCAGCAGGACTTAGGGTTCGAAGCCACCGGTATTGCCGACGAGGACACAGTTGCCGCTATTCGTTCCGCTTCCTGCAGAACCGCTACCATAAACATTAAATCAAGGCTTAACGTTCGCGAAGCCAACGATTCCTCAAGCGAGGTTATTGACTCTCTTATGCGTGATTCGGTAGTTTACATCTATTCGGAGAAGGACGATTGGTATCACGTTGAAACGGAATCGGGCACTATCGGTTTTATTTTAAAAAAGTATCTTTCCGTTGGCAACCTTTTAGGCTTAGCAGGTAAAATAACGGGCGTTACAGACCCCGTAAATATGCGCCAGAGCGCTAACCTTGATTCAGCCGTATTATGTAAGATCGAAAATGCTTCCGCAGTTACGGTTATCGGCGGAAGTAAAGACTGGTTTAAAATCGCATATCAGGACAAGGTAGGCTATATTTTTAAAAAATACGTAAGCATCGGTAATGAAAATGGTTCGTCTACCTCCGTTAACGAAATTTTTGACAGTTGGACAGGCCACGTTACCGCGAGCTCACTTAAATTGCGCAGCGGCCCCAGTACAGGCTACGACACAATTAAAACTATGGCAAAAGGAACTATTATAACGGTTACGGGTCAAAGCGGTGATTGGTATTACGTTACTCTTTCCAACGGCACAAAGGGCTTTGCAAGTAAAAGCTACGTTTCAAAGGGTACCGGCGCAACCACTTGCACAAGTAAGGCAAGCGGCACGTTAAACGTTCGCAAGGGTCCGGGAAAATCATATGACGTAGTTACAACCATAAAAAGCGGCGAGGTAGTAACTCTCCTTGACGATTCAAGTTCATGGTACAAAATTAAGACTTCAAGCGGCAAAGAAGGTTACGTTGACAGCCAATACGTTAAGTTAGGCGGCTCACTTTCTTCAGGCTCCTCCTCATCCGTTCCAAGCGGAACTTATAAGTTGGGCTCCGAGGGTTCAACCGTAGTGCAGATTCAAAACAAGCTTAAGGAGCTTGGTTATTTCTCCGGCTCGGCTACGGGCTATTACGGTTCAAAGACGGTTGCGGCTGTTAAAGCATATCAAAAGGCAAACGGTATTTCCCAAACGGGAACCTGTGCATCTCAGACCTTAGGCAAGCTGTTCGGCGGCTCCAGCAGCTCAAATCAATCTTCAGTGCCTGATGCAAACGCAAGCTTAGGTCAACAGATTGCGGCTTACGCAAAGCAATTTATAGGTGTTCCTTACTATTTAGGCGGTAACGGTCCTAAGACCTTTGACTGCTCAGGCTATACACGTTACGTATTTAATCATTTCGGCATTAAGCTCCCACGTACTGCTTACGAACAAGGCTATAAAGGTCCCGGTACAAAGATTACCTCTATCAGTGCCCTTCAAACAGGCGACTTGGTATTCTTTAATACTATGGGCGATAGCGACCTTTGTGACCATGCAGGTATTTATATTGGTAACGGTCAGGTTATTCACGCTTCAAGCGGCTCGAAGCGTCAGGTTACTATTTCTTCTATGTCGTCTAATTACTACAAAACACATTTTTCTTGGGGAAGGCGCGTTATCTAATGGATATTTCCGATAAATCGTTAGTTATGCCAAACGAAAGAGTTGATGATTTACAGTTCAGGGGTCTGGTTTTAATCCAGAACCCTGATTCTTTCTGTTTTGGCACAGATGCCGTTCTGTTAGCAGATTTTGCTACCGTTAAGAAAAACGCCAAGATTTGTGATTTGGGAACAGGTACAGGTATTTTGCCTATACTTCTTTACGGTCGCCACGAATTTGTGAGCTGTGATGCAGTTGAAATTCAACCCGATATGGCACAAATGGCCGCCCGCAGTATGAAGCTTAATGCGTTAGACGATAAAATTACCGTGCACAACGGTGATTTAAGAAAAGTTAAAGAGTTTTTACCTTCCTGCGCTTATTCAACGGTTGTGTGCAATCCCCCTTATAAGAAGGATGGTAGCGGTGAATTCAACCAGGACGAAAACCGCACAACGTCGCGCCACGAAGCTACTTGCACTCTTGACGACGTTTGCGCCGCCGCAAAGTATTTATTAAAAAACGGCGGACGCTTTGCTATGATAAACCACAGCGACCGCATTGTTGATATTTTTACTACTATGCGAAAATACAATATTGAGCCTAAACGGTGCCGCCCCGTACAAGCGCGTCCCAACACCCCTGCCTACGTTGTTTTAATTGAAGGTGTTAAGGAGGGCAAGCCTTATATGAATTGGGAAAGCACCTTATGCATTTACGACAAAGAAGGCAATCTAAACCCCGAAATAAACAGAATTTATCACAGAGAGGAAGAACAGTAATGGCAGGCACCTTGTATATTTGTGCAACACCCATTGGTAATTTAGAGGATATTACCTTAAGAGCCTTGCGAGTTTTAAAGGAATGTGATGCTATTGCTTGTGAAGATACACGCCACAGCGCCGCCTTATTTTTTAAATACGAAATTAACAAGCCTTTAATTTCCTACCACGAACATAACGAACAACAGCGCTCAGAGCAGCTTTTAGACAGAATAGAAGCAGGAGAAAGCATCGTGCTTGTAACAGACGCAGGTATGCCCTGCATTTCCGACCCCGGTTATATTCTTGTTTCAAAAGCAAGAGAGCGTAATATTCCCGTTACCGTGCTTCCCGGTGCTTCGGCAGGGCTTTGCGCTTTGGTACTTTCGGGCTTTAAATGTGACCGTTTTGTTTTTGAAGGCTTTTTACCAAAATCAAACAAAGAGCGAAAAGCGCGAATTGATAGCATAAAAAATGAGCCTCGTGCCGTTATTTTGCATGAAAGCCCCCATCATTTAGAAAAAACTCTTGCCGAGCTTGCAGGTGCGCTGGGTACACGAAAAATCGCCATCGCCCGTGAAATAACTAAAATTCACGAGGAGTGTACAATTTTTCCGCTTAATGAATGGGAAAGCAACCTGCCGAATATTAAAGGTGAATTTGTTCTTGTGCTTGAAGCTAAGGACGATGCAGAAGAAAATAAACTTGAAGGTGTTTCAATAAAGGAACAGGTTAAAATGCTCTTAGATAACGGCGTTGACAAAAAAGCCGCCGTTAAAGAAGTAGCTTCAAGATTAGGTATTCCTAAAAACGACGTATATATGGAAGCCCTTGACCTTTAAACTATATCAAAACAAAAAAAACACTTATTATACTCAAGGGTATAATAAGTGTTTTTTATTTGCTTTATTCGCTTTTTAATTTTATTGAACTTAAAAACATATCTTCGTTTTCGCAAATTCCTTTTACAAAAACCGTGTTTTCTTCTTTTAACACATTAAACTCAACTTTATCGTTAAGCCGAAGTTCTTTATGAAAATCTATTTGCATTTGTTCTATTTTTAACGGGGTTTCAGGTGCAAGAGCATCTAAAACCAAATCTGCATAGCGAATATTATTCAAATGATTATTAGCATCTAACTGACTGTAGGAAACTGCTGTGTTATAGTTAGACTTTTCACCTGCAAAATCCTGCACGCGCTCTATTTTTTGTTCAAAGGCATTTTCGTTATAATATTCGTCAACGTTAACGTAAATATCCTTAACCCGTACAAGCCTTCTGGTTATCTTATCTATCAGCGCCCATTGGCTTGTGCCCTTAATAAGCAGGTTGCCCTGTTCATCGTGCACGTAATAGTCACGCTCAAAATCAATACGCTTTGCTTCCTTTGGCCAGGTTGTTACCGTAACCCTTTGGTACATTTCGGGCTGTTTAAGAACAACGTACTTGACCTTCATTATAACCCACAAATACCCACGGGCAGATATATCTTCAAATCCTATGCCTAAATTTTCGGCATGGTTGCTTGCTGCATCTTGCAAAATATCCAATACTGCGCTGGGCTTAACACAATTAAATCTATCAAAATCAGTATTGCGCAAACAATACTCTTTTTTAAATATCCCCGTACTCATTTTACACCTACTCACATACTGCAGGTACAATAACAAGATTATCGCCTGCAGGCAATTCAAAAGAGCCTGCTGTTGCAGTAACTGCTATTTTTCGGTTGGATTTTGTTAAAAAGTCAGAAAGATTTTGCAGGTTTTCAAAACCGTATTTTCCGTTTCTGTAATGCATAGGTATAACTATTTTAGGGTTAACCTTTTCAATTAACTGCCATGCTAAATCAATATCAATAGTGTAAGTGCCGCCGATGGGTATCATCAAACAGTCACATTCCTTAATATAAGACGTTTGACGGTCATCAAGTAAATGTCCTAAATCGCCTAAATGCACTATTGTTTTATTGTCGCAAGAGATAATGTGCACGTTGTTTCCGCCGCGCTTTTCACCCTTAACCTCATCGTGAAAGGTTTGCATCATAGTAATTGTAAAGGGATTTTGCACTCCCGAAACCTTGCGTTTAACCCCCGAAACTGCGTTATGGTCAAAATGATCGTGACTGCAGAGCACCATATCTGCCGTAGTGTTAATATCTTTATATCCCTGAACGTCTTTAAACGGGTCTATTACCACTACATAGCCGTCTTTCTCAAATTTAAAACAGGAATGGCCTAAATAGGTTATATTCATTTTTTCACCTTTTATATGATTTCATAGTATTTTTATTTTACTAAAATACCACAGTGAAAACTGTGGTATTTATTATTTATACTGTTTAATTGTTGTATTGAAGCACAGCCTTAATTCTGCGAACACCCGCAGATGAGCTTTCTTCTTTTTGAATTTTGAATTTGCCAAGTTCGCCTGTTCTTGCAGCATGAGGTCCGCCACAGATTTCCTTGGAATATTCACCCATGGTATAAACCTTTACCATAGAATCATACTTGTTTTCAAACAAGCCGATAGCGCCTGATGCTTTAGCTTCTTCCAAAGGCATTTGCTCGCAAACGATTTCAACGTCAGCCTCAATGGCTTCATTAACAAGCTTTTCAACCTCATCAAGCTCTTCACGGGTAACCTTTCTGCCAAAGGTAAAATCAAAACGTAAGCGTTCACTTGTAATGTTACTACCTTTTTGAGCAACGTCGGGGTCGTTAAGCACCTTACGAAGTGCCGTATGCATTAAGTGGGTTGCCGTATGAAGCCTTGCAGTTTCTTCTGTTTGCTCAGCTAATCCGCCCTTAAAGCGTTGTTCAGAGCCTTGAGAAGACTTCTTCTGATGCTCCTTAAAACATTCTTCAAAGCCGTTCATATCAACCGTAAAGCCTTGCTCTTGAGCCATCTCTGCGGTGATTTCAGGCGGGAAACCAAAGGTATCGTAAAGGTGGAAGGTTGTTACACCGTCAATAACGGTTGTCCCTTCTGCGCGCATTTTATTTGCTACCTTTTCAAATTCTTTGATGCCCTGCTTTAATGTGCGGGTAAAGCGGTCTTCTTCAAGCTTAAGTTGCTCGATAATAAATGCGCTGTGGTCATTAAGCTCAGGATAAACTTCCTTGTACTGCTCAATATAAACCTTGGCGATTTCAATAATAGAATTAACGGGCATTTCAAGTCCGTTTGCAAAACGAATTGCACGGCGGATAAGTCTTCTTAAAACGTAGCCTTGGTCAACGTTACTTGGTGTAACTGCCTTGGGGTCACCTAAAATAAAGGTAGCGGTACGAATATGGTCAGCAATAACTCTGAATGCCTTGGTAACCTTTTCGTCTTCGCCGTATTTTTTGCCCGAAAGCTCTGCAATCTTTGCTAATGATGCAGTAAACAAGTCTGTTTCATAAACAGATTTTACGCCTTGAAGCACACCGATGGTTCTTTCAAGGCCCATACCTGTATCAACGTTCTTTTTAGCAAGGGGAGTTAACGTACCGTCAGCATTACGGTTGTACTGCATAAATACGTCGTTCCAAATTTCAAGGTATTTACCGCAATCGCAAGCAGGAGAACATTCGTCACAGCACTTAGGCTTGCCGGTATCAATGAACATTTCCGTATCAGGACCGCAAGGACCTTGTGAGCCTGCCCACCACCAGTTGTTCTTTTTGGGAAGATAGAAAATATGATCTTCCTTAACGCCGTTTTCCATCCAATAAGAAGCGGCTTCAGTATCCTTGGGGCTGTCTTCGTCACCTGCAAAAACGGTAAAGTAAAGGGTTTCGGGATCTAAACCAAGCCACTGTGGCGAGGTCAAGAATTCCCAAGACCAAGAAATTGCTTCCTTTTTAAAATAGTCACCCAAGGACCAGTTGCCGAGCATTTCAAAGAAAGTAAGGTGAGATGCATCGCCAACCTCATCAATATCGCCTGTACGCACGCATTTTTGAACGTCAGTCAATTTTGTTCCCGCAGGATGAGGCTGACCTAAAAGATAAGGTACTAACGGATGCATACCTGCTGTTGTAAACAAAACGCTTGGGTCATTTTCAGGTATGAGGGATGCACCCTGAATAACAGCGTGATTCTTTGATGCGAAAAATGCAAGGAATTTACTTCTTAATTCATCTGATTTTATCATAAAAAATCTCCGTTCAATATGTATTTAAAATAATACATATATTATATAAAATACTTTAGTTTATGTCAAATATTAAGTGTGTTATAAGCACGAATATAGTTAGAATATCAGTTAATTTTTATAAATACTCTTTAAAAATGCAATTTCATTTGCATACCCGTCAAGCTCGTTAGGCGTTTCAAGCAAAAACGGTTTTTCTTTCAATGCAGGGTGATTTATTATGCGTTCAAAAGCATCGTTGCCGATATAGCCTTGCCCGATTTTTTGGTGCCTGTCCTTGTGAAAAGCAAAAGGATTCATAGTATCGTTTATATGAATTGCCTTAAGCCTGTCTATGCCGATAATTTTGTCAAATTCTTCGATAACAGCGTCAAGATTATTAACAATATCATACCCTGCATCAAAAACGTGGCACGTATCAAGGCAAACGCCCATTTTTTCTTTTAAATCAACGTTGTCGATGATTGTTCTTAATTCTTCAAAGCGTGAACCTACTTCACTACCCTTGCCTGCCATTGTTTCAAGCAATACAGTTGTTGTAGTTTCAGGTTTTAACACTTTGTTTAAGCAATCGCAAATGAGTTCTATTCCCATTTCCATTCCCTGTCCCACGTGACTACCCGGGTGAAAATTATAAAGCTGACCAGGGGTGTATTCCATTCTGTTAAGATCGTCAGTCATTACCTCCAGCGCAAATTGACGCGTTGCTTCGTTATTTGAGCAAGGGTTAAGGGTGTACGGCGCATGAGCCAAAATTTTTGCAAAGGAATTTGTCTTTGCATATTCTATAAAAGCATCCGTATCTGCCTTATCCATAGGTCTTGCACTACCGCCCCGAGGATTTCTTGTAAAAAACTGAAAAGTATTCGCTCCGATTTCCGTAGCGGTTTTCGCCATATTCAAATAGCCCTTTGACGATGATAAATGGCATCCTATTTTAAACATATTACACCTGCTTTTACTGATTTTTTATATTTATTATAGTATAACACTTAAAAAACGCCTTCGCAACATTTTTTTATTAAAAAAGCAGAGCTGTCACGCCCTGCTTCAGAAATTTTAGTCTTCCTTTAGTTGTCTTTTTATTCTTGACGCACTTTGAAGCTTCAACAGCCCTGCTCAAAGCTTTAACTACTCTGTTTTAAAGTTTCACTGCCCTATTCCAAAGCTTCAACAGCCCTGCTCAAAGTTTTAACTACCTTGTTTTAAAGCTCTGTTAAGCCTTTTTGCGTTGATAATTTTCGTTTTTATTTTGCCCGATAACAAAATGATTATCGGCACGATAAAAAGCATTATCAGATTTAATGGAATAAACAGCTTCTCTGATAAGGTTTCAAGTTCAAAATTCGTTCTGCCCATAATCGGCACCAAGGTTGCAACCAAGGCAAAATACGGCAATAACAGTTCGCGGTTGTCGGTTTTTCTCGTTAATCCGCCCATAAGCTTAATAACTGAAGCACCTATAAAGGATATCATAACAAAATCGGATAAAATCCAAAGAGTTATAACAAAGGCTTCTATATGCTGCAAAAATTCTCCGATAGAAATCTGCTTTACAACTGCAAAAAACGGATAGGGCAGCTTTTCTATTACGCTATGACCTAACGTGCCTATAACTGCCGCAAGCAACCAGCATAAAGTAAGCACCATTACCACCGTGCTTGTAAAGCTCTGCTTTATAAAGGAATTTCTGTCGTTTATTTCATCAACAAAAAACAACATAAAGGATATATACCCCATACTTGCTAAATTGAACAGCGCCACGTGGGCAATACTTTGAGCATTATAAATGGGAAAAAGTGCTGTTAAATCAATGTTTGGGCTTAACATAATCAATATGGCAAAGGTTACAACTAAAATAACGGGCAAAAATATTTCGTTCATTCGAGCAACTGTTACAATGCCCTTGTTTAAGGTATAAACGCAAAGTGCTATCATGACAAACACAAATACGCTCATATTTATTTCGGTATATATTGTGCTTGCAATACGCTGAGTATAATAGCGCATTTGTACTGCATTTAAAAGCACGCCCCAGAAAACGTATATTATAGCAACAATTCTACCCACGCTTATACCGAAGGAATATTCCAAATGCTGATAAAAATTTCTGTTATCCTTAACTAATTGCCAAAGCACAAAAATAAAGCCTGACATTAAAAGCAATGCAAAAATCGGTGCTATCCACCCCGCCTGATCGCCTCTGCCCGAAACGAACGCCGAAAACAGACGAACCGCAGGAGAAAACGCTATGCTTACTACCATCATCAACACTTGACGCATTGACATTTTTCTCATATTCCACCCCAAAAAATATAGTCTGCAAGGGAAAGCTCGTATATCAAATTCACAATGCCCACGATTATTTCCGCAACACAAAGAGATATAAATGCCGTTTTGTTTTTTACGTCTTTTTTTATAAAAAGCCTGTAAATTGCCCAAACGAAAATAAATATAAACAGAAACCGCACCTTACTCGCCCCCTTGATTTACGGGCTTGCCCGCTGTTTTTGAAGGATCCAATTCCGACGTAACCTTGACGCTGAATTTAATTTTTGTAAAAATTTCTTGCCAATTTTTTGTGTATTTTTGTGCTTCCTTAGGGCTTGCGTTTTCAAAGGCAGAACCGAAAGCCCCTGCATCGCAAGCGCATTCCTTTAGCATAGTTATAGTTTTTTCTACAAGCGTTTTTATTTTTTCGTTTTGCATTTCTATTATTTTTTGTGCAAGAGAAGAATTAAACTCCTCAATCGTGCTGTCGGCCTGAATAATTTCCGTATCAAAGTCTATATTTACATTAAAAACCCCATCCTTGAGCTCCGTTTTGCTTTTTACCTTCGAAAGCTTTAAGCTTACGTTTTTATCATCAGGCGCCAAAATAAATACCCAGTTGTTCACCTTGTTATTTAAAAAATTTATGCCTCGCGAAAAATCCTCGTTTAAAAACGTCAGCAGCTTTTGACCGTCAAAAATACAGTAACCGCCCAAGACGAGCTCTTTCGTTTCGTCTTTAACCTGAACGTAGGGCAGATAAACTGCTCTGAAAGGGTCTTCAAGCATATTGACCACCTTGGACATTTCCACCTTTCCCGAAGCCGACGTACTGTAAACCACCTCCAAAAGCTTTTCTATCCTTTGAGAAACGTGGCTTGCTTCGCTGCTTCCGTTGCCGATTACTTCTTCAGCCGTAAGTCCCTTTGAAACCACAATGGGAATATCGAAGCGAAGCTCGTCCGAGCGCACAAGGTAATCAACGGTATTTAATATACCCTCCCGCGCCATTTCTTCACCTAACACGATAGAGTTGATTTGTCCGAAAAATATTTTCTTTTCCGACGTTGCCTCAAGTAAGCTTAAGCCTTGAGAAACTGTTTGGCATTTTACAGAAATATATTCGTGCCCTTGGGCTTCCTTATCGTCCTTATTCTTAGGTATAAGCATTCCTGCCGTTACCTTAAGTCCTTCTGCGGTTTTATCAATACCTAAAATCTTTACAAAGGCAAGCTCGTCAATTTGTTCACTTTCCTCGCACGCACAAAAGCAAAGAGGTATAATTAACATCAATAATACAGCTACTATTTTTTTCATTTTATTCTCCGTTTGTTTTTTACGTCAAGCTCCTGCGGTCGTTCGTAATTATATTTATCGGGAACAACAAAAAGAGCGTCCTTTAACCGTATCTTCTTTACCCCCGCAAAGGGTGCAAAATACGGTACGCCAAAGCTCTCGAGCCCTGCAAGATGCGCAAGCAACACAAGTGCCCCTGCAACTACTCCAAACAAACCTAATACAGAACCTAAAACCGTTATAATCACTCTCCACAGTCTTAACCCGTTACCAAATTCCTGATTAGGCATAGCAAAAGAAGATATTACCGAAATCGCTACAATTATAAGTGCCGCGGGAGAAACCAAGTCCGCACTGATTGCCGCTTCGCCTACCACCAAAGCACCTACTATTGAAACCGCCTGTCCAGAGCTTTGAGGCATATGAAGCCCCGCCTGAATCAACACCTCAAACAGAGCAAGCATTGCTAAAATTTCAAAAGCTACGGGAAACGGCACCCCCATTTTTGCCTGGGCAATAGATAGAGCCAGTTTGCTTGGAAGCATTTCATAATGAAAGGTAGTAAGGGCAATATACGCTCCCGGCAAAAGCACCTCTATAATTAACAAAAAATATCTTAATACCCGTACCACAGATGCAAAAAAATAATTGCCTGCGTAATCCTCGGGTGTTGACAGAAGCTGTGCTATTGTAACCGGCACAATATAACCTATAGGCAGTCCGTCAACAAGCACGGCGCATCTGCCGTTTATCAGACTTTTGCACACTTTATCAGGTCTTTCCGTAACAACGCTTTGAGGAAAAAATGAAAACAAATTTGAAGAAAGCGCTTGCTCGATTACTCCGGGAGTTAAAATACCGTCTATTTTTATATTGCTCAATTTTTCGCGCACCTTATTTATAAGCCCGTCGTTTGCAATATTTTTCATATATACAATAGCTACGGTGGTATGAGTCTGCTCGCCGATTTCAAGATGTTCAACCGCAAGATTTGGACTTGCTATCTTTTTGCGCAGCAACGTGGTGTTAATCTTTATTTCTTCAACGAAGCAATCCTTTGACGCCTTTACGGAGCTTTCCTCGTTAGGCTGCTCTACCGAACGCTTTTCCGTTTTTCTCACGTCTGCCAAAAACGCTTCTTCCTCGTCCATAACAACCGCGTTGCCCCGCAGAATACCCGATATAATTTGCTCGTAATCCTCTGCCTGCTTAATAGCACAAAAGGAGATTTCGCCCTTTTCTACGGCCTCGCTCAAATTGTTTATATCCTTAAGCTTTTCAAGAACAAATCGGGATAACGCTACGGTATCAACCATTCCTTCTATAAAAAACACACTTATGGTTTTGTTTCCCGTTTTTATAAAACGCTTTTTAAAATCCATATCGCCCTTGAAGGCTTGACATACGTTATGGGGCAATAAAGGCTCTTTTTTCAAAAATTTCACCTTGCTTTTCGTTAGTTTTTTCCACTTATTATTTTTTATGAAAAACAGGAAAATATACAATTTGACCGTTGCGTTTTTAATTGGTATAATATTGAAAATATTTGTTGGAGATTTAATATGTTGAAATTTTGGTTGAGAATATATAATAACGGTAAGCTTGAACGCGATGCACTTTGTGACGTTGACAGCAAGCTTTCTGCACAGAAAATTCTTGAAGAATCCTTAAAGACCTGCTGTTATGAGCTTGACATTCCTAACCCTATGATTATGAAAAAGCACGTTAACGATATTAAGCAGTATTCTCTTACACGCTTTTTGCCCGACGATTTTCCTGAAAGCGTTGAGTTTGAAAGGGTAGAAATAACTCTTTTTGACGACTCAAAGAAAAAATAATTTTATTTTATCTTTTTTTGAATATATTTTTCACTTCGTGCAATAATAATTTGCGAAGGAGTGATAAATATGGCATTAGATAAAACTGCGCTTGCGCTTACTATAATAGGTTCGCTTAACTGGTTGCTTGTAGGTCTTTTTTCCTTTGACCTTGTAGCTTTTATTTCCGGTGGCGGCTCTACAATGCTTGCAAGAATCATTTATGCAGTTATCGGTATTACGGCACTTTGGTCCATCACCATTTTGTTCAGACGTATCAAGCCTGTTACCGAAGCTTAAACAATAGTTTAAATCAACAAATTTTAACAAACAAAAAAACAATCCTTGATAAGCCTTATAGCTTTAAATCAAGGATTGTTTTTTATAAATATTTATACTTTTATTATAACCTAAAGGTTTCGCCCGGCTTAACCTCGCACATTCTTCCGTGATAATCAAAGAAAAGACTGCGGCAGGTGGGGTTGAAATAAGTTTTACCGTCATTTGAAACCTGCATCTGTCTATATGCTTCAACGTACTCAAAAATCTCGCTGTTTGTTGCGTACCATATATCTTCTCTGCCGCCCACAAGTGCCGCAAAATCTTCTAAAACGTTCCAATTGTTGTTCATTTCGAATTCGAAGCTGTGACCCCACAAATAGAATAAATAGGGTGCATCGTAAGCAGGTGTTGATATAAACGCATTGGCAAGGTCCATAAGATTTGGCGCATTATGGTGGCAGGTAGGCGCTAAAGTCAGCCAATTCTCAGGAAAATAAAAATTGTTTGAAGCGTTTACTGTACGGGCGTATAAAAATCCTGCGGCTTTTAAGTTTTCAACAACCATATCGTTATAGGAACCGTAAGGGTATGCAAAGCCACGGCAAATTTTGCCCGTTGCCTTTTCAATATTCGTTTTATCTTGAAAAATCTCGTACATACATTCGTTTGTCACTAACTGTTCAAGACGGGGATGGGTACAGCCGTGAGCGGCGATTTCCATACCGTTTGACATATAAAGGTCATAGCTTGCCTTTTCTGTCATTCGTCTGTGTGCTCTGCCTTCGGGGTAAACCGTACCTTCGGGCGCAAAAACCTCGGTACAAACGTTAAACGTACCCTTTAAGCCGTATTTATTCATAATTTCAATCAGCTTTGCATCCTGCTCCACAGCATCATCGTAGCTGAGCGTTAAAGCCTTTCCTAAAAAACCGGGATACCTCATATGTCTGTCCATTTTACCAATCCTCCTTGTGCAATTTACTGCTTGTTTTTATATCATCGTAATATGATTTATAGGCATCAACAAACCTTTGGTGCGCATCAGTATCAAGTGTATAAAGCTCTTCGGGCGAAAGGTCAGCCGGGTCAAAAGCATCTTCGTCCTCCATCTGTGAAAGCTTTAACATATAATCTCTGTTAATTTTAGCCATAAATCCTCCTAAAATCCTACAAGGTTATTATATATCATAAGCATCTTTATTTCAAGTAAATAAATGATAAAACCGCGATTATTTGCTTCAATTTTACTTTACGAAAAAACTAAAAGCATCTGCAACACTTGCAAATGCTCTTTTTATTTATTGACTTCAGAACGTGCTTAACGAATGTAAAATGCAATCTGCCGTCGCCTTATTACTTGCCATAGGTACGTTATAAACTTGGGCAATACGCAACAGAGCCTTTACGTCGGGGTCGTGAGGCATTGCGGTAAGAGGGTCGGAAAAGAAAATAATTACATCTATTTCCCCTACTGCAACAAGCGCGCCTATTTGTTGGTCTCCACCTAAGGGGCCGCTTAAATATGCCTTTACCGGCAAGCCTGTTTCCTTATTTATTTTTGTAGCTGTCGTTCCCGTTCCGCAAAGAAAATGATGGGACAAAATCTCCTTATTTTCCTTACACCATTCAATAATGGTGGGCTTCATATTATCGTGGGCAATTAATGCAATCCGTTTTGACATTAAGGCTTCTCCTTTATATGTAAATTTATTTTCACGCTGATTATAATATATTTTGCCGAAAAAGTAAATCTGTTTTATTTTATGTTGCAAAAAAATGTGTTTTTATGTTAAACTAATACGTAAGTAAACTACATTTAGGAGCTAATATGACCGAACGATTATTTGATAAGGACAGCTATATAAAGGAATTTTCCGCCCTGTGCATAAAATGCCTCAAGGAAGACGGTATTTACAAAACCGTGTTGGACAAAACTGCATTTTTCCCCGAAGGTGGCGGACAAAAAAGCGATACGGGCTTTATTGATAATATCCCGATTTTTGACGTGCAGGAAGAAAACGGTGTAATATACCATTATTCAAAGGAACCCGTTTCGGAGCACTCCACCGTTTCTTGCCGCCTTAATTGGCGCCAGCGCTTTGCAAAGATGCAAAATCACACGGCAGAGCATATAATTTCGGGGCTTGTACATAAAAAATTCGGCTTTGATAATACAGGCTTTCACCTGGGCGAAGATTTTGTTACTATGGACTATAACGGCACGATTTCAAAGGAAGCGGCAGACGAAATAGAAAATGCGGCAAACGATGCCGTATGGGCAGATTTGCCTATAGAAGCCTGGTATCCCGAAAATCCGCAAGAATATGCTTATCGCAGTAAGCTCGACTTAAAGGAAAACATACGCCTTGTAAAAATAGGAGATATTGACCTTTGTGCCTGCTGTGCTCCTCACTTAAGCGCCACGGCTCAGGTAGGCTTAATAAAAATACTTTCCTGTATTCGCTTTAAGGGCGGCGTAAGAATAACCGCCAAATGCGGCAGCTTTGCTCTTGAAGAGTTTAAAAGTCAGCATAACGTTATATGCGAGCTTTCAAAGGCTCTGTCACTTCCAAAGGAAGCCCTGCCAGCCGGTGTAAGCAAGCTTTTCGAAAGGCTTGACGCTATGCGCTTTGAGCTTGTAGGCATAAAGAAAGAGCTTCTGGCGCAAAAAATCAGCTTACAGAGCGAGCCATACGTTTTCGTGGACGACTGTGACGCATTAAAGGACGGCGCAAACCTACTTTTTCAAAAGCATGGCAGGATTGTCGGCGCTTTTTGCGGCAATGACGATATTGGCTACCGTTTTATGCTTATATATGATGCCTCTTTTGCTTCCAAAGCTTTATCCTTAAAGGAACAGCTCAACGCCTCGGGTGGCGGACGTGATAATATGCTTCAGGGCTCTGCAAAAACCTTAAAGGAAAATATAATTGCCGCATTTAACGCATTAAGCGAATGATAAGGCTTCGGCGCTCATACAATTAAACGTATTATTCTTGCAAAAACACCTTATGCATTGGGTGCAATGTTCTATTTTTCCTAAAAAGCGCGGTATAACGACGGTATTTTTAGATTTTTAGCAAAATCTCTGCATAATTTATGCAAAAAATTTGTTTTTTTGCTTTATTGAGTATTGACATTCGACATTGCTTTTTGTTATAATAGTGACAGTAATTTTATTATGGGTACTCCCAAAAAAAGAAAGGATATTAAAATGAAAAAATTACTTACACTCGTTCTTGTTGCAGCTATGGTTCTTTCAATGGCTTGTGCCAACGTTTTAACCGTAAGCGCAGCAACACCCACAAACTATTGGGCTGATGTAGAAGTACGAGACACGGCCACTACTGAAAAAACAATCGACGGTGAGAAGGTTTACGTTTTCGCTCCTGTCGAGTTCTACAGATGGTCCTCTCCTTACTTTGATCTTCGTCCCGCTCTTTTAGCCGCTCTCGGCGATGCTGATGAGGTTGAAGTTACAATCACCTTCAAGCTCAAGGCTAAATTCACTGAAGGTAACGAGGGCTTTGAAGGCTCCTCCTGCTCCGTTTTAATGCGTGGCTACGGTTACTCCGGCACTAACATTACTATTCCTGACCTTTGGACAGCAGAATACGAAACAGCTCTCGGAAACTCTGAAGCTGTTTTCAAGAACACCGACGGTAAAAACCTTATCGGTTCCTTTGAAAGCGCAAAGAGAGTTCCCGTTGTTGATACAGATTGGCAAACCTTCGTTGTTGATGCTTTCTTTGACAAGGGTCAGCTTACCTGTGACACAGTTCCCGGTTGGACACTTAACATTGATACTCTCGGCGGTCTTCACCAGAGCCCTGCCAGCCACTATAAAATCTACGATTCACTTATGTTTAAGGATTTAGGTGTTTACTTAACTGCCGATTATTATGCTTCCGACCTTGCACCTACACCCGAAGTAACACCTACTCCCAAGCCCACTCCCACACCTACTCCCAAGCCCGCTGATGACGAGCCTGCAGGCAACGACGCTACTCCCAAGGCTACAGCTACCGCAAAGCC
>JAZNXV010000027.1:0-5556 GCA_045594045.1 Clostridia bacterium
TTTTTCTTCCCCCAGTAGAACTGGGGGTTTATTTCCACGTCTGAAGACGCCAATAAAGCAGACCAAGTAGCCTTTCGGTTACTTGGTCTGAATTTTTTTATCACTTTTTATAAAAATATTCACGTTTATTACATTACCGCGCGCTTTTTGCTTTTTCTTTGTTTTTGCAAAAAAACAATCGTAAAAACTCGCTTATAATCAATACATTGAATTTATGCTCATATAATCATATATACTTTTTCCGTGGTTTTGCTCTGCAGATTGGATATAATTTAACAAATCTCTTACGGGATTTTGAGCAAATTCAAAAATACACGTGTTATATAAGCTTGAAGCGTGCTTTTCTGCCGCAAGCAAATCGTTGCATAAGAAGCAATCGTTTATTTTGTCAGTATTTTCAACCGTGCCGTAGGTAGCTGTAAAGGTCTTTTCGCCTCCACCTTGAGAGCTTGTTTGAGGTACTACGCCCTGCAAAAGCTGATTGATAAAATCAAGGTGCGCAAGCTCTGTCTGAGATATTTCGTTAAAAAGCGTCTTTAACTGTGCGTCCTTTGCCGCATTTGCACTGCGGGCATACTTTTCCGCGCACACCTCTTCCTGTGTTTTTAAATCGTTTAATAACATCGTTTCTTTTTCTGTTAATTGCATAAAATCACCTCAAAAATATATTTTCAATAATATTATTATCAAAAACCTCCTTTTTATAAATTAAGCTATTTTAAAACACCTCAAATGCTATAATTTTATGAATTTTTATGGTTTTGCCCAAATTTTTTGTGTTTAAAATTGATTGCAAAAATTAAAGCTGATGCTTTTTGCATCAGCTTTTTAATCTTATTTCTTATCAATTACAATGTGGCGGTTAGGCTCTTCACCTTCGCTGTAAGTTGTAACGTATTTATCGTTTTGAAGGGCAAAATGGATAATTCTGCGTTCAAACGGGCTCATAGGCTCAAGTACAACCCTGCGGCCTGATTTAGCAACCAAACCTGCTTTCTTTTTTGCTAATCTGATAAGCGTATTTTCTCTCTTTTTACGATAGTTCTCGGTATCAACCGTAACGCGATGATAATCGTCCTTATCCTTGTTATAAACAAGAGAAGCAAGATACTGTACAGCATCGAGCGTCTCTCCGCGTCTGCCTATCAAAACACCCATATCGTCGCCCTCAAGGTTAACAAGCAAACCGTTATCGGTATTTGCCGCCTTAACGGTGCCGTTAATTCCAACGTGGCTCATTAAGCCTTTAAGGAATTCGGTAACCTCGTTTTCAACAAACTCGGTATTTTCTGGGAAATATTCTCCCTTAATTTCTTCGTTTTCTTTAAAATCGTGTTTGTAAGGTTTTTCTTTTCTCTCCCTGCGAGGAGCTTTTTCTTTAGGCTTATCCTTGTTAAGAACAAAATCAGGAATTACCGCTTCTTCACGCTCGGTAAGTTTAACACGAGCCGCCTTGCTACCAATACCCATAAAGCCTTTTTTGCCATATTCAAGCACTTCCATTTCAACTTCGTCAATAGAAAGCTTCATTTGCTCAAGGCCAAGATACAGTGCTTGGTCAACGGTTTCGCCTTCAATTTCTAAAACCCTTGCCATATTTTTCTCCTTTTAGTTTTCTAAAGCATTCTTTTTCTTTTCTTTTTCGTCAAGCACTTTATTTATAATAAAGTTGGACAAAAGCATGCAAAGGCTTGAGGTAATCCAATAAATAGCCAAAGCCGTACTGGATACAAGGCAGAAATATACAAACATTAACGGGAAGAATATCTTCATAAACTTGCCGGTACCTGCCGCCGGATTATTAGCATCGGGCTGAGGCTGTTGAGCGCTTGTAGTGTTGAAGCTTAAAATTTGAACAACACCTGCTAAAATAGGTAAAATGTAGAAACCATTGCCGCCCATCCAAGTACCTGCCGAAGCGAAGTGTGTAGCAACGAAATTCCTTGCAGGCTCAAGACCTGCTGCAACCTGCTGAGCAAACGCGGCCAAATCAAGACCGTTTGCTGCCTCTGCTAACATACCGCCGTCAAAAGCGGATTGAAGCACTCCTGCAACTTGCTCTGCCACAGGTAAAATAGGACCGTTAATGTCTTTAATAATCCAGAAGGTGCGCAGACCCCAAACTTCGTTAAAATTAAAGAAAACGTCAGGCTGCCAAATATTTTTTACCCAAAGGAAGCTGTTTGTATCAAACCAACCGGCGATAGCCGCTTCTTCTGTCAAGGTTGAAAGCTCAACTAACTTTTCTGCCGCTAAATTACGGAAAACCGCAAAAAACGCAATCAAAATAGGATAGGTAATGAGCATCATACCGCATCCCTTAGGCATCATACCGATACCCTCGCGCTTTCTTAAGTCCATTATCATCTGTTGTGCTTTTTCAGGGCTATTCTTATAAGCCTTGTTTATCATATCCATTTCGGGCTGAATTTTCTTCATTTTTGCACTATACTCTCTTTGACCAACGCGGGAGCGAATATCAAAGGGCAAAAGCAAAAGCCTGAAAAGAATGGTAAACAGGATAATAGAAACGCCGTAGTTGTTTGTGAAGTTGTTTATCCAATCAAAGATTGTGCCAAAAAATTCACTGATAAAGCTCACTTGACTTTCTCCTGTCCTTGTTTTTCGGGCACGGGATCGTACCCGCCTTTGCAAAAGGGATTGCAACGCATAATGCGCCACAAAGCTAATGCTCCGCCTTTTAAAACGCCAAAGCGTTCTATCGCCAACAGGGCGTATTCGGAGCACGTGGGAACAAATCTGCACGCAGGGGGTGTAAAGGGTGATATCTCACGCCTATACCATTTTATAAGGCGCAAAAAAAGCGTTTTAATCGGGTTAGTCATCTATCATACCCGCCAAATGTAGAAGCTTCAGCATTTCGTCATAACAAAAGCCTGAGCCTTGCCCTACAAGAGCCTTTCGCGCGATAAAAAGATATGCCGTATTTTGCTTTAGTTTTGGCAAAAGTGGCGTAAGCCCTGCACGCATAATACGTTTTGTTCTGTTGCGGACAACAGCGTTACCTAATTTTGAGCTTACCGAAAAGCCCACCTTAACGCCTGTCCTAAGTTTAGCACATATAAGCACCATCGAGGGCGCCGCACAAGATTTTCCCCTTGAAACAACATACTTAAATTCTTTATTCTTTTTAAGCATATCCTGTTTTTTCAAAAGGACACCTCCAAATTATGCGCTAAGTACCTTTCTGCCGCGACGGCGACGTCTCTGAAGAACGTTTCGGCCGTTCTTGGTTTGCATTCTTTTACGGAAGCCGTGTACCTTTTTTCTCTTACGTCTGTTTGGTTGATAAGTGCGTAACATAATTCAATTCATCCTTTCATAAATCGCCTATTAGGCGCAAAATTATATAATAACGCATATTAGCGTATCTATTATATATAAAACAAGCAAAAGTGTCAAATGAAAATTGAAAAAACACGCTGCTGTATTGCATTTTTATCGCCAGAACACCCTAAAAAATGGCAGCAAAACAAGCGACTTTTATAAAATGCCCCCGCGGGCATAAAAAAAAGAAGCAACACTCCCCTGCACCGCTTTTTTCTTCTTTCGTACGGCTGTATTACGCGTTTAAAGAGTTGCTTCGTGATTTTTCGACTACTACTTTTGCTTATAACAGCAGGCCTGTTTTTCAGTCCTTTAAAAGCTCTAAAACCTTTTCCTTTGGCATATATCCCACCGCAGTTTTACTAACCTTGCCTTCTTTAACAACAGCGAGCATAGGTATGCTTGAAACTCTGAACGCAGACGCCAATTCAGCCTCTTCGTCCACATTAACCTTACAAACTTTGATATCGTCATTCTCGTTTGCAATTTCCTCAATAACGGGCGCTATCATTCGGCAGGGTCCGCACCAAGCCGCCCAAAAATCAATAAGCACAGGTTTGTCCGATTTTAAAACCTCTTGTTCAAAAATATCTTTGGTTAATTTTATCTCTTTCATAAAAAACTCCTTTATTTTTCTTTATAGTAAAGCATACAATGGCAAAAACCTTCAAAATCAGGGTCAGCCACCTGTGCCTTAAACTGCTTGCACATACACTTGGTATCTTCAGATTGTTCGCGCACACAGGGACAATATCCACCTGTGCGTTTAAGCCCCTCTTTAACCACTTTTACAATTTCCTTATCCGGATTAAGCTTGATTTTCATTTTCATCACCCTTTTAAAAGTATTGTAATTTTATTTTTCTAAAAGTAATCGAATTTTACTCATATTTTTCTAAAGTTTTAAAACATTTCGGTATCAACTTTGCTTACTTATTAAATTATATCATTCGAACTAAAATTGCGCAAGAAATATACTATAAAAAATGCAACTTATTAAGTTTTTAATTCATTACAGCATTTTTGATTTTATAATCACAAATTAAATACAAAAAATCGTCCTTCTGCAAAAGAACGGCTATTTTGTATATTTACCGATTAATTTGTTTACCGGTATCTTTGGTATATTACAAAAAACATTAACACGTAAAAATTGCCCTTATTCTCGTTATACGGAATCCGGCATTTTATTTAATTCTATTGGTTTTCCCGGACGGGAACGGCGTAACAGTACAACGCTGATAAAAATAGCAGTATGGAATACAATACATATCAAAAGTGACCACCACTGCTCAAAAGAAACACTAAACGTTAACGGTAGGTCTAACGCGCAAAAAATCAACAGTATCACTGATGCAACACTTGCGCCCCGTCGATTTATTGCAAACATCACAAAGAATACCCAATAAATCAGAAAAGCCAGGCACAGCACCGACAATACAGTAAAGAAAAATATCCGGCTACCCGAAAACCCTGCAGCAAGCAGAACACTAAAAGACGACGTAAAACCGGTGGAGACAAAGAATTCTCGACTAAAATCTACTATTCCAAATAGCGACAGCAAAATCCAGACAATTATACTGATACCTTTCCACAGCAAAAGTGCGCAGGCTATCTTGTGCAAAGGTTTATTTTGAAATTTGGATTTCATTAGTGCAACACCTCCTTGCTTTTATTATAGCATTCAACGCAAAATTTCGCAAGATGCATACTGTATATTCCGATTTTTTCAAAGAAAATACCAACAATAACGACAGACCACACTCCGTCCTCCGTTATCAAACACCTGAATACTTTGAATCAAAATATTACCGTAGTATAGGCGTTTATAAGGAAAGTGAGTCGAACACTGATGGTTCGAATTTGGAAAAATAAAATAATTGCTGACGTAATTTGTCCTGTTTTCTAAAAAGTGTTCGATAAAAGAAAAATAAAAAAGCGACCGCAAAGTCGCTTAAATAAAGGGTTACAAAGAAAAATCACCTTCTAATCGAACACGAATGGTTCAGATTTGGAAGGTGATTATGATGGGTGTTTCGAACTTAATGGCACGAATTAAATGTGCCTAAAAACCAAGATTTATTTATTAATTTTCCACTCACTTCTTAAAATACCGTAGTCTGCTATATCAACAAATTTACCTGTTGAGGTTTTAAAATATTCTCGTTTAGTTCCCTCGTAAGTCATACCACATTTTTGAGCGACCTTA
>JAZNXV010000028.1:0-29122 GCA_045594045.1 Clostridia bacterium
CAAGGGATTTGAGCCCGGCGAGTCCGTTGACATCGTTGTCCGCCCCGAAGACGTGGATATCGTGCCCGTGGAAAAGGGTATGCTCCGCGGTACTGTAACATCCGTAACCTTCAAGGGCGTTCACTACGAGATCATTGTGGATATCCATGGCTTCAAGTGGATGATCCAGACCACTGACTACTGTGCACCCGACTCAACGATCGGTCTGTACATTGAGCCTGACGCTATCCATGTAATGAAAAAATCCGAATACTCAAATATGTTCGGTGACTATTCCTCCTTTAGTGATGAACTTGAAAAGCTTTCTGACGCCACGGAGGTAATCGAAGAATGAAGAAAAACGCTTTCTTAAAGCAGTTATCTTCAATGCCGTACTACGTTTGGGCGGTATTGTTTATAATTGTTCCTATTTGCTACGTGGTTTACTATGCCTTTACCGATGCAAACGGTAATTTTGCAGGGTTTGATAATTTTTCTATTATTCAAACGTATTCAAGTACTTTTGGACTCTCGATTATGCTTGCCTTTATTGCTACTCTCGTGTGCTTGCTTATCGGTTACCCTTTGGCGCTTTGCATTTCCAGAACAAAGCCCACAACGCAAAAAATTCTTATAATGCTCGTTATGCTTCCGATGTGGATTAACTTTATTATCCGTACCGATTCCATCGCTATTTTGCTTGAGAAAAACGGACTTATAAATAGCTTTTTGGGCTTGTTTAATCTGCATGTTGAGCTTATGGATACTCGTTTTGCCGTTATCGTGGGTATGATTTATGACTTTTTGCCCTTTATGATTTTGCCTATTTACTCGGTTTTGACAAAGCTTGACGTTAAGCTTGTTGAAGCGGCAAGAGATTTAGGCTGCAATAGCTTTCAGGCGCTTACAAAGGTTATTATGCCCTTGAGTGTTTCGGGTATAGTTTCGGGAATTACTATGGTGTTTGTGCCCTGCGTGAGTACTTTTTATATTTCTCAACGCTTAGGCGGCGCGAACACGTATCTTATCGGTGACGCTATTGAAGCAAGAATGTTATCAATTTCAGTTG
The DNA here is from genome assembly GCA_045594045.1 of Clostridia bacterium. GTDB lineage: Bacteria > Bacillota > Clostridia > Christensenellales > QALW01 > UMGS1322. The sequence continues at coordinate 1,049 of JAZNXV010000028.1, forward strand.
ATTACAGCAAGGGTGCAACACTTTCCTTTGTACTTATGATTTTAATCGTAGTTAGCACGCTTATAATGAATCATTATACCGACGACGAAGAAAATTCCGCAGCAGGAGGTATTTTAGGATGAAGGCAAGTAAGGTATTTATCTTTTTATGCTTCGTGCTTCTTTATGCACCCATTATTATCCTTATGTTCTTTTCGTTTAACTCCTTGGAAAGCACAGGCGTGTTCGGCGGATTTTCGTTAAAATGGTATGAATCGCTTTTGCAAAACGAAGCGGCAAAGGACGCGCTTATCAATTCGCTTATTATCGGTGTTGTTTCTTCCGTTACCGCAACGGTTATCGGCACCTTTGCCGCAATGGGAATAAGCAAAATCCGCACAAAATTTTTCAAATCAACCGTTATGACGGTTACCAACATTCCTATGGTTAACCCCGAAATCGTAACGGCAGTTTCGATGGCGTTTTTGTTTATGGGTACCCTTGCCACCTTCGGCTTTATTTCAAACGACGATACCATGGATATGATCAGTCTTTTGATTGCTCACACCACCTTTGGTCTTCCTTACGTAATTTTATCCGTTTTGCCCAAAATAAAGCAAATGGATAAATCTCAGACCGAAGCGGCTCTTGATTTAGGTTGCAAGCCTTGGCAAGCGTTTTTTAAGGTAGAGCTTCCACAGCTTATGCCCGGTATTTTTACGGGACTTATTATGGCGTTTTCAATGTCCTTTGACGATTTCGTTATCAGCTATTTTGTCCGTCCCAAATCTACGGTGCAAACCTTGCCGCTTTTAATTTATTCAATGACGGGTAAAGGAACCGTAACGCCCGATATGTATGCGCTTTCAACGTTTATGATTATTGCAATATTCATTCTTTTGATTCTTGCTAACTTGGCGGGCTCAAGAGAAGAAATTAAGACGCGCAGGGAAGCAAAAAGACTTAAAAAGCAGCAGGAGGTACAAGGATGAAAAGAGTTTTAGCTATAATAATGTGCCTTGCGCTTTTGCTTTGCTTTTCGGGCTGTGGCGAAAGAAGCGAAGGGTCGGAAACGGTAACGCTTAACGTGTTTAACTGGGGCGAATATATTTCCGACGGTGACGGCTCCTGGGAATACGAGGACGAAGAAGGCAACGTTATCGAAATACCATATTTGGATATCAATGCCGAATTTGAGGAATATTACGCAAAAAAATATCCCGGGAAAGAAGTAAAGGTTAATTATACTACTTTCTCCTCTAACGAAGAGATGTATGCCAAAATGGTTACGTCCGATGCGTCTTACGATATTATCATTCCGTCTGATTATCTTATACCCAAGCTCATTAAGGAAAATCTTATTCAGCCTATAAACGTTGAAAATATACCTAACTATACTAATATAGGTGAAAGCTATCTGTCTGAAGGTATTTCGTATATCACCGAAAACGGCGAAAAAACGTATTATTCTGCCACCTACACCTTCGGAAAGGTAGGAATAATTTACAATAAAACAATTTTGGAAGAAACCTTTGAGGATTTCGATAGCGAGGAATTCGAAAAGCAAGGCTACAACGTGCTTTGGGACGAAAAGTATAAGAATCTGGGCGTTTTGCAATTCGATAATTCCAGAGATGCGTTTTCAACTGCGCAATTTATGATGATGGCTGAGGACGGCTTTTCTTCGGGCACACCGTACATTAACGTTTCGGTCAACGATGAAGGCGGCAAGGAGCTTTATGACAGAGCTCTTGAAAAGCTTAAGGAACAACAGCCCATTATTCAAAAATACGTTATGGACGAAGTCTTTAATAAAATGGAAACGGGTAATGCCGCAATTGCTCCCTATTATGCGGGCGACTATTTTACAATGACTTGGAACTGCGAGGATTACGAGCTTTGCTTCTTCTATCCCGAGGAGGGCTCCAATTCGTTTTTTGACGCAATGTGTGTTCCCACAAGCTCCCGTCACCCCGAAATAGCTGAAGAATACATTAACTTTATGCTTTCTACCGACGAAGACCCTACCAAAAATATTGCGGCAATAAACGCCGAATATATCTGCTACGGATCACCTAATTTAGCGGTGCAGGAAGATAAGTATTATAAGTATTTTGTAGAAAACGAAATTCACGAGGAAGGCTATGATATTCTTTACGGTGAAGGCGTCTTTGATATTGAAAAAGAGGGCTTTGCCTGCCTTGATGAAGAAACTCAAGCCTATTTGAACGAATGCTGGGATATTTTAAAAATTCAGGACCAGGACAGCGGTGTTGTTTTGCCCGCAATTTGCATAACTCTTGCAGTGATTATTGCGGTAATACTGGGTTACAATATAATAGAAAAAAAGCGCAGAGCTAAATATTGGGATTGATATGCTAAAAAGAATTTTGAATTTTGAGCTTACCGCTTGTTTTACGGGCCACCGAATTATACCTGCGGCCGAAAGAGAAAAAATTGAAGCAAATCTCGATAAAGCCATTGACGATGCAATTGAAAAAGGCGTTAAACGCTTTATTTGCGGCGGTGCTATAGGCTTTGATACAATGGCGGCAAAGGCAGTTTTGAAAAAGAAGCAAACGAACGATATTGTTCTTGAAATTGCCGTGCCCTGTCGTGACCAAGCAGACAAATGGAGCAAAAAGCAACAGCTGGAATACCAGGAGATTTTGACCTCTGCCGACAAGGTAACGTATCTGTTTGATAAGTTCGTTACGGGGTGTATGCATTTCCGCGATGCCTTTATGGTGGATAATTCCGATATTTTAATTGCATATTATAGGGGAAGGGCAGGGGGTACGCAATACACCTTTCTCTATGCTGAAAGCCGTGGACTTGAAATTATAAACATATAAAACGCTCTCTTTTGAGCGTTTTTTACTTTCCGGGAGTTGCACTTTGGGTGAAGGGATGTTTTTGGTAACAGTGCGCACTGTTGAAAAGAGCATTTTTTTATTTTTAGGTAAAATCCGAGCCTTATGCAAAGGCGTTTTTTGCCTATTGTCACGGTGCAAAATAGAAATGCGCATATGTTTGACTCAAAGTTTAAACTGTGTTAAAATACAGCGTAAAAGCAAAGAAAGGCTATTTTGATGAAAAAGTATATTTTTGATTTGGACGGCACACTTGTTTCTTCAATGGAATATTGGCGACGCGCCATGAGCGAAATGTTAGCTGATAACGGAATTCCTTGCCCGGACGATATAATTCAGCGCACGGCACCCTGGGGAATGAGGGGCGGCGTAAAATATATGCAAGAGCTTGGTGCAAAAGGGACGTCGGAGGAGCTTTTTGAAACCTTGGGTAACAAAATGGAAGAAAATTATGCCCAAAGAATAATGCTTAAAAATGGGGTTGAAAAGTATTTAAAGGGCCTTGCGCAAGAGGGGGCAAGTATGGCAGTTTTAACAGCCAGCCCACACAAATATATTGACCCGTGCTTAAAGCGCAACGGCGTATTCGATTTGTTTGAAAACATCTGGACGATAAACGATTTCGGATCGTTGGCAAAGGGCGATAAAGAAATTTACGTTGAATGCGCAAAAAGGCTGGGGTGTGATACAAGCGATATAGTTTTCTTTGACGATAATATTACCGCGCTTTCGGCAGCAAAGGAAGCAGGGGTTTATATTGTTGGGGTGTACGATATATCTTCTGACGAGGAAACGGAAAACATTAAAAGGATTTCCAATAAATATATTGATTCTTTTGAACGGCTGATGTAAAAAACGGTGATGTTCAGGTAATAAAGGATGAAAAAACACAAATTTGATTAAATCAATGCCGAGCTTGCTCGGTATTTTTTTATTTAATAGAAAAACATTTGTTAAAACTGAAAAAAACATAAAATTTTATAAAATTAATCGAATTTTAGTTTACTTATTTCTATAAAAGTAGTATTATATATAATAGTGAAATTTGGCTAAATCGAATTTTGCAAAAATTGATAATACGGATAGGCTGAAGAGAACCGGCTGCAGAAGGCTCTCTTCAGCCCAACCGTGAAAAATATTTAGGAGGAATTTTTTATGGCAAGAAAGTTTAAGACCATGGACGGTAATAACGCTGCTGCTTACGTAAGCTACGCTTTTACCGAGGTTGCTGGTATCTATCCTATCACACCCTCTTCTCCCATGGCAGACTACGTTGACCAGTGGGCAGCACAAGGTCAAAAGAACATTTTCGGCACAACAGTTAAGGTTGCTGAAATGCAATCCGAAGCAGGTGCTTCCGGTACAGTACACGGCTCATTAGCAGCAGGTGCTCTTACCACCACCTACACAGCATCACAAGGTTTACTTTTGATGATTCCCAACATGTACAAAATAGCAGGTGAATTACTTCCCTGTGTATTCCACGTATCAGCACGTTGCGTAGCAAGCCACGCACTTAACATCTTTGGTGACCATTCTGACGTTTATGCTTGCCGTCAAACAGGTTTTGCTATGATGGCAGAAACAAATACTCAGGAAGTTATGGACCTTGGTCCTGTTGCTCACCTTGCTTCTATTGAAGGCAGAGTGCCTTTCCTTAACTTCTTTGACGGTTTCCGTACTTCTCACGAGCTTCAGAAGGTTGCTATCTGGGATTACGCTGACCTTAAAGAAATGTGCAATATGGAAGCTGTTGAAGCTTTCCGTAAGCGCGCTCTTAACCCCGAGCGTCCTGTAATGCGCGGTAGCCACGAAAACGGCGATATTTTCTTCCAACACCGTGAAGCTTGCAACAGCTACTATGATGCAATCCCCGGTATTGTTGAAAAGTATATGGACAAGGTTAATGCAAAACTTGGCACAAACTATAAGCTCTTTAACTACTACGGTGCACCCGATGCTGAACGCGTTATCGTTGCTATGGGTTCAATTTGTGACGTAGCTGAAGAAGTTATTGATTACCTTACAGCAGCAGGAGAAAAGGTAGGTCTTGTAAAGGTTCGCCTTTATCGTCCTTTCAGCGCAGAAAAGCTTGTTGAGGCTATTCCTGCAACTGCAAAGAAGATTGCTGTTTTAGACAGAACAAAAGAGCCCGGCGCTCTTGGTGAGCCTCTTTATATGGACGTTGTTACTGCTCTTGCTAATGCAGGTAACAAGGCAACCGTTATCGGCGGCCGTTACGGCTTAGGAAGCAAGGATACACCTCCTTCAAGCATTTTCGCTGTTTACGACGAGCTTAAAAAGGAAGCTCCTAAGGCACAGTTCACAATGGGTATTGTTGATGACGTTACAAACCTTTCACTTGAAGAAAAGCCCGCTCCTAACACAGCAGCTGAAGGCACAATCGAGTGCAAGTTCTGGGGTCTTGGCGGTGACGGTACCGTTGGCGCTAACAAGAACTCCATTAAGATTATTGGTGACTATACCAATAAGAACGTTCAGGCATACTTCCAGTATGACTCCAAGAAGACCGGTGGTATTACAATTTCTCACCTTCGTTTCGGCGATAAGGCTATTAAGAGTCCTTACTACATCAACAAGGCTGACTTCGTTGCTTGCCATAACCCCTCATACGTTGAAAAGGGCTACAGAATGGTTAACGACGTTAAGCCCGGCGGTGTATTCTTAATCAACTGCCAGTGGGATGCCAAGGAGCTTGAAGAAAAGCTTACAGGCGAAGCAAAGAGATATATTGCAAACAACAATATTCAGCTTTATACCGTTAACGCTATTGATTTAGCAGCACAAATCGGTATGGGCAAGAGAACAAACACAATTCTTCAGTCTGCATTCTTTACTCTTGCAAAGGTTATGCCTCAAGAAGAAGCAATTCAGCACATGAAGGATGCTGCAACAAAGTCCTACCTTAAGAAAGGTCAAGACGTTGTTGATATGAACCACAAGGCTATCGATGCAGGCGCAACAGCATTCGTTAAGATTGACGTTCCTGCTGCATGGGCTAATGCAGAAGATACCCCTGAAGTTCCCACAACAAAGGGTAACGCAAAGCTTATCAAGATGGTTGATGGTATTATGAAGCCCGTTGGAAAGATGAACGGTGATATGCTTCCTGTTTCTGCTTTCGTTGACCACGCTGACGGTACTTTCGAACAGGGTGCATCAGCATACGAAAAGCGCGGTGTTGCAGTTATGGTTCCTGCTTGGAACAACGATACTTGCGCACAGTGTAACCGTTGCTCCTTCGTTTGCCCCCACGCAACAATCCGTCCCTTTGCTCTTGACGAGAACGAGCTTGCTAACGCACCTGCAAATCTCTTAAAAGGTAAGAGACCTGTTGGTAAGGTTTATACTTATACATTAGCTGTTTCTCCCATGGATTGTATGGGTTGCGGCGTTTGCGTAGGCGTATGCCCCACAAATTCACTTACAATGGTTCCCCGTGAATCACAAGACGATATGCAGCAGGTATTTGATTACTGTGTTGATACAGTTACAGAAAAGCCCGAAACAACTGCTAATATGAACCTTATTGCCAGCCAGTTCAAACAACCCTTGTTAGAGTTCTCCGGCTCCTGCGCAGGTTGTGCTGAAACTGCTTATGCTCGCTTAATCACTCAGCTCTTTGGTGACAGAATGTACATTTCAAACGCTACAGGTTGTTCATCAATTTGGGGTGGTCCTGCTGCAACAAGTCCCTACACAGTAAACAAGGCAGGTCGCGGTCCCGCTTGGGCTAACTCCTTGTTCGAGGATAACGCTGAACACGGCTACGGTATGTATTTAGGTCAAAAGGCTCTTAGAGATAAGCTTATTGCTCTTGTTAAGGAAATGGCTGAATCTGAAAAGGCATCTGACGACTTTAAGGCTGCTGCAAAGGCATATCTTGATACAGCAAATGACGGTAAAGCAAATGCTGTTGCTACAGAAGCTCTTGTTGTTGAGCTCGAAAAGGCTGCAGGCGAAGGTTGCACCACAGCAAAGGAAATCCTTGCTGAGAAAGAATATCTCTCCAAGAAATCCATTTGGATCTTCGGTGGTGACGGTTGGGCTTATGATATTGGCTTCGGCGGTGTTGACCATGTTCTTGCTTCCGGCGAAGACGTAAACATTATGGTATTCGATACAGAAGTTTACTCCAACACCGGTGGACAGGCTTCCAAGGCATCACAAATCGGTCAGGTTGCACAGTTCGCCGCTGCAGGTAAGAGCATCAACAAGAAGAGCCTTGCTGAAATCGCTATGAGCTATGGCTACATCTACGTAGCACAAATCGCTATGGGTGCTGATATGAACCAGACTCTTAAGGCAATTCAGGAAGCTGAAGCATATCCCGGACCTTCACTTATTATCGGTTATGCACCTTGTGAAATGCACTCAATTAAGGGCGGTATGGTACATTGCCAGGAAGAAATGAAGAAGGCTGTTGATTGCGGTTATTGGAATATGTTCCGCTTTAACCCTGCAAACGAGAAGCCCTTTACAATCGATTCCAAGGCACCTACAACCGATTACAAGGAATTCATTATGAACGAAGCTCGTTATTCTTCATTAACACGTTCCTTCCCTGAGCGTGCTGAAGAATTGTTCAACAAGGCTGCTGAAGCCGCAAAGGCAAAGAGAGCACACCTTGAAAAGCTTCAGGCTCTTTACAACGACTAATATTAAGTCAATATAAAGACAATAAAAAGGCAACGGAAAATCCGTTGCCTTTTTTATTTATAAAGTAATATAGAACGTATTTGTAATGCAAAAAATTAAATAAAATTTTGTTTTCTGTATTGCAGAGGTGTGCAACCGTATTTTTTCTTAAAAAGCACAAAAAAATACTTTTCCGTCTGAAAATTAAGTTGGTTTATAATCTCTGCAACGGGCATATTAGTAGTTGTTAAAAGCCGTGCCGCAACCTGAAGCTTGCGGGTATTAACCATATCAGTAAACGTAAGCCCAAAATTCTTTTTTATAATGCGCGAAACTTGCCTGGGACTTAAAGATAGGGCAGCAGCAACGTCATTTATAGTAAGGTTTTTATCATAATCGCAAAAAACAATATTTTCAATGGCGTAAATATTGTCGTGGGTAAAAAAGTTATTGTTTGTTTGCAAGGTATTGCAGGTTAAAAGCTCTAAAAAAACAAGATGCATTAATAAGCTGATTTGAGTTTCCTTGTAATCAGAATTTTCGCACATCAAGTTTCTAATTTGGTTAAGATATGTCAGTACGGTGCTGTTTGTTGTTAAACTAAAGGGTTTGCTTGAAGATTTAAGCAAAAGCTTTTCAAGGAACGAAACAGGGGCGCTTTTATCGTTGTCAGGTGAAAGTGAGAACAAAAAACGAAATACCGAATCACATTTGTTGGTGTTATGCACAAAGCCTCGAGGAACAATAGTTGCGCCTTCGTTAAATACTTCAATACCGTTTTCAGTTTGAATTTCTAAATTACCGTCTGCTATAAAAAATATTTCTGTGTTATGGTGATAATGTAGATATGCGGCGGTTCGTGATTGCGTGGGGAAAAACGTATTATCCAACGTAACAGTTACCGTGACGGAATCAATTTTAAGTTTTACAATATATGCGGTGTTATCAATGATGTTATTTAGGCTCATATTAAAACTAAATTTTACTCCATAATCCATTATTTAATAAGCTATTTTGTGTAATTATAACATATCAAAATAATAAAATCAATAAAATTGAACTTTTGATAATGAAAAAGTTTAAAATAAAGACATTTTTATACAAAATAGTCGTAGGTAGTTACTGAAAAAACTGTGCAAAAATTTTATAATATAACCATAAAAATAATGAGGTGATTTTATGGATTATAAAAAATTATTTTCTCTTGAAGGTAAAGTAGCAATCGTAACAGGCGGTACAGGTTATTTAGGAAGTGAAAACGTAAAGGTATTAAAGGACTTTGGCGCCACTGTTGTTAATGCCGACGTTAAAAAGGAAGAAAGCAGATGGAATGATGCTGAAGCAAACAATGCAGATATGTTTGTGCCCTGCGATATTTCTTCGGCAGAATCTATGGCAAATTGCTTTAAAACAGTTTTTGAAAAATACGGCAGAATTGATATTTTAGTAAACTGCGCAACCTTTGGCGCAGGCTACGGCAAAGCGAGCCAAATTGAATTTATGGATGATGAAACCTGGGCAAAGGGTATTGATGGCGGACTTAGTTCGGTATTCCGTGGAGTGCGTGAAATTATACCTTATATGAAGGAAAAGGGCGGCTCGATTATTAACTATTGCTCAATGTACGGTCTTGTTTCACCTGATTTGCGTATATACGGGGACAATCCTCAAAAGCAGCCACCAAACTACGGCGCGGCAAAGGCGGCAGTTGCGCAACTTACCCGTTATGCAGCAGGTGCATTAGCACCCTATAACATTCGCGTTAACTGTGTAACCCCCGGCCCTTTCCCGAACCCTGCAAACCAGAATGATAAAGAATTTAACAAAAAACTTGCAAATAAAACAATGCTTGGTCGTTTCGGTCAAAGCTACGAAATGGCAGGTGCGGTATTACTGTTAGCATCTGATGCTTCAACCTTTATGACGGGCTCTAATATCGTTGTTGACGGCGGTTGGACAGCTTGGTAAAATAAACACCAAAAAAATGAAACAGTAGGTTTTCGCCTACTGTTTTTTTGTTTGTAATATTGCAATTTTTAACTATTGTTAAGAGTTTTGCTTTTTACTGTTAAAAGCTTATTTTTTAATCAAGCCCAAAACTTCATAGAAAACTCCACCGGCAAGCTTAAAGTCCTTAACCTTTTTAGCAAGGCTTGTTAAGGGATATGCTTTGGAAAGATTATATTTTGTGGTGTTCCACTTAAAGAGATAATTTAAAATAGCGTCTGAAGCGTCTTTTGTGCCAAGCTCAAAGCGCTTTTGGAATTTAATAATGTTGCTATCTTCATTTAAGAAGATTTCAAGGGTGGGGTCAAGCATCCAGGAATGACAGGTGAAATATTTAAACTCGTATTCGGGGAAATACTTTGCAAAGAATTTTCTTGCGTACATAAACGATTTTTCACATTCAATGTCGGTTAAAGGCGCGCCTTCGGGAATATGAACCTCAATAACGTTGTCGCCCTTTTTCAAATCGCCGCAGTCGTGCTCTGCCTTTGCCATACAGAATTGCAATCTGCCAAGCTTAAACAGCTTCATACTCAAGTGACGTTTAAGCCAGGAAAGCTCGCCTAAATACATTTCATTCTTTAAATCGGACCAGGTATCAAGCCAAACGCCAATGTCTGAAATGGTATCAAGCAAAATGCTCTCGTCAATGCCTTTTTTAGCGTATTCTTCCGCTAACCTTTGGCACATAAACAGAGCTGAAAACAAATTACGTTTGCCGTCAGTGCAGGCACAATCATAGTTTTCAACGGTTATTGCATCAGATATGGGGGTGTTTTTAAGTGATAAATAAAACTCTTCGGGATTTGTGAGTCTGTTAGTAATTTGGAGTTTTTCAGCCCAAGCGCAAATAATATGTTTAACTTCTTCGTTTTCGCAGGACCAGGCGTGTGAATCGTCAACCTCGGGGAGTGTGTAGGTAACCTGCTCGTCAGATTTACCTAAAAATCTTAAAAGGTTATTGTAGTACATTTTTTCCCGCACGCGCTTGCTAACGCCTAAATCGTCCATAATTTTTCTGTCAATTTCAAGCCAATTTTTACACCAGGTGGTGTTATAATTGTCAGTATTACAGTCGGTACCGAAGAAAATATTGCTTTCAACATCATAACCGATGGTAAAAAGCTTAGTTAAAAGCTCCCTGCGGTAAATTTCAGGTGTGCCGGGAGTAGTGTCAAAAAACATTTCGGCAATTTCTGTGTTGGAGTTATACGTGTTCATAAACTTGCCGTAAAGGGCAATACATTCGTCTATCCAAGGCCAAGAACAATGACCAAGAGAAAATTTTAAACCTTTAATGTGAATTAACGATTCAAAATTTATGGGGCGGTTATATGAAGAAGAAACCTTGCCGTCCCACAAAATACCCGTATGGAAGAAAACGGGTTTTTTAAGTGAAGCAATTTCCTTTAAAAGAGCCAATGACTTTTCTTCGTAAACAAAAAAGTTGGAGCAAATTATTTTAAAGGCGCAAATGCCTTTTTCTACGGCAATATGTACCTTGTTTAAAATATCTTCTTCGTATGGGTGAATCCATAAAACAGGGAAAAGCCTGTCTTCGTAGCCTTTTGTTAATGTAAGGACTTTTTCAAGACGCTCATCAAAAGATAAGCCGTCTTTTGCGCTGTGTTCTATAGGCGAAACGGAAAAAACACAAGTTCCCCAAACGCCTGCAGCATTTAGGCGTTCAATTAAATTTTTTGGGTCCGCTATAATACGGCTATCATGAATATGACCGTCTATAATTTTCATAATAGACTCCTTTATAAATTAAATTAGAAATTATTTGTTTTGATAATCTTTCCAGATTTGCATATCTGTAAGCTTTTGGGTGTGAAGAACGCCGTCAGAATCAATATCAATGCGCTCAACCATTTCCATAGCTTCTTGAATAAGCGCTTCCTCGTCCAAAAGTGCTTCTGCCTTTAAAACCTCGTCAAGCTTTGGCTTGGTAGCAGGATGGCGGGGAGTGAATACTGTGCAACAATCTTCAAAAGGAAGAATGGAAGTTTCAAAAGTGCCGATATTTCTTGCGATTTCCATAATTTCAAGTTTATCCATACCTATTACAGGGCGGAACACGGGAAGCTCAACGGCGCTATCGGTAGCGCGCAAGCTTTCCATTGTCTGACTTGCAACCTGACCGATGCTTTCACCTGTTACAAGAGCGCCGCAGGAACGCATTTTAGCAATACGCTCGGCAATTTTCATCATAAAGCGCCTTGTTAAAATTGTCATAAACTGGTCGGGGCATTTTTCATAAATTGATTCTTGAATATGGGTAAAAGGCACAACGAAAACAGAAATACGGGTAATATATGCGCAAAGCTCTTGAGCAAGCTCGTAAACCTTTTCCTTAGCACGCTCGCTTGTGTGGGGAAAACTGTAAAAATGCACACCGTCAAGCTGAACACCGCGCTTTGCAATCATATAACCTGCAACGGGGCTGTCAATACCGCCTGAAAGTAAAAGTGCGGCGCGACCGTTTGTGCCGATAGGCATACCGCCAACTGCGGCAACGTCTTGGAAATATACGTAAGCGTTATCGCGGATTTCAACTTCAATTATATGCTCGGGCTCATGAAGGTCAACCTTCATATTAGGCATATTCTCTAAAATTCCGCCGCCTACAAGAGCCGCGATTTCAGGAGATTCGATGGGGAATCTTTTATCTGCTCTGCGAGCCTTAACCTTAAAGGTACCCGAGGTAATATTAGCGTCTTTAAGCATATCTACTGCGTTTTCAACACAGGCTTCAATTGACTTTTCAAATTCCCTTGCAGGAGAAAGAGCATGAATACCGAAAATACGGCTGAGCTTATCCAAAGCTTCATCTAAACGCTCGGGCTCAATATTATATACAAAAATGCGGCTTTGGCTTATGGTAATGCGTAAGCCTTCAAAATTTTTAAGAGCATACTTCATATTGTTAATGAGTGTGCGCTCAAAAAACGGGCGGTTTTGACCTTTTAAGTGAATTTCGCCGACCTTAACAATAATCATATTACGATAGTTCATAAAAATGTCTTCCTTTTTAACTTTGTAAATTATAAAGCAGTTATTTCCGCTTGAATTTTCTTAAGTAGGCAACCTTTGATTTAATGTGCTCGATTGCTTCATCAACCTCTTCCAAGGTGTTAAACGCGCCAAAGCTTATGCGGACGGTGGCTTCGGCAATATTAACGGGCAGACCCATTGCTTCGAGCACGTGACTTATTTTGCTTGAACGGCTTGTGCAAGCAGAACCTTTGCCGATTATCAAACAATCTTCTAAGGCGTTTTGCAGTGAAGATGCTCTTAACCCTAAAAAGCTGACACTTAAAATATTAGGCGCAGAATCAGGGCAAGTAAAGCGAACGTCGGGAATTTCCTTTAACTTTTCAATAAAAGTATTTTTAATTTCTTCAAGCTTTTTCGAAAAAGCTTCTTGCTCGCCAAGCTCGCTTATGGCAGTTGCAAAACCTACAATGCCGGCAACGTTAACCGTGCCTGAACGAAGGTTGTTTTGCTGACCTCCACCGTAAATAAACGGCGTAAAAGGTACGCCTTGCCTAACAAACAGAGCCCCAACGCCTTTTGGTCCGTGAAGCTTGTGAGCACTAATGGAATACAAATCCACGCCTAACTTCTTAATATCTGTGCAAACGTGCATAAATGCTTGAACCCCGTCAGAATGGAACAGAACCTTAGGATTTTTTGCTTTAACTGCTTTAGATAGAGCCGCTAAATCGTTAACAGCACCAACTTCGTTATTAACGTGCATAACGCTTACTAAACCGGTGCGCTCGTTAACAAGGGAAGCGAGGGTTTCGGGGTTAACCTTGCAGTTTTCATCAACAGGGCAAAGGATGACCTTGCATCCTTTTTTCTCTAAAATAGTTTGGCAGTTTAAAATTGCGTGATGTTCAACGGCAGATAAAATTACTTCACTGTTATCAGGGGCACACATAAGAGCAGTATTATCACTTTCCGTACCGCCCGAGGTAAAAATAATTTCTTTTGGTGAAGCATTTAGTGCGTCGGCAATTATTTTAATGCTTTGGGCAAGCTTTTTTTCAGTTTTTAATGCCGCGGAATAGGGAGAAGAAACGTTATAAAAATCTTCTGTCAACCCTGATTTAACGGCTTCGGCAACAGAGTCAAACGCTCGAGTAGTTGCGCTGTTATCTAAATAAATCATTTGTTGATTTCCCTTACAAGCATTTTTAGCAGAGCTTCGTTAGGCTCAAAAACCATAGCGGTCATTTCGCCTTGTTCGAAAAACAAAATTTGTTTTTCATTCGGTTCGTTCAGTGAAAAATCAAGTTTTTTAGTATCAAGAGCCTTAAAACGCTTTTCGTTAAAGGCTTCAATACGTTTGATTTTGTTAACGGGGAGATTTAATACTTCCTTACGGGAGGATAAGTTCTTTATTTTTGCGATAATAAGGCAGTCGTCTTCAACGGTATAGTCGTATTCTAAAAGCATATCGTCCTTTTTAAAGAAGCAAAGTGCGGCGATTACGGCTGATACTATCAGCGGCAGAACACTCCAAAATGTTATATCGCCACCTGCCGCAAGTGAAAAAAATATGCCTATTGCCGAAATAAAGGCGTAAATGCCAAAGGCTACGGCAAGAGCAAAAAGCAGGTTGTAATTTCGTTTATCTTTTTTTAATGCCTCTTCGCTATTGCGGCGAATTGTTTGTTCGATTCTGTCCATAAAAACACCTCGTCACTAATTTTAACACAAAGCGACGTATTTATCAAGGCATTTTGTAGTGCTTGTAGGCGTTTTTAGGTCGAAAAACGAAATTATTTTAAATAAGTGTTTGACATAAAAAATTAATTATGTTATTATAATCAAGCCGCACATGGTCGTGTTTGTAAAATCTCATAATTTATGAGTACCGATGTTGGCGAGATTTGTAGAGGAGGTGCTACATGATGTTTGCAGTTATTAAGACAGGCGGTAAGCAATACCGCGTACAAGAAGGCGACGTTATTTATGTAGAAAAGCTCAATGCAGAAGTAGATTCAACAGTTAAGTTTGACGTACTTCTTTGCGGCGAAGGCGATGACGTTACCGTTGGTACACCCGTTGTGGACGGCGCTGTTGTAGAAGGCAAGGTTCTTGCTCAGGGCAAGGATAAAAAGGTAGTTGTGTTCAAGTTCAAGGCTAAAAAAGGCTATCGCAGAACAACCGGCCACCGTCAGCCTTTCACAAAGGTAGAAATCAACAAGATTTCAAAGTAATATGACAAAGGTTACGATTTACAAAAATCAACACGGCGACGTTTATGGCTTTAAGGCAAAAGGCCACGCAACTAATGCGCCTAAAGGCACTTGCATTTATTGCGCAGCGATTTCTGCCATAACGCAGACTGCTTGCATAGGCATTGAGGAGGTTGCCAAGGCAAACCCTCAGATAGAAATAAGTGACGGTTCACTTTCAGCCTTTGTAAGTCAGGATCAAGCCAAAACAACAGAATGCCGTACAATTTTCAAGACACTTATTCTCGGTTTAACTTCATTTAATGAAGGCAATCCCGGGTACTTACAAATTTTTGAGGAGGTGCAGTAATAATGCTCCGCATGGACATACAGTTATTCGCTCATAAAAAGGGTGTTGGCTCAACCAAAAACGGTCGTGACAGTGAATCCAAGCGTCTCGGCGTTAAGCGTGCTGACGGTCAAACTGTTACAGCAGGCAACATTCTTGTTCGTCAAAGAGGAACAAAGATTCATCCCGGTCTTAACGTAGGCATCGGAAGCGATGATACTCTTTTTGCTTTGGTTGACGGCGTAGTTCGTTTTGAACACAAGGGTAAGGATAAAAAGCAGGTTAGCATTTATCCTGTTGCTTAATTTATTTAAAAACTTAAAACCGCACATTTCTGTGCGGTTTTTCTTTAATGGTTAAAAATATGTTTGAAATTAAAATTGACGATTTTGATTTGAAAAACACCTTTGATAACGGTCAATGCTTTAGATTTAACCCATATCTTGACGGATATTTGGGCGTTGCACTCGGAAAGGTTGTTTTTTTAAGAAAAACTGAAAACACTATTCTGGTTGACGGAGTCACAAAAGAAGAATTTAACAATAGTTTTGTTGATTATTTTGATTTAAACCGTGACTATAAAGCCATATCCCATTCCTTTAAAGCAGAAGAAAATTTGCTTGCCGCCATTGAATACGGCAAGGGAATGAAAATATTAAGGCAGGATTTTTGGGAAGCCTTAATATCGTTTATTATTTCGCAAAATAATAATATAGGAAGAATAAAAGCTA
Source organism: Clostridia bacterium (assembly GCA_045594045.1). GTDB lineage: Bacteria > Bacillota > Clostridia > Christensenellales > QALW01 > UMGS1322. The sequence goes on from JAZNXV010000028.1 coordinate 16,838, forward strand.
TTGTTGAAAGGCTTTGCAACAGCTACGGTGAAGAACTTGAATATAACAATACCGTGTTTTATGCCTTCCCGGAACCTGAAAAATTAAAGGACGTTAAAGAGGCTGATTACGCGGCATTAGGCTGCGGCTACAGAAGTGCGTATTTGGAAAAGACGGTTTGCGATATGCTTGATGGCAAAATAGATGTGCTTGAACTTAAAAATTGCGGCTATCAAAGTGCGCGGCAAAGGCTTTTAGCACTAAAGGGTGTAGGACCAAAGGTAGCCGACTGCATTTCGCTTTTCGGGCTTAACTATTTAGATGCGTTTCCCGTAGATACGTGGATAAAAAAGGTAATGGAAGTGCTGTATTTAAAACGCAGCGCCACTAATAAGGAAATAGAGGAATTTGCTAAAAAAGCCTTTGGTGAATATGCAGGTATAGCTCAGCAATATCTTTTTTATTATGCCCGTGAAAATAAAATTAAAGGAATTGATACGTGATGCCAAAATTCGATTTTTGTGGTAAGGAACTAAACGAAAGTGACGTTTGCACCCACGAGGGCAACAAAGAAAATTTAGAAGCTTGTGGTTTCAACCGCAAGGGCGACAAAGAAAATTTAAAAGCTTGCGTTTGCGGATATGAAAACGAAGGCGACTGTAATTTTTGTATTTCCTGCGGCAGAGCGCTTAAAAATGTTTGTCCTATATGCAAAGGTGAAAATGAACAAAATACTTCATTTTGCATTTTTTGCGGTTACAGGATTGGCTATGAAACAAACGTAAACGGCATAAACGAATCAACCGTAAGTGCGTCAAACGGCAATGTAGGCAATTTTGTTAAAGAAAATAATCTTGCTTTTCAAAATAAATCGAATCAAGCTTATTTAACCGCGGAAGAAAAGCAGGCATTAAATGCGTATTACGCTAAAAAATACAGAACTCCAAAATACGTTTGGGCAATTGTTTGGACTTCGTTTTTTGCATGCTTTTCATTGCTGCTTTTGATAAATTTATTGATTTAAACGTTTAGTAAATATAAAAAAGGGACTGCATTCGCAGTCCTTTTTTTGTGTCGGTTAGCTGTAGCCTGAATTTAAAGAAGTTTAAAAATCGTTATCGCCGTAGTTATCTACACTTTTAAACTGATGGGTTTTCTTGCGATTTGTAAGTAACAGTCTTGTTACGATTATGCCGATTCCCGCACCCATAAGCAAGGCGCATATGCTTAAAACAGCAGTCAGCATAAGGTCGGTTTCCTTAATTACCACAGGCGGTGGGGTAGGTGTAGTATTTTCATCGGCAGATGGTGTTGTGTTGGGGGTAGCATCACCTGTAAAGGCGGGCATACGCATTACTATAACACTGTACACCTTAGTGGTGCCGTCCTCTGCGGTAACTGTAATTTGGGCAACGTTTTCGCCTATGGCAAGCTCGGGAATTGTAGCGGTTGAAACACCCGTAGCCTTAGCGTCTGCCGCAGTTCCCGAAAGACCAAAGGAGGTCACCTCGTAGGGAACGTACACAATATATTTCGTTGTTTGCGGTGAAAACGCAGGAGAAAGCTGACCGCCGGATATAATCAAGCTGCTTAAATCTGCGTTAGAGGAAGCCTTGTAATTAGGGTCTTGCTCACGGGTAACAGAAATATAATAATCCTTTTTAGAGCCATTTTCGGCAGTAACCGTAACAGTAATTCTGTTTGAGCCTACTGCCAAATTGTTGCCGCTAACGGTAACCTTTGCCTTGCTGTCCGTAGCTGAAGCGGAAACGTTTAAACTTTGGGTTGAAAAGGGAACACTTGCGCAAGAATAATTTGTTGTGCTTGGTGAAAAGCTTGGCGAAAGAGTTGCGCCTTCAACAGTTAAGCTTTTTAAGGTGTTAACGCTTGAAAGCGGAGCGGCTACGTTAACGGTGTACGTAGCGGACGAGGTGTTGTTTTTGTCGTCGGTAATATCCTTAAATGTAACGGAAATTCTTGTGCCGACAGCAACGTTTGCGGCAACCTTAAACTTAAAGCTTATAACAGAAGTAGAAGCTGTAATGGGAGACGTTTGCTTATCGTCATAAACCATAAACTTGTTTATTTCGTTGCCTTCGCCACGCTCAGCAACCCAACCGTCACGCTTGGAATCAAAAGAAGAGAGGTATAATTGATTACTGTTGTATTCTATAACGCCTTCAATACCTAATATGCTGTTGCCTCCGATTTTAAGGGTAAGGGTAATCGTATCGCCCGCACGCACAACGCTGGGACCCGAAAGAACGGTGTCAAGGGCGAGGGTGTTTACCGAAAAAACGGTAAGCATTAAAGCAGCAGCTAAAACGAGTGCAAATATTTTTTTCATTGTGTCACCTTCTTAATATGAGATATGCCCGTAATATTGCCTTTTCCTAAAATATGGGCTTTTGAATTTATAAAGTCAGCAATATTTATTTTGCCGTTTCCGTCGTTATCCATTGCGGTTAAATAAATTTCGCTGTAGGAGCTCTTGCCTAAAATTTTTGCTTTTGTTGCAACCATATCGGCAATGTTAATTTTGCCGTCGCCCGAGCAATCGCCAGTAACGATAAGCGTATATTCGCGCACAATCTGTTCGCCGTTAAAAAGCTTTAAAATCATACCCGTTCCCACAAGGGAATCGCTTGACAAAAGAGTTGCGCCCGAAAAAATCTTGACGTTCTGTTGGTCAATTTTTTCAAAAATTGAGCCTACGGTAGAAAGACACGAAATTTTGCTTATATAGCCCGTGGCTTCATCAACGTTCAGCACGCTTGAAGTAACGCTGACGGGCGAGTCGGATATAATGCTGATACTACCGCCAATCGAAGTACATTCTACAACAAGAGCATCTTTGTTTAAAACACCGTTTTCAACCGTGGTCAAGGAGAAAGACTTTTCGCCAAGACCTGCAGTAGCTTTTGCTTTAAAGGTTAACTCGGCAATAACGCCGTTTTCGGTATTATTATACGTTGCGGGCTCCCAGGAAAGAACTATTTTACCGTTATTATCGTTGTAATCGAAATCCTCTAAAATACCTTTGTCGCTTACGGACACAAGCTCAAAGGAGGAAACGTCATATCCAACGGTAAGATATACAGCCGCAACGCCTGAATTGTTATTCAAGGTTAGGCTCAAAGTGGCTGATTCACCCTGCTTAGAGGAAGCGGTTGAAAGGGTAAAGGTCATTTGACCTTGGGCGCTTACAATATGCATTGATAAAATAAATACAACGGTTAAAAGACCTGCAATAAAGCGTTTTATTTTAAGCACCCCCTAAACAAATAATATATATATTATAATAACATTCTTATATTACTGTTGTCAATAAAATTTATTTTTTGGCAAATCAAAGCAGAACACCTTAAAAAAGACAAGCAAAGCGCAGTTGCTTGCACAGTTTCGAGTCTGTTTTTACTGAATATAAAATCAATGCAAAAAAGGAGAATGAAAGACTTTTCATAAAAATGTATATACAAAAAAGCCCCTGCGTGCTAAAATAACGTTGTTAAGACACTATAGGTTAACTATTGCCGTAGTTAAAGACAACGTAATAAAGATGCTTAAAAACGGGCAAGAAAAGGTGCTGTATAGTAAAACCATTTGCTTGAGCTTGATGCAGTACTTTTTGCAGGAGTGAAGATAAAATGTTAAAATGGAAAAAATATGCTATAGCAGTAATTGTAATAATAGCTCTTGTTGCTTTTTCTGTGTGGGTAGCTTGGGGGAATACATATCTTACCGTAAGTGAGTTTGAAATAAAAAACGGAAAAATTCCGCAAAGCTTCCACGGGTTTCGCATAGCGCAAATTTCTGATTTGCACAATGCTGAATTTGGTGAAAAAAACGTTGAATTGCTGGATAAATTAGAAGAAATTCACCCTAATATAATTGTGATTACGGGCGATTTAATAGATTCGTACAGACCTGATTTAGACGTTTGTATTGACTTTGCCAAAAAGGCAATGAACATAGCTCCCACATATTACGTTAGCGGAAATCACGAGCACCGTATTGATAATTATGAAGCATTAAAGCAAGGCGTGGCTGATTGTGGCGTAATTGTTTTAGAAAATGAAAAAACTGAAATCTGCGTTGGCGGAGAAAAAATTACAATTATAGGTATAAGAGGTGATAATCCTGACATTGATACAACACTATCGAAATTGGTGGAATCAAATGACGGTTATACTATAGTTCTTTCTCATTATCCTGAATTGTTTGATGCGTATGTAAAGAACTCAATAGAGTTAATTTTTTCCGGTCATGCTCACGGCGGTCAATTCAGAATACCCTTTATAGGAGGCTTGATTGCACCCGGTCAAGGCCTTTTTCCACAATATGATAGCGGATTATATACAAAGGATAACACAAGTATGATTGTCAGTCGCGGAATAGGCAATAGTCTTTTCCCGTTTAGAATTAATAATTATCCTGAAATTGTAGTGGCTGAACTTAGATGCGACTAATAATTGCTTATTTAGATTGTTGTGCTTTATAAACACTTTTAAGCTAATAAAGCTGCAGTGAAGAATTCAAAACGATGTGCGTAAAGTTTCTTTTGCGTGTGGGCAACTGCTTTGAGCGAAACAGTGCGATAATCATAATGCGTAGCTCGCTGAAAATTCAGCGAGCCTTTGTTTTATAGTGAGCAACCTGTCCTAATTCGCTATTTTATATTGTTTTTTGTGTTTTTTTGTGTTATAATATAATTTAACTATAGAATAAAATAGGGGTATTAGTTGCAAAAAGTGACTGATGAAAAGTAGCGTGAGATCTAATGCGCGATAGTATGTCGATACTTTTTATCTGATATATTACTTGATACGCGCATCATAATAACGGTTAGAAATCAGCTTTAAGCGAAAACAGGATAAATCATAAAGGAGAACGATATGAAAGAACTTAACATTGATAAATGGAACAGAAAATCTCATTATGAGCTTTTTAATTCTTATGTTCAGCCGTGCTTTAGAATTGACGTTCGGCTTGACGTTACAAAGCTTGTTCAGCACAAAAAGGAGCTGGGCGGCTTGTTCGCTCCGTTTACGTATATCGTTATGCGTGCGTTGAACGAATCTCAAGGACCGCGCCTTCGTATTATTGATGATAAAATCTTTGATTGCGAGGTCATCCACCCAAGCTATACCTTAAGCTTGCCTGACGGCAATTTTGCTTTTTGCAGAGTGGAATATACCGACGATTACCAAGAGTTTTTAAAGAGAATGAAGGAAGAATCTAAAAAAGCGCAAAAGCAAATCAACCAAGGCGATAATACTTATTTTTCTACAAACAATGCCGTTGACGTTGCATATATATCCTGTATGCCGTGGATTGATTTTACATCAATATCAAATCCTTTGCCGTACGGCGATAAAATATCAATGTCTATTCCCCGCTTAAATTGGGGCAAGTTCACTAAAATGGACGATGATAAGTACGAGGTAACGCTTTCGGCAACCTTTAACCACGCATTAATTGACGGTCGTGAGGCTGCGGGTGTGCTTAACTCTGTGGAAGAAATGCTTTTAAATGCAGAAAAATACTTGAAGTTTTAATTTATTATAATAACTTAAGGAAAAAGTGTGTTATGAAGGGTAATGTTTTTATTGGCTGGAATGCAACTCCGGACCTTGCACGCAAGGTTAAGGAGGAGCTTCAAAAAAGCGGCTACAACGGGATTGTAGGCGGAAAGGATAGCGGAACCTTAGAGCACGGTGTAGGAGCAACGGTAGTTTCTCAAATAAAAAACTGCTCCAGCGCAATAATGCTGTTTTCCGCACGCGAGACCAGCTATGTTTGTGAGCAGGGACATACGGTTACACAGCTTACGCTTAGTGGCAATATGCTTTATGAATTAGGCTATCTTAACGGCTCAAAAATGTTAAACCGTGTGCTTGCCGTATATATTGATGGTGCTTCGGAACTTTCGCCAAGCGATTTGCGCGGCAGCTGGGATTATACCATTAAATCCACCAAAAACGAAAACGGCGAGGAATGCCTTAAAAGCCTGGACGAAATGGCGCAAGAGATTGCCAAGGTTTTCGTAGCAGAGCAAAAGGACAGTATAGTAGAAAACAAAATGGATATGCTTACGGATATTTCTGCCTTGCGTACCGTTATTTCTAACCATATAACAAACCCCGTATTATACGAAACAGAGCTTGCGACGGTTGTTTTAATTTTCAGCCAATCGGCGTATATGCTTGACGATATTGCGAATTCCAGAGATTTGTTGAACGAGCTTCAGCACAACGTACATAATAAGGAATGTCTTTTAGCGATAAAATCTTCCTTTGCTTATTTTGATGCGTGTCAATCAATCACCAACGAGGGCTACGATAAAATGGTTATAAAGGATAGGGATTACTACAGCCTTCAATACGTCTTTGAAGAGCTCGTGGAAGAGGCCGAAACCATCACTGATGATGACTTTAAGGCAATGTTCCTTATGATAGTTTACGATTATCTTACCTTTATAAATATGATGCATTATAATGCTTATGATCCTGATGAGCTTGACCAGGAAACTCTTAAATATCGAGAGGATTGCGCATTAAAAACAATCGAGAATAGCGAGGCGTGCAGGGCATTTAACCCAATTAGAAACTCTCAATTCTGCCTTCTTAATGAAAGCTATACGTATAGAAATTTAGCCCTTTTCTACCGCTCAGTTAACAGACACGACGAGGCAAACGAGTATTTTGAAAAATCTTTAGCCGCAAGAAAAGAGCTGTATTCGTATTTTAGAATAAGAAATCTTAATAAAAATATTTTTGACCAAATAAATATGGAATACCATCTGTCACTTATTGATAACATCTTTGACGTATGCGAGGAAGAACGTTTTAAGCGTTGCCGCGAACTTAAGAGATACGTAAACGACGTTAGCGAGCAGACTTATAACAGAGAATATCTTATTAAAAAAATCAAAAAAGTGCTTGATCAGACAAGTGCTGATAAAAAATAACTTACACAAATATTAGGAGTAACTTTTGAAGTTAGTTCATTTTAATCTTAAACGCAGTAACAATTTGCATTTTATTAGATTTATAGCCGCAATAGGTGTTGTTTTATCTCACGCTTTTGCCCTTGGCGAAGGAACGGAAATAAACGAATGGGCGGCAGTTATAACCGATAACAGCTTTACTATGGGTGGAATTTCCGTTACCGTTTTCTTTCTGTTTGCGGGATACTTGATTGCGAAAAGTACCGAAAGGGTAAAAAAAGGTGTTCCGTATTTTAAACAGAGACTTATAAGGATTTTGCCGCCGCTGATTTTTGTAACATTATGCGTAATGATTTTAGGAGTATTTTTTACTTCTTTAAGTGCTGCAGAATATTTTGCTTCAGGAAATACGTACAAGTATTTGCTCAACGGTGTTTTTGTACTTGTGCACGAATTGCCGGGCGTATTCAGTCAGAACGTTTATAATGCTACAGTAAACGGTGCTTTGTGGACACTTCCTGTAGAAATGCTTTGCTATGTTGCATGTTTTATTGTTTATAAAATAACGTTGTTTAATAAAAAACGGTTTGGTATATTATTGCCTATAGCTCTTTTAGGTTTTATTGGCGCTTGGTTTGCCGGCGAAATGTTTTTTGCACCCCTTAGCGCAATGGTGCGCCCTTGTGCTATGTTTTTGTTAGGTATGGCTTTCTGGGTATATAGAGATAATATTGTTCTTGACGGCAAAATTGCGCTTATAGCACTTGCAGGGTTGATACTCAGTATTGTGTTTAAAGTAAGCAATATTGGCTTATGCGTTTTCTTCCCATATATAGTTTTTTATTTAAGCTTCTGCAAAAAACAGTGTAACGATTTCTTAGGCAATTTAGGTTGTTATGCTTACGGCATATATTTGTGGGGCTTCCCGATTCAGCAAGCGGTAGTTCAACTGTTCGGGGGACAGATGAATCCTTATTTAAATTTTGCTATTTCCGCACCGATTAGTATTTTGTTGGGAATTCTTACTTATTTTGTGGCGGAAGAAAATTCTGTATTGCGAAAAATCAGGGCAAAAATTTAACAGAATATTCATATTTGTATATTGCACTCCAATTTTTTATGTGTTACAATAATTTAGGTGCGTTAGACGCAACTAAACTTGTCAAATAAAAAGAAAGAAGGATATTTTATGGAAAAGGTTAGAATTGGTCTTATCGGCTACGGCGGAAGAGGACAGGGTCTTACAAGAGTAATGCTTACTTTTGATGAGATTTTGATTACTGCTGTATGTGACGTTTATGAAGATCGTTGCCAAATGGCATATGATAAGATTGTAGGCGCAGGTCAGCCTGCACCGTTTGTTACAACTGATTATCATCAGGTGCTTGAGCGTGACGACGTTGACGCTATCGTTATAGCAACAAGCTGGGAATCTCACGGATACATAGCAGTAGATGCATTAAAATCAGGCAAGCCTACAGGTCTTGAGGTAGGCAGCGTTGAGTCTATTGACGAATGTTGGGAGCTTGTTGATACGTACGAGGCAACAAAAACTCCCTTTATGTTCCTTGAAAACTGCTGCTTTGGTAAAAATGAGCTTTTCGTACGTAATATGGCACGCGCAGGCATGTTTGGTGAGCTTGTTCACTGCCACGGTGCATACCGTCACGATTTAAGATATGAGGTTGCAGGCGGCAAGGAAAAACGTCATTATCGCTTAAAGCATTATTTAACAAGAAATTGCGAAAACTACCCCACTCACGAGTTAGGTCCTATCGCAAAAATCTTAGGCATTAACCGCGGTAACAGAATGGTTAGCCTTGTTTCCGTTGCTTCAAAAGCACGCGGCGTTAAGCAATATATTGATGACCGTAAGGAAACCTTCCCCAATAAAGATATTATCGGTGTTGACTTTAAGCAAGGCGATATTGTAAATACAATCATTACCTGTGCTAACGGCGAAACTATTTCCATAAAGTTAGATACAACTCTTCCTTGCCCCGGCAGTAGAGAACTTACTATTCGAGGCACGAAGGGTATGTTTGAAGCAGATACAAACTCTGTTTGGTTCGACGGTCAGAAAGAAGCAGGCGGTATTGAGCATTACAAAAAGGCTATTGATAACGCCACCGAATATTACGACAAGTTCTTGCCTGCAAAATGGAAGAACATTACACCCGAGCAGGTTGCTGCAGGCCATGGCGGAATGGATATTTTTGAGTTTGAAACCTTTATTGACTGCGTTAAAAACAATAAGCCCATGCCTATTGACGTTTACGACGCGGCTTCATGGATGTGCATAACGGCACTTTCCGAAGAATCAATCAAACGCGGCAATATGCCTATGGAAATTCCTGACTTTACACGCGGTGCTTGGAAGGACAGACCTCCTATGGATATTGAGCTTGACGAAGAATAATTTTATACGTTAAAAAGCGAAAATTTTATTTTCGCTTTTTATATTATTTATTACTATTGCTTTAAAGCATGTTGTGCTGTATAATAAACGAGATAAGCAAATTTAATACAAATTAGCAGTTATTGTAATTAAATTTAAAAGTAGGAGAAGAAAATGAAAAAATTAAGGTTAGGGCTTATTGGTTTTGGCGGCAGAGGAAAAGGTCTTTTAAGGGTTATATTGACCTTTGATAACGTTACGGTAGCGGCTGTAAGCGAGGTGTATGAGGACCGCCTGGAAGATGCCGCACAAATGGTTGAAGCTACGGGACAGCCCAGACCGATTTTAACAAATGACTATCACGATATTTTAAATAATAAGGATATTGATGCCGTTATTGTAGCAACAAGCTGGGAAACTCACGCAAAGATAGCGGTTGATACCTTAAATGCAGGGAAACCGTTGGGGCTTGAGGTAGGCAGCGTTGAATCAATAGAAGAATGCTGGGCGCTTGTAGATGCTTATGAGGCAACAAAAACACCCTTTATGTTTTTGGAAAACTGTTGCTTTGGCAAAAGCGAAATGTTTGTAACAAATATGGTGCGCAAGGGTGTGTTTGGCGAGGTGGTTCATTGCCATGGCGCCTACCGTCACGATTTAAGATACGAAATTGCAGGCTTGAAGGATAAGCGCCATTATCGCTTAAAACACTATTTAACAAGAAATTGCGAAAACTATCCAACCCACGAGTTAGGACCTATTGCAAAGCTTCTTAATATCAATAGAGGAAACAGAATGGTAAGGCTTGTTTCTGTTGCTTCAAAGGCAAAAGGACTTGAAGAATATATTTCAAACAAAAAAGAAGTTTTTGAAGGTACGGGTCTGATAGGTGCAAAGTTCAAGCAAGGTGACATATTTAATACCATTATAACCTGTGCGAACGGTGAAACAATTTCGTTGAAATTAGATACAACTCTTCCTTGCCCCGGCAGCAGAGAATTTACTGTGCGCGGAACAAAGGGTATGTTTGAAGCAAATACAAATTCCGTTTGGTTTGACGGGCAAGAAGAAGCCGGCGGTGTTGAGCATTACAAAAAGGCAATGGACAATGCTAAAGAGCTTTATGACAAATATATGCCTGCCCAGTGGAAAAACATTACACCCGAGCAAATTGCCGCAGGTCACGGTGGAATGGATATGCTTGAGCTTGATGCGTTTTTTAACGCGGTAATAAATAATACGCCTATGCCTATAGATGTTTATGATGCAGCTTCGTGGATGAGCATAACGGCACTGTCGGAAGAGTCCATTAAGCGCGGTAATATGCCCATGGAAATTCCTGACTTCACTCGTGGTGCATGGAAAGACAGACCGCCTGTAAATACCATATTTAAGGAAGAATAATTTTAGTTTTATACAAAAAACACCCTATGTAAAAAACATAGGGTGTTTTGGTGTGAAAGGAGATATCAAAAGTTAAAGTTAATCCTTGCTTATAACTTTCTTTTGCCAAGATTTTTTGTTGCACTTGGGGCAACGCATAAATCTTGTTCTTGCCATGTGCGGAGCCCATGCCATAGCATTAAATTCCGGAACGTATTTGTTGCCGCAATGCTTACATTCATAATAACCGGCAACTTGCTCAATTTTGATAGCAAAGGAAAATCCGATTATAGCAGGAATAAATCCCGAAAAAACGATTAACAGTTTTTGCCAATCTTCCATAGGCACATAAGCGCCAATAAATATCGGAATCATAAGAATTAAAAAAGATAAAATTCCGATAACTATTTCTAATTTAAGAAGCCTTTTGTCAGCGGTTTCTTTTTCTTTCACCATTTCAATAAGCTTGTTTTCTAATTCTTTGTTGTAATTTTCCATTTTAATCACCTCTCCGTTTAGCAGGTCGTTGACTGTAATATTGAGAATATCACATAGCTCAAGCATAATAGAAGAATCGGGCATTGCTCTGCCTGTTTCCCATTTGGATATTGCTCTGTCTGTTATATTTAATTTTTCTGCCAACTGCATTTGAGTTAAGTTCAAGTCTTTTCTGCGCAGGGCAATAAATTTTCCTATTTTGATTTGATCCATAAGATATCTCCTTTCTTGTTTTTAGTATACACGCTTGCTCGTGAAAAAGCTACATACCGTTGGTTGAGTGGGGAAAAATCAACTAACGATAGAGTAATTATAGCTATTTAAACAAAAGTTATTCGTTAAATTTGTTGTGTAAAATATTAAATCAATTATTATTAAATAAGGTAAAAGCGAGCAACTGATATTTTGAATTGAAATGAAAAGTACGCATTTAAAATCTATAAAATGCATATTTGAACATATATAAAAATAATTAAAATTTTATAAAATATAGTAAAAAGGCTTTCGCTGTGCAAAAAAAATTATTATTCCACCCAAGCGATAGCTACGGCATAGGAGCCTTCGCAGGTATTATCTAAAAAGCATAAAATTTTTGTGTCACCTAACGAAGCTTTAATTTGGTCATTTTCCACAACGCAAAAATGCTTAAAGCTTTTTAAGCCTTCGCCTGAAATTTTGCTTACGGCTTCTTTTGTAGACCAAACCTTAAAAAAGCTTTCGGAATCTTTTTTTGCAAAGGCGATTTCTTCGTCAACAAAAAAACGGTCAATGAGCCTTGAATCATAGGGCGTTATTTTTTGTATATCGACTCCGATTTCATTCTTGTTTATACTGCACATTACTCTTTGCGCTGAATGGCTTATGCTAACGCAGTAGTTACTGTTTTTTAAATAGGGTTTGCCGCTTTTATGCTTGGCAAGGGTTGGCTCTATGCTCAAATGGGCGCGGCAGAGCTCTTTAACCAAGGCTTCACCTGCCTGAGAGGACGTTAAATTATTAAATTCACTCAAATTTCTTATTAAATATTTCATAATTATATTATAGCAAAAGTTTTTGATTAGTCAATTTTATTAAAGCA
>JAZNXV010000029.1:0-3503 GCA_045594045.1 Clostridia bacterium
AGAAAAAAAAGAAAAAGAAAAATGCAGCCGCCGCTAAGCAGGCGGCTACGGCATATAAGGGCAAAAATGCACCGATAAAAGCGGCACCTGTCAAGAAGCCGCAGGAAGAAAAGCAAGAGCCCGTTGCGGTTGAAATTCCCGTGGCTGAACCCGCAAAGGTTGAAGTTAACAAACCTGAGCCCAAAAAGTCACCGGAGAAAAAACAGCCTGCTAAAAAATCTGCCGATAAGGCTAAAATCAAGAAGCAAAAGTCCAAAGCTAAGGCTGTCAAGAAATATAGCGGTAGTCTGACAAAACAGCTCAGATCAAAGATTGAAGCATTCGGTGTCAATAAGTTTGCTGCTGTTGTTCTGGCTGTCAGCGTGCTGATTGCTGCTGTTTGCGTTATTGCCTGGGTTACTTCGAGCCGTTTCGGTATTCCGGATGAAGCTGTCCCCGAGTATAAGGGCAAGAATATTTCATCCGACCTTACTCTTTACGTTTTGGAAGATCTGTCTGTTCAGCACGAGTTTGCCGATAAAATGGACCGTAAGGGCGATACAAAAAAGTTCCGTTATTATGCAGCTGATGAGCTTGTATTCCCTGAGAAAAATTCTCAGGCGGCACTTAATCTTGTCAATGTTTCAGATAATAACTGTATTATTATAGCTTCCATAGTCGACGAAGCGGGCAATATCTGCTTCAGCTCAAGAGGACTACCCGCAGGCTGGTGTCTTACCGATATCGGTATAAATAACAGACCGTACGGCACACACGAAATGAAGCTTGTGGTTGCAGGCTATGACCCCGAAACCTATGAACTCATTGGTGTACAAAGTTCGGATTTGACCGTTCAGGTCGGAATTGAAGAGGAAACTTCAGATGTTGAAGAAGCACAAGGCTGAAAAACCTGCTGAGCAGGTTGATAAAAAGCGTAACCCTAAAGTAGTTCAAGCTGCCGCAATGCTGTCGGCAAGCTGTCTGCTTTTGGTTGTTGCGGCTTTTGCCTTGGGTAGTCTCGGCTTTTTTCATATGATCGGTGGCTGGTTTATTCCTCGAGGTGAAGTCAGGGTAGGTGTTATTGCCGAAAAAGGTCAGATAGAATCGCTTGGCGATAAAGAAATTGTCTACCGTGTTAATTCCGACGTTGTGTTTGAGCATACCTATGCCCAGGGTACAATAATGCTTGAAAACCCTAAAGTTTCAAAGTATAATCTGCAGTTTTCAATTTATCTTCCCAAAAACAGACAGGACCCGATATATGAGTCACCGACACTTAAGCCGGGTGAATGTATCCTCAGCGATAAGCTGACGGATACGCTGCCGGTCAAAAAAGGCAATTATACCTGTCTGTGTATTGTAAGTGCTTACGATGCCGACGGTAACTACTGCGGTAAAAACACTTGCACAATCAAGATTGAAATTTTAGATAATTAAAAAATGAAGCTGTAACCATATCGGTTACAGCTTTTTTCTTAATAATTCTCGGGTTTTATCTGGAAATATGCTTTGGCGTGTGAGCATACGGGACATACTTCAGGTGCACCCTTGCCTATAAAGATGTGTCCGCAGTTGCGGCATTGCCATATAGTGTCGCCGTCACGGCTGAAAACAAGACCGTCATTGATGTTGGCAATCAGTTTTCGGTATCGCTCTTCGTGTTCTTTTTCAATTTTTGCTACGCTTTCAAAAAGAAAAGCAATCTGCTCAAAGCCTTCTTCTCTTGCGGTCTCGGCAAAGCCGGAATACATATCTGTCCATTCGTAGTTTTCACCTGCGGCGGCATCTGTCAGGTTATTAAGTGTTTCGGGCATCTTGCCGCCGTTAATCAGCTTAAACCATATCTCTGCGTGCTCTTTTTCGTTTTTGGCCGTCTCTTCAAATATTGCGGCAATCTGCTCAAATCCGTTTTCTTTAGCTTTCGAAGCGTAGTATAAATACTTCGTGTGTGCTTGGCTTTCACCTGCAAATGCGGCAAATAGATTGTTCATCGTCTTTGAATCTTTAAGTTCCATTCTTTTCTTCCTTTCGTTTGTTTTAAGGTTAGTATTGACTTGAAGTTTTCAGGTTATTCTTATAGCTCTTTTTATTGTGCCTTGAAAAAAACAATGTAAAGTGTTATATTTATCTTTAGAAAAGATGTTATCCTGTTAACCTCCCTCTGATGAGGGAGGTGGCAAAACGAAGTTTTGGCGGAGGGAGAGAAGATGAAAGAATATAATAAATCCAATATCCCACTCGCCAGAACTTTGAGAAAAAATATGACTCCTTGGGAAAGAAAGCTGTGGTATCAATTCCTGCGAAGCTATCCTGTGCGTTTTCAGCGACAAAAAGCTATTGGTGAATATATAGTTGATTTTTATTGTGCCAAAGCAAGGTTGGTGCTTGAGCTTGACGGCGGCGGTCATTATACTGCAGAACAAGCTGAAAAAGATAAAATTCGCACCAACGAATTGGAGCGTATGAATTTAAAAGTAATAAGAATTTGCAATCTGGATATTGACCGTAATTTTAACGGTGTATGTGAATACATTGATTTGTATGTAAAAAAATCTCTCCCTCATCAGAGGGAGTTTATGGAGACAGATAAAAAGGAGAAAAACAATGGGTAAGATTGTAGCAATAGGCGGCGGAAGCTTTGAATACGGTGAGATATGGACTATGATTGAGCATATCTGCTCACTTTGCGATAAGGAGCATCCGAAGATGCTCTTTCTTCCTACTGCAAGCTTTGATTCGCACGATGATACACAAACCTTTATTGATGCTTTTGCAAAGTACGGCTGTACGGGTGAGGGGCTTTATCTTACCGACGAAAGCCTTACTTACGATGAGATAAGAGATAAGATTCTCTCAAGCGATATCGTCTATGTCGATGGCGGTAACCTCAAATTCCTTATGGACACATGGAATAAAACCGGCGCAACTCAGATTTTCCGTGAAGCTTATGAAAAGGGGATTATCCTTTCGGGCTATAGCTCAGGTGCTATGTGCTGGTTTGATATGGGCTGGGATGATTGCCTCGAGGGTAACGAATTTGCCTTTATCGAGTGTGTCGGTCTTTTGCCTTACTGCAACTGTCCTCATTTTGAGGCGGATTATTGGCACCGCTTCAAGGATGAAATCAAGGCACTCAACGGCCCCGACGGTATCGGCATTGATAACGATGTCTGTGTCAGCTTTGTCGACGGTAAAATTACAGTTGTCAAACACGAGCAGGAAAAATCCGCCTTCCTTTACCGAAAGGCAAATAACTTCAAAGAAGAGGATATGGTAGAAATATATAATGTTTAAATTTAATAAAGAACTAGTATTTTATGACGAAAAATTAGCTCCCATCTGTATAGTTGCAGATTTGCTTGGAATTGTATCAATTACTGCTTATTTTTTTTTAGGTGCGGTATTGCCTTATGATGCTATTATAGCACTTAATAGGGTAACAATGGGATTTGTATCTGTTGCTTGTTTGCTTGTAGTAGCTTTTTTTGTAGTTTGGATTTGGGTTTTGGGTAAGGTGAGATAAT
>JAZNXV010000030.1:0-37023 GCA_045594045.1 Clostridia bacterium
CCTTATTTCGACTGCGAATTCTTTGAATTCGCAAACAATTACCAACGGTAATTGAATATATCCATTGCAACGTAAAGCCGATTTTTATCGACTTTGCCGAGAAATTTAATCAATTTTTCGACATTCGATAATCATTATAAAAAATAACCGCCCGAATAAAATCGGACGGTTTATCTTATTTAAGTTTCTTGTAGTGTAAGAGCACGCTTTCAGGCTTTTTATCAACTGTAAGAGTAATACTTGTTTTACCCTTGATTTCCATTTCGAATTTTTTACCGGTTGATACGTTTTCAAAAGTGTAAGTGCCGTCTTCAATATACGGCTGAATTACGGCTGAATTCTCGGCATATTCCGGACGGAAGAATCCGAGAATAATACCGCCTTCAAGATCAGGACGGGAAAACTGATACGATAAGAACGCATCACGCTCTATGCTTGTTTCTGTTAAGGCATAGAAATTACCGCCAAGGTAAGGCTTAGTAAGCTGATAGTGGTCTATCATTTCCTTGTGCCACTTAACCGGATAATCAGGCGCAAACCAAGTATGCTTTTCGGGATTTTTGTCGCCAAAGCCTACAACGTGGAAAAGAGGGAAACCCATTCCACCGTAAAGTCCGCTATGGAAGGTGTAATTTGAGCCGGGATTTACGGGAGGTGCGCAGTTAACAAAGGGAATAAAATGACCTAAGCCATAGTTACCAACTTGAGCGCCAATGGGATCTGCACCAGGGTGACAGTTATAGTCGGAACGCCACAAAACGTATGATCGCTTAATGGTTTCAAGGTCGATTCTCGTTCCTCCGCCACCGCAGTTATCAATTTTTAATCCGGGAACTCTCTCTAACAGTCTATCCCAGAATTCGTATAAGTATTCTACACTCTTCATTTCCCCTACGCCTATTCTGTTAGGCTCATCGGGAAGCATCGGAACACCGCAATCCTCACGGTACCATCCGCATTTATTTTCTATCAAAGTGGTAGAAACTCTATCGGCAATCCATTCTCTTGCTTCGGGAATTTCAAGATTAAGTGTATAATGAATTGTAGGGGTAGGATTCAAGCCAACGCCGCGAGCAATAGGTTTATTTATTTTATGCTGTTCATAGCCTATTGCCCATTCGGGATGCTCCTTGTGCCAGCCCATATTTTCGTTGCAAACGTAAGTGCCAAACCACAAAAGCAAGGTCATTCCTGCATCGTGTGCCGCTTCAGAAATAGGTGTAAGTCCGTCGGGATGGGGACAATGGTTGGGCAGCCATTCGCCGTGATGATACGCCCAGTCTTCCTTGTTACAGTCTTGGAATTCGTCGGTTTCGTGGTCAGGGCCGTGCCAGCCTGCGTCCATCCAGTAACAATCAAATTTCAAGTCGTTTTCTTTTAAGAATTTGATATACTTAAGATGATTCTCGGTCTTCATACCACCCCAGGTCTGACAGCAAATAGGCGGACAAGGCTCACCATCTTCACCTTTGGGAATACAATTCACCACGAGGTGATTTCGAAGCAAGTTAAAGGAGCGAGCAAGATCGCCTTTCCAGAAAATAAGGAGCATCAAAATATGACGCAAGGATTCTTTGGGCAACAAATAGAAGTTTGTATCGTTTAAGTATACGGTAACGTGGATACCCTCTTTAACGGGCTCAAAGGTTACGTTCCACCAGCTTGTAAAGCCTAACCCAATCATAACACCGCCACTGCCCGTTTTTAAGTTCAGAAAAGGAATATGTATTCTTGAGCCTAAAGATTTGAAAGTAACAGGTTCGTCGGCAATTTTAGTTGAACCAAAAGAGAAATCGTCCATTTTCTTTCCTGCGCCTTTAGCATAGAAAACTTCCACCTCGCCATCTACGGGAAAAACCACATCAAGTGCTAAAACATTTTTGATTTGTTTGGTATTTTCATCAGCAACAGAGGTGAATCTCGGAAGCCATTCAACTGCGGCACTATCGGCAAAGGTTGTGAAAGGAATTCCACATTTTAATTTACCGTCAGCGCTTACAAAAGCTCCGTCTTTTTGTAAAAAGTCTTGGGGAAACTTGGTGTCGCCGTACTCAAAGGATACGGGAACGGTTTGCATAAATTCTTTTGCTAATTTAATCTCTTCTGCCGTTGCTTTCATCTTAAACATATTATTTTCTCCTTTATTATATGGCTAATGCCATTTCGAACTAATTAGATTTAAGGAATAATGGGAAGATCTTTTTTTGCCTCTGCAATAATATCAATAAACTTACGAACCTGATTTGTAATAGAAACAAGCCCTTCTTTTTCAATCTTTTCAAAGTCCATAAAGGTTCTTGCACCCGAAACCGCGCAAGCTCCGCATTTAATGAAATCAGCCGCATTTTCAGGAGTAATTCCACCGGAAGGAATTAAATTAACGTCGGGGAAAACCATCTTTAAGTTAGTCATATATTTAGGTCCGCCAAGAGCACCGGGGAAAATCTTAACCATTGTTGCGCCCTTGCGCATAGCATCGAAAACCTCTGTAGCAGAAAAGGCGCCGCTGAACACGGGAACGTTATATCTGTTTGCAAGATCGATAACGTCGTCAATAACGCAGGGATTAACAATAATGCTTCCGCCGTGCAAAATTACTTCTCTTGCTGAAGCAGGGTCTAAAACAGTACCTGCCGCAACTAAAAGCTTATCGCCGAAGTGTGAAGAAATAGCCTCAATAGCTTCTAAAACGCCCGGGGTGGTCATAGTAACCTCAAGCACTCTTGCTCCGCCGTCATACATAGCCTGAGCATATGCAATATAATCGTCCTTTTGATGCAACTTAATGCAGGGCAAAATACCCGTTGATTTTGTTTGCTGAATAACGTATTCCTTTAATGAAATATCTCTGCTTCTCATAATTTTCTCCTTATAATTTGATTTTTAATTATTATTTTTATTTTATCGGCGTAAATTTAATAAAATATGCCGCACTTACAGCATTTTTACCTTTGAACTCTTCCCGAAGCGTTGCCGCCTGCAAGATTTTCGGCTTCCTGCTTTGTTATAAGATTAAAATCACCCATTACGGTTTGCTTAAGGGCAGATGCCGCAACGGAGAATTCTCCTGCCTTTTCCAAATCATATCCGTTAAGAAGTGAGTAAATCAATGCGCCCGAGAAGGAAGCACCGCCGCCGCCACGGTCCACAAGATGAATTTTATATTTTCTTGTGTGATAAAACTCATTTCCATCGTAAAGTAATGCTGCCCAGCTGTTATCTGATGCAGAATGGCTTTCACGAAGTGTTGAAGCAACAAACTTAAAACCAAACATTTTGCATAAATCCTTAAAGACTATCTTATATGCTTCAATATTATGGTCGTCACCCCCAAGGTCAATATCGAGATTTTTATATCCCAAAACCTTTTGGGCGTCTTCAGCACCGCCGATGCACACGTCAACGTATTCCATTAAAGGAATCATAACCGACTGTGCCTTTTCGATGCTCCACAATTTACTTCGATAATTTAAATCAACACTTACCGTTACGCCGTGAGCCTTTGCCGCAACCATTGCCAGCTTAACCAATTCCGCCGCATTATCACTTATCGCAGGGGTAATACCGGAAACGTGAAACCAATCTGCATCGCGGAATATTTCATCAAAATCAAAATCCTCGGGCGTTGCCTCGGAAATAGCAGAGTGCTTTCGGTCATAAATAACGATAGAAGGCCTTACGGAAGCACCGTTTTCGTAAAAATTAATTCCTAATCTTTCGCCGCCGCGGGCAACGCAAGAGGTGTCTATCCCCTGCTCGCGCAGCTTTGCAAGAGCAGTATCACCTAAAATATTTTCAGGCAATTTGGTAACGTATCTACTGTCAACACCAAATCGTGCAAGGGAAGCCGCAACGATTGCTTCATCTCCGCCGTAATAGGCTTCAAACTCATTTACCTGTTCAATTCTGTAATTTCCTTTAGGCATAAAACGAATCATCATTTCGCCCATAGTTACAACACGCATTTTGTTTCTCCTTTTATCTCAAGTTTTGCCGTAGCTGTTTTTGTAATAATCGCGACCTCGTTTAACGTTTTCGTCCGAAACCGCCTGAAAACTGCCTGTTGCAAGCAGCAACAGATACATCTGGCAGCTCTTTTCAACCACTTGGCAACAAACTCTTGCTTCCTTTAGGTCGGCACCGAAGCACATAGGTCCGTGATTTCTGATTAAAATAGCATTAACGTCAGTCACGGAATCAGACACCACTTCGCCTAATTTTTTATGCATATCCGAAGGCACAAACTCCTTTGAAAGCGGAATTGCCCCGCCTAAAAGCTGACACATTTCTTCAGAAATAACGGGTACGCCTTCATTTCTTGCCGCCGCCGCCATAGCATAGGTAGAATGCATATGTATAATCGCACCTACGTCCTGTCTTTTATTTAATACCATTCTGTGAATGTCACGCTCGCTTGTTGCGAGGCGAGTTCCGGAAACCTGCGTTCCGTCGGGTGCAAGAACAACTAAATCCTCCGGACGCATAACCTCGTATTCCATTCTTGAAGGTGTAATTAAAATATTGCCGTCGTCAAGGCGAACACTTATATTTCCCCAGGTTGAAAATAGAAGTCCCTGTTCTTTAAGCCACAGACAAGTATCAATAATATCCTTCCGCAGTTCAACACAATCCTTCATATTTTTTACTCCTTATCGGCAAATTTATGGGCACTTTCAAGATTTTTTCTTGCCTGAACAGCTCCCTGTTGAATGAACATATAATCAGCTCCTGCAGAAATCATATCAATATCCATGTCGGACCAGAATTTTAATCTTTCACAATCAGTTTCGCCGATAGAAAGACCAACGTATTTTCCGTTTGCCTTCAACTTGGCAATAACTTCCTTCATAATTCTAATATTATTTTCACCCAAGGTGTTGCCGGGCTCGTTAATTGAGCCTGCTAAATCATTTGCACCGAAAATATATCCGTCGATATATTTGTTTTTCATAATCTCGTCAAGGTCGTTCACCGCGTCGATATGCTCGATTTGAATGAATCTGCAAACGTTGGTTTCGGTAGTATCAAGATATTCTTGTGCGCTCTTATAGCCGTAATCTACGGCATTCATAGGACCGAAGCCGCGGTTACCGTAAGGAGGATAAAGCGTACTTGCAATAAGCTTATTTGCCTGCTCTGCAGAACGAATCATGGGGAAAATAATACCGTCAACGCCAAGTTCAAGCACCTTTTTAGTGTAAGTAAGATCGTCCTGAGGTACGCGAACAAGAATTGCAGTGTTTGTGTTTCTCAGTGCAATAATATCCTGCAAAACGCTTTCAAAGGGCTTATAGCTGTGCTCCATATCGATCCACACATAATCAAAGCCTGCCAAAGCTATTATCTTTGCGGAAGTAATATCCGTAAGGTACATATGAGTACCTATCATTTTTTCTTTTGCTTGAATTTTTTCTCTCAACATACTAATCACCTTCAGAAAAAAATTTTTACTTGTTATTTTTGTAATCAGGATTAAGAATTGTTTTTACTTCTCTTCCCGCAAAGAAATCCGCCACGTTTTTAGCAGACATCATACCTGCTTTAAGGTGGCTTTCAATAGTGCAAGCTCCCGTGTGCGGAAGCAAAACGGTATTCTTTGCCGTAAGCAATGGGTTACTGGGATCCGGCGGTTCTGGGAAGAACACATCCATACCTGCGCCGCGGATAACACCGTTATTAAGAGCATCTGCCAAGTCCTCAGGCACAACAAGCCTGCCGCGACCGGTGTTGATAAGAATTGCGTTGGGCTTACACTTTGACAAAAATTCCTTGTTAATCATTCCGTTTGTTTGGGGTGTTGAGGGAACGTGAAGGCTGATAATATCTGCTTGCTGCTGAATTTCTTCAATAGTAGCGTATTCAACGTTTAATCTTTTAGCGGCTTCTTCATTCCAGAAAATATCATATGCGATAACGCGGCAGGAGAAGCCTGAAAGCATTTTTGCAAGCGCTTGCGAAATATCACCGAAGCCGATTATGCCAACAGTTTTATCTTGAATCTGATTACCTGTTTTGCTCTGGAAAAAACGGCTCCAATCGTTATTGCGCACTTCCTTGTCTGATTCGGGGATACTGCGCAAAACCGCAAGAATAAGCCCCATAGCGCACTCCGCAACAGCAGTTGAAAGCGAGCCTGCCGCATTACAAACAGCAACACCGTGTTCTGCCGCAGCAACCTTATCAATTTCGTCTGTTCCAACACCGTAGCGGGAAATGAGTTCCAGGTCACCGTCTAATCTTTCAAAAACCTCTTGGGGAAACTTTTCACCGCAGGAAATAATACCGTTATAACCCTTTAATTCGTCAGTCCAATCAAGAGCGTTTCTTGTATCCATATCGAGAATATCCGCTTCAAGACCGTTATCAATTAAATATTGTTGCATTTTCTGTCTAATACTCAGAAGCTGTTGTTTACCAATAATTGCAATTTTTTTCATTTTCTTATTCCTCACAAATCTTTACGGTTGTTTTAATGGCGTTTGGATAATTTTTCCTTATAAAGCCTTTGATACAGTCGTCAAAGGGTAAT
The DNA here is from genome assembly GCA_045594045.1 of Clostridia bacterium. GTDB lineage: Bacteria > Bacillota > Clostridia > Christensenellales > QALW01 > UMGS1322. The sequence goes on from JAZNXV010000030.1 coordinate 6,530, forward strand.
TCGTCGGTAACAATGGGACTGAAATCAAGCTTATTGTTTTTCAAAATTTTGAGCGCACCCGCCATATCGCCTATTGTACCCATAACACCCACAAGTTTAACGGCTTTAGAAACTATATTGTCGATATTAACCTCATTTTCCTTGTGCTCGTAGAAGCCGATAAGAGCAATCGTTCCTTTAAAAGTAACTATGTTTATTGCTTGCTTAAAGGTTTCCTTTGCTCCCGAGCATTCGAGAACGTAATCGGCACCGTTACCATCGGTAAGCTTATCAATTTCTGCTTTCACGTCATAAAGAGTATTGTTAATGATTTCTGCACCGAGCTTTTGAGCAACCTTAAGTTTTTCGGGATTTCTGCCGATCATTACCACCTTTTTAGCTCCCAGTGTTTTTGCAAGAACTACCGCCGCCATACCAATACAGCCCGTTCCAATTACGGCAACAACGGATTTTTCATTGATGTTCATATGCTTAATTCCGCCGTACGCAACGGAGAAGGGCTCGGCAAGCGACGCTTCCTTTAAGCTCATCCCTTCGGGAATATGATGCAAATGCCTTGCGGGAATTATAAAATATTCTGCAAAAGCGCCGTCATACGCAGGCTTAATTGTTCCAACGTTATAAAGGTGAATACATTTTTCAAAATGACCGCTTAAGCAGTCCTCACACTTATCGCAGGAAATACCGTTGTCCCCTACAACTCTGTCACCCTTTTTAAAATCGGTAACGTTTTTGCCTACCTTTTCAACAACGCCCGACCACTCGTGACCTAATCTTGCAGGATAGCTTACAAGTCCGTCCTCTACAAAGCTGCATTCTGAAGAAAACAAGTCCTGATCGGTTCCGCAAATGCCGCAATAGCATATCTTTACAAGCACACCGTCATCAGTTATTTCGGGAATGGGCAAATCTACTATTTCTCCTTTATAATAACCGTAACTCAATAACGTTTTCATACTTTATATCTCCTTTTCGATATTTATTTTTAAGGTAAATTCTATTTTATCACCTGCAGGAATATACGAGCAGGTATCCTTAGCCTTATCAGGCGCATCATAAAGAGCGCTGCAAGGCTCAACTGCTACGTTGTACATTCCATTAAGGAAGCCTGCATTCATCCACAAGCCAAGATATTTGATAACCTGATTATCAAAGCTTACGGTAACCCTTCTCTTACTTATGGGATATTTTATAGTGCAGAAAAAAGGAGTTATTGCTCCCCTATAATAAAACTTCCACTGTTTTTGTGCCTCATGTGTGCACAAAACGTTTGGTTTTTCGCAAGGTACGCCAAACATTACCTCTTTTTCGAACTTGTTTTCGAATTCACTTAACACTTCTGCTCCAAGCTCGCCTGCAAACATCATATGACCTGCCCACAGATAAGGAAAATCAAAATCGTTTTTATTTGTTATAGAATATTTAACTGCCAAAGCGTCACCATCAAAAAAGGCAGTCTTTTCATATAAGATATTGAGACTGTCAAGCCGGCAGATGAAATTTACTGAATCTTCTTTTATCTCAAACTGATGCTCACGCCGCGTTGATTCTCCGTGGTCAAGATATTTCATTCCGTTGATTTCGCAAGGGTCAATGGTCGGAAACATATCGTCGAAGGAGCTGCATTCGGCGTCAACATAATTTGTTTCCACGCCCAACACACGATATTTTTCGCCTCTGGCTTGGGCTAAAAGCTCTTTACCGTCTTCGTCCTTTATGGAAGCAATTTTCGCACCGTCAAGGGGCAAAAACTTTGCGGTAATTTTTCCGTTTGAAATTTCAACGGCAGGTCTGTCCTTATATAGAGTTTCTTTTATCATAATTCAATCTCTTCTCCCGGACGCATTACGAGATATTTTACATCAGGATATTTTTCTTGAATTTCCTTAACAAAAAGCGCCGGATTTCCGCCATGCTCGGCAAAGTTCCAGTAATGGCAAGGAATATTCAGCTTTGCATTTACTATTGATGCCGCCTTTGCTCCTTCAGCTTCGTTCATATTGCCGAAAGCGCCGTTAATAGGCATTATAAACACGTCAATATCTTTTACTTCATCACTTGCAAAGTAATCTTCTCTATAGCACGTATCACCCGCTATATAGATTTTTTTGCCGTTAGCAACAAGTAAAATGCCTATGGCGTGAGGAGTTTCGTTTCCATGATCGCAAGGCATCGCAGTAATCTTTACAAACTGATTCTCAAACGTTTCCCACTCACCCAAATATGAGATAGGATATTTTTCAAGACCAAGCCGTTCAATCTCAGCTTTAACGTCCTTTGCGCATACCATTTCCGTTTTATTATTACCTAAAATAAGCGGTACAGCATCAGGGTCAAAATGATCATAATGCGCGTGAGTAGCAATAAGTAAATCAAGGTCAAGCTCAAGAGGATTGAAAAGATAAGGCATGAGGCGTTTGAAGCCAAAATATCTCTCACAACAGTTAGAAAGATACAAGTCCACACCAATTTTACAGCTATCTGCAGTTTCAAAAATAAAGCCTGCCTGACCTGCCGATAAAATCTTTAATTTATCATTCATATTATCACCCCGATTTAAAATTTGCGTAATCGGTTACGCATAATAAAATTATATCATTTTTGCGTATGCGTTGTCAACCCCATATGCGTACTTTTTTAGATAAAATAACACAATTAAATGCAGTTGCAAAACTCAGTAAAAAATGATACAATATTTTTGGTGATTAAATGAAAAATAAAAACGTAACTATTTACGACATAGCCGAAAAAACTAACTTTTCCGCCGTAACCGTACACCGCGCCCTTGCTAACAAGGGCAGAATCAGCCAAAGCACAAAAAACCTGATTCTTGCAACTGCGAAGGAGCTGGGATACAAAGCGAATCCCGCGGCGCAAGGATTGAGAAGAAACCCAATTAAAATCGGCGCTGTTTTGTTCTGCCCCGTTGAAGAATACGTTAACAGCATTATCGACGGCATAGAGTTTTCTGCTTCAGAGCTTGAAAAATTCAACGTTTCGGTAAAAATTAAAAACATTCCATTCTCTACCAGCACGGAATGTTTAAAGCAAACCTGCTTAGAGATAGAAAAATTCACAGAAAAGAATTATAACGGTATAATTTTGTTTGTTTCTTCTGCAGTAGAAGAATTAACCGAACTGCTCTCTACTGTAAAAAAATCAAAAGAAAAGAACGTAGTATTTGCCACAGTTGCCAACGACGCTCTTGACGGACAAGCCGTTCTTCACGTAGGAATAAATGCCCACAAGGTAGGCTCAATGGCAGCAGAAATGCTTGAATTTACCTGTAAAGGCAAAGAGGTAGCCATACTAAGCCCCGGCGTAACTACCCCTATCAGTCGCGAATATTTAAAGGGCTTTCACGAATACGCTAAAGAAAATACCTTTTCTAAAATCCATATTTTTGAGCATTTTGACAATAAAAAGCTCATTAAAAATTCCATTGAAGAAATGATTGCAAATCATCCCGACGTAAGCGGCGTATATATTTCTTCGGCAATCTCAACATTTGCCTGCCAATACTTTGAAAAGGCAAACAAAAATGACCTTACTATAATTACTACCGACATTTTAACGGAAACAAGCGGTCTGTTAAAAAACAAAACCGCAAATGCCACCCTGTTCCAAAACCCCTTTAAACAAGGCAAAGACGTTGTTGCTCACCTATATAACTTTATCACCACCCGAGCCGATAGCGGAAAGCATTTGATAACGCCCCAAATAATTCTTTCATCAAATATTGATTCTTATCTGTCTGAATAGACTTTCAAAAACACTTTAACAAAGTGTTTTTTGTTAAAATTCAGCTATTTGACGCAGTTAACGTATTGTAGGAGAGATAGTTATGATTTTAAAAACAGAACGGCTCGTTTTGCGACTTTGGACAAAAGAAGATGCCGAAAGTCTGTATTTGTGCGCAAAGGATGCAGACGTAGGTACCCCTGCAGGCTGGCCTGCACACAAAAGCGTCGAAGAGAGTCTGAATATAATAAATACTATTTTTAATTCGCCCAACTGCTTTGCAATCTGCAAAAAGGAAAACAACGAAGTAATCGGTTCCATTGAAATAAAATTAGGCGACCGCACCGATATGACGGAACGCACCGACGAATGTGAGCTTGGGTTCTGGCTCGGCAAAGATTTTTGGGGCAACGGTTATATGCCCGAAGCCATAAACGCAATTTTGCGCTACTGCTTTGAGGAACTTAATATGTCAACAATTTGGTGCGGCTATTACGAAGGTAATCTAAAATCAAAACGCGTACAGAATAAAACCGGCTTTATTTTTCACCATACCTGCAATGACGTTCCCGTTCCCCTTTTAAACGAAACTCGTATCGGTCACACGAACTATATGACTAAAGAACATTGGAAAAATCTTAATAAAATTTAAAAGGCGTGTATAAAAAAAGTCATAATGATTCTATTGATAATCGTTATGACTCAAGAAGATTGCAAAATATTGAAAAATTCATATTTCTATGGTAAAAGAACTTGGATAAAAAACACCGCAAAAATGTATGTTCAAAAACAGCAATAATACAAGGAGTGATTTGCATAAAAAGGCTTGTATCGGTTTTGATTTTAGCGCTATTGTTGTTTACTTTCACTGCTTGTGAAGGAATGTCTGTATCTACCAAAAGATATGATGAAATATCAAACTATGTTTTAGAGAACATTAATACTCTTTCGCCCGAAAAAGAAATAGAGTTTTTTGATTATGAGGCAACAGGGCTTAGTATTGGTGGTGTATATTACGGATATTATTACACGGCCAACAATGATATTGAAGTTCCCGACTTTTATGCAGGTGGTAATTTGGGCGCAAGATATGAATCAGACGGCGGCACATATTTTGGGAAACCCAACAACGGTACCGATTGGTGCTTTATTAAGAAGATAACAGACAAGTGGTATTACTACGAATTGCATTGGGCATAAAGAACATAAACCCCTTTGACTTTTTGATAGTCAAAGGGATTTTTAAACCTGCACCAAGTTTGCACCAAGGCGAAAACGAAGACAAAAGCAAAACCCCGAAAACCGTGATGGTTTCGGGGTTTTTGTGTGTTTTGAAATAATACAGATTATCTCTTTGAGAACTGAGGAGCGCGACGTGCAGCCTTTAAGCCGTACTTCTTTCTTTCCTTCATTCTTGGGTCACGAGTAAGGAAGCCAGCCTTCTTTAAAGCGGGTTTAAGGCCCTCGTCAGCCTTAGTAAGAGCACGGGCAATACCGTGACGGATTGCACCTGCTTGACCTGTAAAGCCGCCGCCCTGTACGTTTACGTAAACGTCGAACTTTCCAAGCGTTTCTGTTAAAACAAGGGGTTGACGAACGATGGTTTTAAGTGTTTCAAGACCAAAGTATGTGTCAAGCTCACGCTTATTAACAATGATTGCACCCTTACCTGCAACAAGTCTAACTCTTGCTACAGCCTTTTTACGTCTGCCGGTGCCCCAGAACTGAGTTTTAGTTGCCATAATTCAAATCCTCCCCATTAAATCGTGTAGGTTTCGGGCTTTTGAGCTGCGTGAGCATGCTCAGCGTCCTTATACACACGAAGTTTTGTAAGCATATTTCTGCCTAAGGAGTTTTTTGGCATCATACCCTTGATAGCTTCATAAACCATTTTTTCAGGGTTCTTTTCAAGCATATCACGAGCGCTGGTCTCTTTAAGACCACCTACGTATCCGCTGTAACGATAATATTTCTTCTGTTCCAGCTTCTTTCCGGTAAGCACAACCTTGCCAGCGTTGATAACGATAACATGGTCACCGCAGTCAACATGAGGCGTAAAAGTAGGTTTGTGTTTGCCGCGCAGAATCATAGCTACTTGAGTAGCAAGTCTGCCGAGTGTCTGCCCATCAGCATCGATAACGTACCATTTACGTTCGATATCAGCGGGTTTTGCGACAAATGATTTCATAGCAATACCTCCAAAAATTTGTTTGCTTTATGCAAGCTTATATATGATACTTGAATTTCAAAATTGTGTCAAGCACTTTTTATTATTTTCCGCAATGTTCAAAGAAAGTATTTGCAAGCTCACAAGCAAGGCGCAAAAGGAGCAAATAAACTACCGCTAAAGGCACGCAAAACAGGATATTTCCAAGGCCTGCTAAAATGCTGCCTGTTGCAACCATACCGATGCCAGCAATAAAGCTTACAACCGTATTTACGGCAATAACAACTATCATAACGTAATATATAACCGTTACAAGCTTTTTGCCGAAAACATTTTCAAGGCTGAGAAGTGACTTGAAATCAAATTTAAAATCTTCCATTTTTTAACTCCTTTATTAAAAATGCTCCCGAAAAAATCGGAAGCAATTTTATCGTATATTTAGTATAACCAAGCTAAAGAATTTTGTCAACATTAAAGTAAACACTGATAAATTAAGTCGATTTTACTTAAAGCGTTTTTGCCCTAAAAAGAATAACGCAAGTGTTCCGGGCCCCGAATGAGAACCAATTACTGCACCAATTGTTCCTAAAACAAAGGTACAATCGGGATATTTTTCTTTAATTGCATCTCTTACAGTAATAGCATCCTGTTCGCAATCACCGTGGCTGATGCAAATTTCCTGTCCGTTAATATCTACCCCATAAGTATCTAACTGTTCTAAAATATTGCGGATAGCTCTTTTTCTGCCCTTAACCTTTGCAAAAGGAACAAGCTTACCCTCCGAATTGCATTGAAGCACGGGTTTAATATCTAAAAGTGTGCCTACAGCCGCACTTGTAGCAGAAACTCTTCCGCCGCGACGGAGATACTGCAGATCATCAACAGTAAACCAATGCATAACGTTGTGCTTATTCTCTTCAAGCCAAGCAACGATTTCTTCAAAGGTTTTATTTTCGTCACGAAGCTTTGCGGCATAAAGCACCATAAGACCTTCGCCCATAGAAGCGCCCAAGGAATCAACCGAATAAATTTTTCTTTCAGGATACTTTTCCTTAAGCTCATTCACAGCATTTACGGAATTGTTATAGCTTCCACTTAAGCCCGAAGAAAGACAAATAAAAATTATATCGTCTCCATTCTCTAAAAAAGGCTCAAAAAAATCCTTAAAATTCTCGGTGCCAACCTGGCTTGTACTGCACGCATCTCCCCCGCGCATACCGTCATAAAACGCCCTGCTGTCAAAGGTTTCGGCAGTATAAATACGCTCTGCACCGTTAACGGTTAAAGTCATCGGCATCATTGTAATATCGCGCTCGAGAGCAACGGTAACAGGAAGATCTGCACATACATCACATATTATTTTTAACATTGGGTTTCTCCTTTATTTTACAAAATTTAAGAAATCGCGACATATAGTTTTCAATACTATATTACATAATTACGTTAATTTTGTCAAGCGCATTTTAAAAAAAGAATCACTCTTTTTTAAGTTTTGTTTCTTAAAAAAGAGTGGTTGATTTTTTATTTAGAATCTATAGCTTTGATATTATAAAATAATACTTTCACCGTTCATTTCTTCAGGCTGTTTTAACCCAAGAATTTTAACAATAGAAGGTGCAATATCTGCTAACCTTCCGCCCTCTCTTAGTATGCAAGGATAGCCCACAACGCAGAAGGGTACTTGATTTGTTGTATGAGGCGTAAAGGGATTACCGTCTTCGCCAATCATGCAGTCAGCGTTGCCGTGGTCCGCGGTAATAATTACGGCGCCACCCATTTTTTCAGTTGCTTCAACAACCTTGCCAACGCATTCGTCAACGGCTTCAACAGCCTTTACAGCGGCATCGAAAACGCCCGTATGGCCTACCATATCACAGTTGGCAAAATTCAAAATAATCGCGTCGTATTTACCAGATAAAATCTGCTCGCAAACTGCATCGCAAACGGGATAAGCACTCATTTCGGGTTTTAAATCGAATGTAGGAACATCAGGCGACTGAATTAAAATTCTATCTTCACCCGTAAAGGTCTTTTCTTCGCCACCGTTAAAGAAGAATGTAACGTGAGCATATTTTTGAGTTTCGGCAATACGAAGCTGCGTCATATTTTTGCTTGCCAAAAACTCACCCAAGGTCATTTTGAGCTCTTCGGGCGGATAAGCAATGGAAACGTTAGGCATTGTTTCGTCGTACTGTGTCATACAAACGTATTTTACGGGGAAATAACCGTTTTTACGGTCAAAGCCGTCAAAACTTTCATCAACAAAAGTACGGGTAAACTGACGCGCTCTGTCGGGACGGAAGTTAAAGGAAACAACGCTATCCCCTGCCTTGATTACACCGTTTTCATCAACTACGGTAGGAACAATAAATTCGTCGGTCACGCCGTTTTCATAGGATTTAACCATAGTATCAACAGCGCTTGCATTTACGTTTCCTTCTCCGTAAACCATAGCCGCATAAGCTTTTTCAACTCTGTCCCAAGCAAAATCTCTGTCCATAGCATAAAATCTACCCATAATGGTAGCGATTTTACCTACGCCAAGCTCAGCCATTTTGGCTTCAAGGTCCTGAATAAACCCTTTACCGCTAGTAGTAGAAACGTCACGTCCGTCCATTAAACAATGAACGTAAACGTTTTTAATGCCGTTTTTCTTTGCCATTTCAAGCAAACCGAAAAGATGTTCAATATGGCTATGTACACCGCCATCTGAAAGCAAGCCGATAAGATGAAGCGCAGAATTTTTCTCCTTGCAATTTTCAATGGCATCGCAAAGAGCTTTATTTTCAAAGAAAACGCCTTCTTTGATATCCTTTGAGATTTTAACGAGCATTTGATATACAACTCTGCCCGCGCCGATATTTGTGTGACCAACCTCACTGTTACCCATTTGACCATCGGGCAAGCCTACATCAAGACCTGAAGCACCGATGGTAGTAAAGGGATTTTCACTAAAGAATTTTGTTAAATTAGGAGTCTTTGCATTTTTAATGGCGTTGCCTTCAACCTGCTCGCGTATGCCGAAGCCGTCCATTATACACAAAACTACGGGTTTTTTCATATAATACCTCTTATAATTACAAAAATATAGCTGCCTAAGAACGTTAAATTTCTTGGGCAGCTGAAAAATTAAGCTTCGTTAGATGCAGCTTCAACGATTGCAGCAAAATCGGGAGCCTTTAATGCAGCACCGCCGATAAGACCGCCGTCGATGTTAGGCATTGCCATAAGCTCAGCAGCATTTTTAGCATTCATTGAGCCACCGTATTGAATACGAATATTCTCAGCAGTTTGTTCATCAAACTTATCTTTAACTGTTGCACGAATAAAAGCAATAACTTCTTCTGCCTGTTCTTTAGTTGCAGTAAGACCTGTACCGATAGCCCAAACGGGTTCGTAAGCAATAACGCTGTTTGCAACCTGTTCAGCGCTCATAAGGTCAAGAGCCTTAACAGTCTGAGTCTTAACAATATCAAATGTTGTGCCGTTTTCGCGCTCTGCAAGAGTTTCGCCAACGCAAATGATAGGTGTGATACCTGCGTTGATAGCAGCAAGTGAACGCTTTGCAACAACCTCATCAGTTTCACCGAAATACTGTCTGCGCTCGCTGTGACCGATAACTACGTAGCCAACGCCAAGTTCCTTAAGCATAGCGGTTGAAATTTCGCCTGTAAAAGCGCCTTTTTCTTCAAAGTGAACGTTTTGTGCGCCAAGACCAATGTTAGAACCTGCAAGAGCTTTTGAAGCTGCATCAAGACAAACAAAAGTTGGGCAAACAACAACATCGCATTTTGCGTCCTTCACTAAAGGCTTGATAGCTTCAATAAGTTCTACTGCCTGCGAAGGTGTGTTATTCATTTTCCAGTTACCTGCAATAATAGGTTTACGCATAATTTTATTCTCCTTATTTATCGTTAAGTGCTGCAACGCCGGGAAGTTCGAGACCCTCAAGGAACTCTAAGGAAGCGCCGCCGCCTGTAGAAATATGTGTCATCTGGTCAGCATAGCCGAGTAATTCAACTGCCGCAGCAGAATCACCGCCGCCGATAATTGTTGTACCGTCGCATTCAGCCATAGCAGCTGCAACAGCCTTGGTGCCGCCTGCGAACTTTTCGATTTCGAAAACGCCCATAGGACCGTTCCAAATAACTGTGCTTGCGTTTCTGATAGCCATAGCGTATGCCATACGGGTCTTTTCGCCAATGTCAAGACCTTCCCAATCAGCAGGGATAGAATCGCGGTCAACAAACTTAATGTTTGCATCTTCGCCGAACTTATCGGCAACAAGAGTATCAATAGGAAGCATAAGCTTAACGCCCTTTGCTTCAGCCTTTTCGATAAGGCTCTTGGCAAGCTCAACCTTTTCTTCTTCTAAAAGGCTCTTACCGATTTCAAGACCCATAGCCTTAAAGAAGGTATATGCCATAGCGCCACCGATAATAAGAGTATCAACCTTATCTAAAAGATTGTTGATAACACCGATTTTATCGGAAACCTTTTTGCCGCCTAAAATAGCAACGAAAGGTCTTTCGGGATTTTCAAGTGCTTTGCCCATAACATCAAGCTCCTTGCCGATTAAGAAGCCTGCTACTGCGGGAAGATAATCAGCAACGCCTGCTGTAGATGCGTGAGCACGGTGTGCAGTACCGAAAGCATCGTTTACGTAGATTTCTGCATAAGAAGCAAGTTTCTTTGCAAAATCTGCATTGTTCTTTTCTTCTTCTGCATGGAAACGGAGGTTTTCAAGAAGAACGATCTCTCCGGGCTTAATGTTTGCTACTGCGCTGTCAGCAGATTCGCCGATAACGTCGCTTGCAAAAGTAACTTTGCCGGGGAAAATTTCCTTTAATCTTGCAGCAACGGGTGCAAGAGAATATTTCATATTAAATTCTCCCTTAGGTCTGCCTAAGTGAGAGCAAAGAATAACTGCTGCTCCGTTTTCAAGTAAATAGTTAATTGTAGGAAGCGCTGCGGAAATTCTTGTTTCATCGGTAATGTTCTTGTTGTCGTCAAGCGGAACGTTAAAGTCAACTCTTACGAGTACCTTTTTACCGTTGACACAAATGTCTTTAACAGTCTTTTTGTTCATAAAAAGTTCCTCCATAAAATAAAATTTAATATTTTTCAACACATTTTAGTGTGTTTTTTGCATACATGATAATTGTATTATATTTATCAATAATTGTCAATTAACTTTGCAGCAATAAGCTTTAAATGCCTATGAAATGTTTTATCTGTCGGTAACGTCATAGAGCACCAAGCCCTTATTATTTTCTTCTGCCCAACGCATAGACCAATCGTTTTCAAACAGCACAACTGCCCTATCTTTAAGGTCAGAACCGATTTTAGTTGAGCTTGAAAGTTTAAGCTTTTCAACGTCACAATCTTCAGGGAGCCAACGAATAAATCTGAAAGCAAGCTGTTGGGAAGAAATCTCAACGTTATATTCGGTACGCAAACGATGCTCGAGCACTTCAAACTGAAGCACGCCTACAACGCCTACTATGATTTCTTCAGCCGCATAAGTTTTATCCTTAAACACCTGAATAGCGCCTTCCTGAGCGAGCTGTGTAATGCCTTTTAAGAATTGCTTACGCTTCATAGTATCAATAGGCTTAATACGAGCAAAATGTTCAGGTGCGAACACAGGAATACCTGCAAACTGAACTTTTTTGCCTGTATAAACCGTATCTCCCAAAGCAAACACACCGGGATCAAACAAACCGATTATATCTCCCGCAAAAGCTTCTTCAACAGTTTCTCTGTCCTGAGCCATAAACTGTTGGGGCTGTGCAAGCTTGAGTTCTTTATTCGTTCTTGCCAAGGTAACAGTCATACCCTTTTCAAACTTGCCCGAGCAAATACGCATAAACGCAATTCTATCTCTGTGTGCAGGGTTCATATTTGCCTGAATTTTGAATATAAAGCCTGAAAACTCATTTCCTTCAGGATCAACAATTCCGTCTTCCGCTTCACGCGCCGTGGGAGGAGTTGTAATAGATAAAAACTTCTCCAAGAAGGGTTGAACGCCAAAGTTGTTCATAGCGCTACCGAAGAACATAGGCGTAAGTTTTCCTGATAACACCTTTTCCAAATCGAACTCGTCGCCTGCAACGTCTAAAAGCTCAATTTCGTCGGTAAGTTTTTTATAGTGATATTCACCTAAAAGCTCTTTAAATTTAGGGTCCGAAGCGTCCCCTGTAACAGATTCAACTTTAGTCTGACCGTGATTTCCGCCGCTAAAAAGCTCAATATTACCGTTTTCTCTATGGTAAACGCCCTTAAAATCACCGTCGGTACCAATAGGCCAGTTCATAGGGCAAGCTCTTATGCCTAAAACTGTTTCAAGCTCGTCCATTAAATCAAAAGGATTTTTACCGGCTCTGTCAAGCTTGTTAACAAAGGTAAAAATCGGAATATTTCTCTTTCGGCACACCTGAAACAGCTTTATCGTTTGTTGTTCAACACCCTTTGCCGCGTCAATTAACATAACGGCGCTGTCTGCGGCAACTAACGTGCGGTAAGTATCTTCCGAGAAATCCTGGTGCCCGGGGGTATCGAGAATATTAATTCTGTATCCGTTATAGTCAAACAGCATAACACTGCTCGTTACGGAAATACCGCGTTGTTTTTCAATTTCCATCCAGTCGCTTACTGCGTGCTTGTCGGTTTTTCTTGCCTTAACCGAGCCCGCCGCGTGAATAGCTCCTCCGTAAAGCAAAAGCTTTTCGGTAAGAGTTGTCTTACCTGCGTCAGGGTGGGATATAATTGCAAAGGTTCTTCTGCGATTAACCTCTTGACTTATACTCACTTGTTTTCCTCATTTCGTTCAACAAATTTTTCCAAATATGCATTTTATATCAAAACGCCGATTATGTCAATCGAAAGTGCTATAATATAGTATTATCAAAAGAAAAACAATATAAACTGTAAAATTGGTTGAGTTTTGAACGTTTATATGATAAAATATTATCAACAAATTTCGAGGAGAATTTTAAGTGCTAAAAATTATTTTGGGGCGCATAGCCCAAGGTAAATCACAAGCCATAATCGACAGTATAGGCGAAAGAATTAAGAACAGAAAAAAATCTGTTTTGATTGTACCCGACCACGCTACGTACAACTTTGAGCAACGCCTTTGCCGTCAGCTTAACCTACAGGGCTTTATTGAAGCCGAGGTGTGTTCCTTCAACCGCCTTGCTTCAAGCATAATTGATTTTTGCGCAACTAACCGCGCCGGTTATTTGGACGACTGTACAAAATCAATGGTAATAGCATCTTGTGTACTTTCTTGTAAGGACGAGCTTACTATTTTAAACAGAGCCTCCTCACGCAAAGGCTTTTCAAAAAGCTGTTTAAATATTATTTCCACTATGGAAAACTGCGGATATTCGCCTGAATACATCTTTGACGTTGTTGAAAAGCTTGATGACAGTATTTTAAAACAAAAACTACACGATACAGCCTTAATTTACAAAAGCTATACCGAGTTTTTATCAAGCGGTTACGCCGATAATGCATATAGGCTTATCCGTGCCCAAGAACTTTTACCTACCTATACTCCCCTTGAAAATGCCACAGTTTTTATTGACGGTTTTGATGTATTCACATCTCGTTTATACAGTTTTATCGGCGCTTTGTTGCAAAAATGCGATGTTGTAATTGCTCTTTCAAGCGCCCTTAATCATGACGATTCGGCGGCATACGAAATTCACGAGGAGACCTTAAGAAAAATCAAGAGCCTTGCAAGCGAGCTTGGCATAGAGACGGTTATTGAATACGCCTCGCGGAAGCAAACGTTTAAATCCGACGAAATTCATTTTATAGAAGACGCCTTTTATTCTTCAAAAAGAAAAACGTTTTCCGCCCCTTGTCAAAACGTTCATTTGTATCAATTCAATTCTATTATAGATGAAATAACGTTTGTAGCAAAGGAAATTGCTTTAGGTGTTCGGAGCGGCAACAGATATAAAAACTATGCCGTTCTGTGCAATAATTTAGAAGGCTACTCACATATCGTTTCTTCTGTTTTTGCACGCTACTCTATTCCCGTTTTTGTTGATTCAAAGCAGGATATCACCGCCCACCCCATTGCACTTTACCTTTTTTCTATTCTAAAATGTGCTTATATCGGCTTCACGCCGGACGTAATCGGCGATTTATTGTCCTCACATCTCACTCCGCTTTCAAAGGACGAATGTGACATTTTTACTGCGTATATGGCAGAGATGGGTGTACAGGGCTACGAGCTTGAAAACGGCTTGTTTTTTAAGCGTAGCGATGACGATGCGCAAATCAATTTTGAGCATCTGCGTCAACTTTTAATTGAGCCTATAAAGAATCTCAAACTTTCACTTTTAAAGTGCACCACCGCCCGTGAAATTGCCCAAGAAATATATGATTTTATTGCGCGTCAGGGCGTTTATGAAAAAATATCCGCGCTTATTGAAAAATACGAAAATAACGAATTTTTCAAGCTGTCCGACGTAACGGCACAGCTTTGGAATATCACTCTTGAATTATTGGAAAAAATCTCTGATATTTGGCAGGACAAGCCTATTTCGCTCCACGCCTTTGCCGAAATATTATTTGAGGGCTTTAATTCAACCCCCGTTTCCACAATCCCCAGCGTTATCGACTGCGTAACCTTTGGCGACCTTACCGCCGCCAAGGAACAGGAGGTTCTTCACACCTTCGTTATCGGCACAAACGACGGTATTATACCTGCCGTTTTTTCCGATGACCGCATCGTTTCCCCCGCTGAAAGCGAGCTTTTACTTAAATACAACGTGGAGCTTGCCCACAGCGTGAATACCGAAGATGCACGTATCCGTTACAATATTTACTCCGCGTTTTCTTCCCCAAAGAAAACGTTGACCGTTTCCTGCCCGCTTTTTGCACAAAGCGGTGCTTCCCTGCGTCCCAGCCTGCTTTTTAACAAATTCGAAGCAATTTTCCCAAGCCTTAAGGTTCAAATTTTAACAAGTGAAGCTACTGCTGATTTAACACCACTTACTGCCAAACAGCTTTTATTCAATATTGCAAAGTACAATTTATCAACCGAAGAGGCAAAAGCCGTTAAAGAATATTTAAGCCGTTTCCCCGAAAACGCGCATATTATCAGCACTATCGAAAATGCCGCAGACCAGCCTGACTACAAGCTTCCCACAGAGCTTGCAACCAAGCTTTTTTTACCCAAAACTGCGACCAACATTTCTCAACTTGAGAACTTTGCCGCCTGCCGTTTTGCACACTTTATCAATTATGGACTAAAGCCGTACGATTTAAAGGACTTTATGCCAAACAATTTGGATATAGGCAATTTGTTCCATAACACTCTTGAGCTTTTTGTAAAGGAAAACCACAAAAAGAATCTTTCTAAGGAGGAGTGCTTTAAAGCCGCAGGTGCTATTTTTGATGCGGGTCTTCCCAACATTCATTTTGGCGCTATGATTTCCACAAGCAGACAGCGTGTTATCAATGGTCATCTTAAAAACATAATTTGCCATTCTGCCTGGAAGATCAAAGAGCAGTTAGAGCTTTTTGAGCCAATAGGTCAGGAAATTTCCTTTGGCTTTGGCAAAATACCGCCTATTGAAATATCAACGCCTTACGGAAATCTCTACATAAAAGGCAAAATCGACCGTGCCGATAAATTATCAAAGGACGGCAAGGTATATTTGAGAATTATCGACTATAAAAGCGGTCAGCACACCTTTAACGAAAGCGCCCTTTCTACAGGAACGGATATTCAAATTGCAATCTATATGCACTCGTTGCTTACGCATTTAGGTGCTTCTGCCCATCCTGCAGGGGCGTACTATATGACGCTTTTGGACAACAAGCTTTCAGGCATTAGTTCAAGCGAGCTTTCCGACGAGAAAAAGGGTGTTGATGAAGCTAAGTTTTTACAGCTTCTCGATACCGCAAAAGCGACCGCATCTGATTTAGCTTCGCAAATGCTGTCTGGCACAATAACGCCTACTCCCACAAAAAACGTTTGCGAATATTGCCCATACAGTCACTTATGTAAAAAAGGCTTGCTTGAAGCAAGTGATAACAATCAAGCGGAGGAGGAATAATTATGCATAATTGGACACCGTCACAGCTTGATGCCATAAACAGCCGCAACACTAATTTGCTCGTTTCCGCCGCCGCAGGCAGCGGAAAAACTGCCGCTATGGTAGAGAGAATTTTTTCACTTATTTCTACCGGCAACACGTCTATTGATAAATTTTTAGTTGTTACCTTTACAAATGCCGCCGCATCTTCCATGCGCGAAAAGCTTGTTAAGCGTATTGAATCAGCCTTAAAGGACGACCCAAATAATAGTATTCTTCTTAATCAGCAACGGGCACTCGAGCGAGCAAACATCTGCACTATTCACTCCTTATGTATCGACTTACTGCGCAGATATTATTTTTGCACCCCTTTGCCACCTGATTTCAGAATTATCGACTCTGCACAAAACAAACTTTTATCCGCTAGCGCTCTTGAGCAAGCTATGGAAAACGGTGCAAAACAGTTTGAAAACGGCAATTTCCCCGAATACAAGGAAGCCTTAACACAGTTCATGGGCGAAAATGCAAAGAATGATTCTGCTCTTAACGATGCTGTTTTAACCCTGCATAAGTTTTTATCAAATCTGCCCGAGACCGATGACTTTATTGATAAAACTTTAAGTGCCTACAGCGGCAACACAAACGAATTTTATAATTATATTTTAGACGATTTCAAAATTTTATTAGGCGACGGGTTGGATTATTTAGAGCTCATTGCAGAAAAATACCGTTTTACGCCCATTGGTGATTCGGTTGATAAGTATTGCGATGCAATGTGCGAGTTTCTCTCCTGCGCTCGCGGAAGCGACTCGTTAGAGCAGCTTCAGACTGCTCTTAAAGCACCCATACCCAAATTAACCTTTACAAAGAAGCAAAACAGCGAAAATGCTGACCTAAAAGAAGAATGCAAATGCTCTGTTGATTTCTTTAAAAAGCACGTTTTAGAGAAAATACGCGGCTTTTTAAAAACCGACCTTTTAGACGATTTCTCTTCTGCCGCCCCTGCGGTTAAAGCTCTGCTGGAGCTTACAAAGAATTATGACGCTATCAGAGAATCCCTTTTGCTTAAAGAAGGCGGTACCGACTTTTCGGGAGTGCTTCACTACACCGTAAAGCTGTTAAAGGAGCACGAGGATGTTTTAAACGAGCTTAAAGAAAACACAGATTACATATTTGTTGACGAATTTCAGGATACAAATATCCTGCAAAGCCATATTCTTGAAAAAATTTCCACAGGAAACAATATGTTTTTTGTGGGTGACGTAAAACAAAGCATTTACGGTTTTCTTTCCGCGCGCCCTGATTTATTTATAGAAAAAATGCAGGAATACGGAAACGGCGTTACGGGTAAGCTGATAAACTTTTCAAACAATTTCCGTTCGTATTCCAAGGTTTTGGACGGCGTGAACTTTATATTTGAAAATATTATGTCCAAGGCTTTTTCGGAAATTGACTACGATAAAAACGCACGCTTATACCCCACTGCCGATACAAAAAGCAGACAATACAGCGACTGTCTTTTAAAAGACGGCGTTGAGCAAAGCGCCAACGATTTTATAGTGTGCGAAAAAAACGAGATTTCAGGCTCGGTTTTAGAGGGTGAAGCCGTTGCTTCTTACATAAAGGAGCTGTTAAATTGCACAGTTTTCGACAGAAAAGAAGGCGTTTTCCGTCCTATAAGATATAACGATATTGCTATTCTGGGGCGCGACAACAAAACGGGTGATATTTTCAAAAAGCCCCTTGAAAAGTTAGGCATACCCTACGTATGTCAGCAAAGCGCGCAAAATAACGGTGATGATATTTTAAGCCCTGTAATTTCACTTTTGCGCCTCATTGTGTGCCGAAGATGCGACCTTGATCTTATAACCGTGCTTTTAAGCTGTATCGGTAATTTCAGCCACGTTGAATTAAGCAAAATTCGCACTTCTTCGCCAAGCGTAAGCTTTTATGACGCATTTGTTTCTTTTGATTCCGACAGCGCTTTAAAGCAGAAAATTGACGGTTTTATTTCGCTTTTGGATAAATTGGAGCTTCTGCAGCAAACAATGAGTCTTGCCGATTTTATCGAATACGTTTACAACGAAACAAACTTTATTTATTACGCCGCCGCAAGCCTTGATGACGAGCGTGATTTCGGAGAAATAAATTCACTTGTTACCCTTGCCCAAGGCTTCAGTAATTTTTCAGGCGGAAACCTAAGAAGTTTTATTAAATATTACGAAGCGAGAGCAAGTATAAAAAAGAAGGACGGCGGCGAGCATATTGATATTGACGAAAGCGACAACAGCGTTCACTATATGACAATTCATAAGAGCAAGGGTCTGGAATATCCCGTAGTTATTCTTGTGCATAATCAAAGCACACCGCGCCCTCTTCCTCGCTTGAATTTTGACGAGCACTTAGGTATTGGCTTTGAATTGTTCACCGCTGATAAATTCGGTCAGCGCACAAAGCACAGTTCAATAATAAGCCAAGCAATTTTGCGCAAAAAGGAAATACAGCGCTCTAACGAAACTACGCGTCTTTTATACGTTGCGCTCACTCGTGCAATGAACAAACTTGCTGTTTTCGTAACCGGGGGGCAATCGTATTTTAAAGCACGTAACGTTATCCCCCATAGGCTCGTTTGGAAATCCTTTTCTTCCTTTGCAGATTTGTTCCTTCCGCTAATGTTTAACCACAAGGACGGCGAGTCTCTGCGAAGGGAATATTCGCCTACTGGGCCTGCCGACTATGTTTTTGATCAAAGCGATTGGCAAATTAAAATCTATGATGAAGCAACAAACGATTTTACAAGCTATTCTCCCTCTCAAGCTGAAAGCATATCGAACGCGCAAAAAAGCTTCGACAAAAGCGCGTTTTTGTCCTTGCTTGAAGAAAAGCTTAATTGGCAATATGAATTTCAATCGGCTATAACCGAGCGAACCAAACAGTCGCCCAGCAAAAAGGGTCAGGTCAGAATTCCTATTCCCTTAAGGCTTCCCGCTTTTAATGACAAAGAATTTAAGGGTGCCCAAAAGGGTACTGCCGTACACTATTTTATGGAGCATTTTGATTTTAAATCTTCCGCTTCCGTAAAAGAGCAAAGCGACGAAATGTTTGACCGCGGTATTTTATCTAAGCAAGAGTTCGATGCGCTGCCAATTAAAAAAATTGAAGCCTTTATAAACAGCGAATTCGGCGCCCGTATGAAAAACGCTGATAATATATTTAAAGAGCGCTCCTTCTGCCTTGTTAAAAAGATAAACTCCCAAGGTGACGAAGCTTTGGTTCAAGGTATTATCGACTGTTATTTCTTTGAAGGAAGCAAAATAATTTTGCTTGATTACAAAACTGATTTTATAAAAACAACCGCCGAAGACCTGGCAAGAAAATACGCGCCGCAGCTTGACGTTTATAAGGAAGCTTTGGAAAAATTCTACCCCGAGTGCGAGGTTGTTCCGTATATACATTTCTTTAATGCAGATAAAACTATCTGTTTAAACGATATTTAATGGGCAATTATTCCAAAAAATACAGGTTTTTTGTGCATTTTTGTTAAAAAACGCTTGCCAATAAATAACCTTTGTGTTATTATTATTCGGCAGATGAATTTCCTTGTTCTCTTTTTTGTAAGAGAACCAAATGACCATAAGGAGGTGAATTGGGTATGACTAAATACGAAGCACTCTACATCATCAACCCAAAACTTGACGGTGAGGCTATTAAGGCTGTAATCGAAAAGTTCGCAAATCTTGTTACAGAGAATGGCGGCGTGGTTGATGGCATCGAAGAGCAGGGCGTTAAGAAGCTCGCTTACGAAATCAATTTCATAAACGAAGGCTTTTATGTTCTTATGAACTTTACCGCAGCTGCAGCTTTCCCCGCAGAGCTTGAAAGAAATTTCAAAATCAGCGAAGATATCATGCGCTTCATCGTAATTAAGAAGGAAGCATAATTAAATTTTAAAAGGGAGTTATTTTTATGAATAGAGCTATGCTTATCGGTAGGCTTACCAAAGACCCTGAATTGAGAGCAACAGGCAGCGGTATTGCAGTATGTACTTTTACTATCGCCGTTGACCGTCGTTTCGCAAATCGCGATACTCAAACACGTGAAGCAGATTTTATTCCCGTTGTTGTTTGGAGAGCACAAGCTGAAAACTGCGCTAAATATCTGCACAAAGGCAGTCAAGCAGCTATTTGCGGTTCTATACAGACACGTTCTTATGACGCTCCCGACGGTACAAAGCGTTATATTACTGAAGTTGTTGCTGATGAGGTTCAGTTCCTGAGTCGTCCCAATAACGGAGATAATAACGATGATGCTGCCCGTGCAGCAAGTTTAGGTAATTCTCCCTTCGGCGACAATATGCAAGCCGTTGAAGACGAAGAAATTCCGTTCTGATTAAATTAGGAGGTAATTAAGATGTCCGAGAAGGATTTTAAGAAGATTCGCGGAAATCGCAGACCCAGAAGAAAGGTTTGCCAATTCTGTGCAGATAAAGTTGAAGCTATTGATTATAAGGATGTTGCAAAGCTTCGCAAATATATCAGCGAGCGCGGAAAGATTCAACCCCGCAGAATGACAGGTACTTGTGCAAAGCATCAAAGAAAGCTTGCTACAGCTATTAAGCGTGCACGTACAGTTGCTCTTCTTCCCTATAGTGTTGACTAATCTGTAATGCAATTTAACGAAGCGAAGGTTTTGCACTTTCGCTTCTTTTTTTAAGTTTTTTCATACTTTTTTCATAGTTATAGCGTATAATAAGATTGAAAAAACAAGAAAGAGGTTTTTTATGAGCGAAAATAATAACTTTAACAACTCTTCCACCCAATCGGAACATTCCGATATTCGTTATACCTATAACCCTTATTCATCAGGAAGTAGCGGGTCTAATGCATATAACACAAATATGAGTGGTACAAGCCCTAAAAAGAAAAAATTCAGCAGTAATACGTTTTTCGTTATTTTAATTGCTATTTTATTATGCATTACAGTTGGTGCAACGGGTATAAGCATTTATTCGTTGATTTCTAATAATCAGGACGATTTTGGCGGGTCTATCTATGCCACTCCAACACCAAACGTTACTTTAACGCCGACCCCCACTAATTCCGGCGGCACAAATGCATTTGAATCGGTTGTTCAAGTTTTACCCACCCCCACGCCGCAAATAATCGTCGGTGAGCCTCTTACCCCACAACAAGCCGCACAAAAGGTTATTCCCAGCGTTGTTTGTATTCAGTCATACGTTGTAAGCAACAATTTGGGTGTTTCAAGCTCAACAACTCCTTTTAGCGAAGGTAGCGGCATTATCAGCCGTTCTGACGGATATATTATAACAAACGCCCACGTTATTGACGGTGCGTCATACGTTCAGGTTGTTCTGCACGACGGAACTATTTGTGATGCCGATATTGTAGGTTATGATACAATCACCGATTTGGCGCTGTTAAAAATGGATCCCAAAAACCTTACCCTTAGCGTTGCAAGCTTTTCAAGTTCAAAAAGCGTTACAGTCGCCGATACTGTACTTGCTGTAGGTAACCCAGGCGGTCTTGATTTTTCATCTTCAGTTACACAAGGCATTGTAAGCGCCCTTGACCGTGCAATTCAAGATCCCACCACAGGCTACGTAATGCATTGTATTCAAACCGATACCGCTATAAACCCAGGCAACAGCGGAGGTCCTTTAATCGACCTGTACGGTAACGTTATCGGTATAACAAGCTCAAAAATAGTTGCCGAAGGCTATGAAAATATGGGCTTCGCCATTACTTACGACGAGGCCGCGCCGATAATCAACGACCTGCTTATTTACGGTCACGTAAAAAACCGTGCCACAATAAACATTTCATTGGCGTTGCCTTCAAGCGTATTCAGGCTTTCGAGCTGGAGCTCAATCCCCCGCGGACTTTGCGTAACCGCCGTTACGGGAGAAAATGAAAAAAATTCCGGTTTAAAGCAATACGATATTATCACTTCAATCGACGGCAAACAAATCACTTCAATGGCAGATTATTCTTCATATTTGCTTTCTAAGAAGCCCGGTGATAGAATCACTCTTTCCGTTTACCGCGCAACCATTTCAGGTTGGTCAGTTCAGTACTCAAGCACACCGGAAAATATTATTTTAACGCTCTCGGAAGCAACTTAAAAGGCAATATATCATAGTTTTTAAAAGAGTGAATATGTTTTTTCACTCTTTTTATATTTTTTAACAAAATTTAATAGCATTATTTTTGTTTTTTTGCTATAATAGTTTAGGGTGTTTTTATGAATTTATTTTCTGATATTTTTTTTAAAGAAACCGAAAAAAAACGCAACCGCTTACTTGCGGTTTTTATAGTGCTCTGCATTTTGTGTGCGGCGCTTTACACAGGTAGCTTTTTCTTTGGAAATTTATACATATCACTTGCCGTAGGAATATGCTCTGTTGTTTTTTTAGTGTTGTTTTTTTATGGACTCATTTATGAAAAAAATAAGCTACTCAAGCTTAATAAAAGCTTAATAAGCGGCATTACTCAAAGCAATACTTATACCTTTGAGCGCCTTGACGGCTTTACCGAGCACGACGGTGTTAAGCTTTTACGTCTGATTTGTTCCTTTACCGATGAAGGCGAGGTTTTTGAGCGCACCCTATACTTTTTATGTGCCCTGCCCTATCCCGAATTAAAGCAAGGGCAACAGCTTACCGTTACAACTCACCGAAACATAATCGTTAATATAGATATAAAGGATTGATTTTCTTGAATAATATTATGGTCTGCGTAACCCTGCAGAACACTTGCGAAAGGCTTATAAACGCCGCCGCTGAAATAAAAGGTGACGCCGATATGCTTTTCGTACTGCACGTTTCAAAAAACGGGCAAGCCTTTATGGGCGGCATTGACGAAGCTGCTTCGCTTGAATATCTGTACTCTGTTTCTCAAAAGGCAGGTGCAAATATGACCGTTATGCACGCTGATGACGTTTTTGAATGTATTTGCTCTTTTATAACAGATCACAGCATCGATACCGTAGTACTTGGTATGCCTTCAACCAATGAGAAAGACAATGGCTTAATTACTGCCCTTGAGACACGCTTAAACGGCAAAATTAAGCTTGTACTTATAGATAAACAAAAAGGAGTATTTTTAAAATGAAAGCTTTTTTAACAGTAATCGGACACGACCGCGTAGGCATTATTGCCGACGTAAGCGCAAAGCTTGCACGCCACAAGGTAAATATTCTTGATATCACCCAAACGATTCTGCACGAATACTTTACTATGGTTATGTTTTTAAGTCTTGAGGACAGCGACCTTGATATTGCAGGTCTTCAGGCAGAATTTGCAGATTTTGACGAAGCTCTTGAGGTTCGTATTCAGAGCGAAGAAATATTCAACAGCATGCACCGTCTGTAATTAGTTTGGTAAGGAGACAGTATGATAAATTTTAACGAAGTAAATGAAACTATACAAATGCTCGACAACCAGCATTTAGACGTGCGCACCGTTACAATGGGTATTTCTCTTTACGATTGTGCCGACAGCGATGCACAAAAGGCTTGTACGAGAATTTATGATAAAATCTCTAAAAAAGCAGAGCACCTTGTAAAAAAATGCGAGGATATCGAAAAAACCTTAGGTATTCCGATTGTTAATAAGCGCATATCCGTTACGCCTATTGCTCATATCGCTTCTGCTTCAAGAGTTAACGATGCCACAATGTTTGCACATGCTCTTGAAAAGGCTGCTTTAAATGTTGGCGTAAACTTTTTGGGTGGCTTTTCCGCCCTTGTACATAAGGGCATAACCCCCGGTGATGCCGCACTAATTCGCAGTATTCCCGAGGCTTTGGCAACTACGGAACATATTTGCTCTTCCGTAAATATCGGTTCAACAAAAGCCGGCATCAATATGGACGCCGTTGCAGAAATGGGCAAAATCATTCGCCTTACTGCCGAAAGAACTGCCGACAGAGACAGCATCGGCTGTGCAAAGCTTGTTGTTTTTTGCAACGCCGTTGAGGACAATCCCTTTATGGCTGGTGCGTTTTTAGGCTGTGGCGAAGGCGATTGCGTAATAAACGTTGGCGTAAGCGGACCCGGTGTTGTAAAATGCGCTCTTGAAAAAATGCCCGACGCTTCTTTAGGTGAATTGGCCGAAGAAATTAAGAAAACAGCATTTAAAATCACAAGAATGGGTCAATTAGTAGCAACTCGTGCCGCTGATGCTTTAAATGCGCAGTTTGGTATAGTTGATTTATCATTAGCACCTACCCCCACTATGGGTGATAGCGTTGCCCACATTTTAGAAGAAATGGGGCTTTCTTCAACCGGTGGTCCCGGCACAACCGCAGCCTTGGCAATGCTTAACGACGCCGTTAAAAAAGGTGGCGTAATGGCTTCAAGCTACGTTGGCGGTCTTTCGGGTGCGTTTATTCCCGTTAGTGAAGATATAGGTATGATAAACGCCGCCCAATCAGGCACCCTTACACTTGAAAAATTAGAGGCTATGACCTGCGTTTGCTCCGTTGGTCTTGATATGATTGCCGTGCCCGGTAACACAAGTGCCGCAACACTTTCCGGAATTATTGCCGACGAAGCCGCAATAGGTATGGTAAACTCAAAAACCACTGCTGTTCGTATTATTCCCGTTATCGGCAAAACCGTTGGTGAAAGCGCAAGCTTTGGCGGTTTGTTGGGCGAAGCTCCGATTATGCCGGTTAACAGCGCACAATGCGATAAATTCATTGCACGTGCAGGCAGAATTCCCGCACCTTTGCAAAGCCTTAAAAACTAATGAAAACAGCTCGTTTAATTTTATGGATAGCATTCCCCATTTCGATTATTGCGGCATTCGTTTTGGCTTATTTGGGCGCCTTTACCACAAAGTTGGCGGCTAATATTGCCGTTTCGGTAATTTTTGCTATTCCGGTTACAGCAATGCTTTTACAAACGTTAATGAATAAAGAAAAAAATCTTTCAAAAAACAGCTTTCTTTTTAAAATGACGTTTATTATTTCACTGTACACAATGATAATTTTTATGTTCGTTACTAACCTTTTAACCGCATAAAAAGCAATTAACCTTAAGATAGCATCTGCGAAAAAAATACTTTATCATTTTAAAAAACCTATGAGAAAATTTTTTAATTTAATTTAGGAGTTTTATTATGAAAAAAGTTAATTTTCCCAAGGTGCTATATTTTTTTGTTCTGATAAGCTTTATTTTTCCTATTGTTTTTTTACTGTTTAAAATGGTTCTCTCCGCCTTTAACGGCACAGAAAAATATCTTACTTCCGACCGCACGCTAATGCTTGTACAATGCATTTTAGGGGTTTTTGTTATTCACCTACCAAGCTTTTTGGCAAAACGTCTTAAGTTTGAATTTCCTTCAGCATTGGTCATTATGTATATTATCTTTTTATATTGCGCGATTTTTTTAGGCGAAGTAAGAAGCTTTTATTTTCGTATTCCTCATTGGGACGATATTCTCCATCTGTTCAGCAGTATAATGACGGGAATGTTAGGTTTTATGGCAGTAGCAATTTTAAACAAAGATCAGCACGTTTCCGTTAATCTTTCGCCCTTTTTCGTCTGTCTTTTTGCCTTTTGCTTTTCGCTTACCCTAAGTACTCTGTGGGAGCTTTATGAATTCGCCTTCGACGGTTTATTAGGCTTAAATATGCAAAAGCATACCCTTGAAGATGGCACAGTTTTAGCAGGAAGACAAGCTCTCTTCGATACAATGAAAGATTTTATTGTTGATAGCTGCGGTGCTTTAATTTCAACCTTAATCGGATATATATCTATAAAATCTCAAAAAGGCTGGATTTCAGTTTTATCGACGGATAAAAAATGATTATTTATTAAAACTCACAAAAAAACAACCGCGATAAACGGTTGTTTTAATTTTTCTCCGAACGTAATATTTAGCGGATAATTTTAAGTATTTAATTTTTAAGCCGAATATGCGCATCTTTTAAGTTTTGCTTATTTAAACGGCTTAGGCAGATTATTTATTTGCCGAACGTATATCCGTCTGCTTCCACTGCCTTTTTAATTTCTTCATCAGAAAGCGAATCGTTCAACGTTAAAATTGCCGTACCGTTTTTATGGCTTACTATAGCCTCATCAACCTGTGCAAAGCCTTCCAACAGTTTTTTTACTCTTGCCTCGCAATGTCCGCACATCATACCACCTATTTTTACAACCTTTTTCATCTTTTTCTCCTTTTTAATATCCTTTATTTTTATAAAATTCAATCTTAAAGCGTTTGATATAACACAAAAGCTTGAAAGACTCATTGCCGCGGCGCCGATCATCGGCGTCAACTGCCAACCTAAATTGAAAATGAATATACCTGCTGCCAAAGGTATTCCAATGCAATTATACAAAAACGCCCAAAACAAATTTTCTTTTATATTTTTTAATACCTTCTTGCCTAAATAAAACGCGCCTACAGCATCGTTAAGGTCGCTGTTCATCAACACAACGTCTGCCGAATCTATAGCAATATCACTTCCTGCACCGATCGCGACACCTAAATTTGCCTCCGTCAGCGCAGGAGCATCGTTAACACCGTCACCTACCATAGCAACAGATGAATTCTGTTTTAGTTTACGAATAATCTCTGCCTTCTCATTAGGTAAAACTCTTGCTTTATAGTCTTCAATATCAACCTTTTGTGCGATTGATTTAGCAGTTATCTCGTTATCACCCGTAAGCATAACGACCTTTATTCCTAATTTTTTTAATTTTCTAACAGCATCTCGGCTAGTTTCCTTTACCGCATCTGCAACTGCAATTATGCCCAAAAACTCCTTTTCTGTTTCAAAAAATAAGGGCGTATTTCCTTGTTTTGCAAGAGCTTGCGCTGCTTCTAAATTTTCTTTTCCGATTTCGTTAATCATAAATTCAGCGTTTCCGCCGCGAACAAGAGTGTTATCAGCAATTCCCTGAACCCCCCTGCCTACCGAGGCTTTAAATTCGCTTGGCTCCAGCAAACTAACGCCCATTTCCTTTGCATACTTACAAACGGCTTTAGATAATGGGTGCTCGCTTTTGCTTTCTACACTGTATGCAAGCTGCAGCAGTCTGCTTTCATCCTTTGCAATAATGCTTGTTACCTCAAAGCTCCCTTTTGTTATAGTGCCGGTTTTATCAAGCACCACCGTTTTTATTCTGCCGGCTTCTTCAAGCGCAGAAGCATTTTTATACAAAATGCCGTGTTTTGCGCCTACACCGCTTCCAACCATAATTGCTACGGGTGTTGCGAGCCCTAAAGCGCAAGGGCAGGAAATTACAAGCACAGATATTGCCCGTTCTAAAACAAAGCTTAAATCATACCCTAATGCCCCCCAGATTATACCTGTTATTACAGAAATACCAATTACTGCGGGAACGAATACGCCTGCAACCCTATCGGCTGTTTTGGCAATCGGTGCTTTAGACGCACTTGCCGTCATAACTGTTTTTATTATTTGAGCTAAAACCGTATCTTCACCGACCTTGGTCGCTCTGCATTTAATATAACCTGATTTATTCATAGTACCTGCTGAAACATTTGATGCCGCTCGCTTTTCAACAGCCAAGCTTTCGCCGGTCAGATTAGATTCGTCAACAAAGGCCTCGCCCTCAATAACAGTACCGTCAACAGAAATGCTTTCCCCTGCCCTGACAACAAAAATATCATCGACCTTTACGTTTTCTGCAGAAATAAGCTTTTCTTCTCCGTTTACAATAACAGTAGTTTGAGTGGGTTTTAGTGAGATCAATTTTTTTATAGCGTTGGTAGTTTTGCCCTTTGAAATTGCTTCAAGCATTTTACCAACGCTTATCAGCGTTAAAATCATCGCGGCAGATTCAAAGTAAAGTGAATGTATGTTGTTTACACCTAAAGTCATCTCAAAAAGCAAAATAAGGCTGTAAACAAACGAAATTCCCGAGCCAAGCGCCACTAATGTATCCATATTCGGCGCGCCGTGAATACCCCCTTTAAAGCCGTTTACAAAAAATCTTTGATTTATTACCATTACCGATGCGGCCAACAGCATTTGCAAAATACCAAGAGCCAAATAATTGCCTTCAAAGAATTCAAAAACAGGCAAGCCGAGCATTAAATGCCCCATTGAGAAATACATAAGTATTAAGGATAGTACTGCCGAAAGCACTAACTGAACTACTAATTTATTTATGGCATCATCCGTTTTTACAGCTTTTTCAGATATCTGTCCCTGCAAACGCGCACCGTAACCGACCTTTGATACTGCCGAAATTACATCATCCGCATCAGCATCACCGGAAACCTCCATAGAATTCGTTAATAAATTTACCGAGCATTTATTAACACCTTTGACGGCACTAACAGCTTTTTCAACTCTTGCACTGCACGCGGCACAGCTCATTCCCGTTACGTCAAATTTCATAATTGCACCTACTTAATAAATTTATACATTGTATCCACAAGCTCATCAATACTGTTGATATTACCTTGGTTTATATCATTCAAAACACAAGTTTTTATGTGTGATGCAAGAACTTCCTTCGAAAATGCACTAACTGCCGCATTAACCGCCGCCGTTTGTGTTAAAACGTCCGTACAGTAGGCGTTATTTTGAAGCATGTTTTTTATTCCCTTAACTTGACCTTCTATTCTGTTTAATCGGTTAATTAAGCTTTTCATTTCATCAACAGAACGCTCTTTTTTACGTGACGAACAATCACATTTTTCCATAATACACCTTCTTTCATTACATTTATTATATACCCCTATGGGTATATTGTCAACAAAAAGAAAACTCGCTTTGTACTTTTAAAGCGAGTTTATATAATCATCAACAATATCATCAATATGGAGTTCACTTATGTTACCTTTGTTTATCAGGTTCTTTAATTTTTCCGCGGCGTTTAAATCGCAAAAAATATCTTCCACCGTTTTAACCGGCAACTCCATTCCGTCTTTAACTTTAAAGAAATCAAGACCGTACACATGCGTTGTTTTGCAGTCTATTACTATGCAACTTTCAACAATTTTACAGTATATCATAACCCTGCTCCTTAGTGCTATGGTATTATAATACAATAGAACTGCAAATTTGTCAATATTTTACTGTAAATTTTTGGTATTTTTTACATAAAATTATGTTTGTTCAGTGTTTGTAAACTATTTTGCCGCCCACAACTGTCATAGAAACGTCAAAATTATCATCTAAAACAACAAAATCTGCTTCAAAACCCTTTTCAATTAAGCCCCTATTCTCATTTAAAAGAATTGCCGGAGTTCTTGTCGCCATATATATTGCATCTTCTTCGGGAATACCAAATTCAATGGCTTTCTTCACACCCATCATCAGATTTGACGTGCTGCCTGCAACTGCTCCTTCCAGTGTACGGGCAACGGATTCCTTGACAATAATCGTTTGTCCTCCGAATTCATAATTTCCGTCAGTCATTCCCGTTGCTCGCATAGAATCGCTGATTAAAATCATTCTTTCGCGTCCAAAAGTACGGTAAAGCATAGTAATAACACTCTTATGAATATGAACGCCGTCACAAATTACCTGCACAAAGATATTTTTGTCAATGGCGGCGCCTATGGGACCAGGTGCCCTATGAGTTAACGGTGGCATTACATTAAACGTATGAGTTAAGCAATTTGCCCCATTTTCAATAGCTTCAACAGTGCAGTGGTAATCAGCATCAGTATGTCCGATAGACACAACGGCATTCTTGCAAGCTTTAATAAATTCTTGAGCATTCTCTACTTCAGGTGCAATAGTGACGATTTTAATATTCTGTAATGAATTAAATTCATCAATATCGGGAATCCGAACATATTTTTCATTTTGTGCGCCCTTGCGGTTAACGTTAATATACGGGCCTTCCAAGTGAAATCCCAATATTTTAGCGCCATCAGTAGTTAAATCGGGCTGATTTACAACGTTTTTTATTTCGTCCATACCAACAGTCATTGTGGTTGGTAAAAACGCTGTAATGCCGTTTTTTGCCATGTATAAAGAAATTTCATTAAGCGTGTCACCATCCATTGTATCGTTACCGATACAACCATGAGTATGTATATCAATTAAACCGGGAATAACCTTTTTATTTTCTAAATCGATACCAGCTTCTGAAAAAACACCGATTTCAGTAAATTTGCCGTTTTCAACAGCAATATCGCATTTTTTGCCATTAATAATAGCATTTTTAAAAATTTGCTTCATAAAAAACTCCTTGTTTTTGTGCGCTACATTATATTGCGGATAAACATATTTTTACAGCAACCGCAAAATTTACGTCAATATTTTTTATAAGTATATCACAATTAAATCAAACAGGCAATGTATTTTAAAAGTATATATGCTAAACCAAATTAAAAAATCAAATAGGAATATAAAAAAAAGAACCGCAAATATGCGGTTCATTAATAGATTCCGGCGGCGACCTACTCTCCCGGGTCGTCTCCAACCAAGTACCATCAGCGCTGAAAGGCTTAACTTCTGTGTTCGGTATGGGAACAGGTGATCCCTTTCGCCATTACCACCGGAAATTTT
>JAZNXV010000031.1:0-33894 GCA_045594045.1 Clostridia bacterium
AACACACCCGATGACCCTTACGCATGGGCACCACGCACCATCACCGGCATACTGGAAAAGATGGAATACCTTGGTCACATGGTCAACTTCAAAACTCGAAAGCTGTCGTACAAGAGCAAAAAGAAACTCGAAAACCCTCCCGATCAATGGAAGATTTTCGAGAATACCCATGAAGCTATTATTGACGAAGATACTTTCGCCCGTGTGCAGGAGCTTCGCAAGAATAAACGCAGACCCACCAGAACAGGCAAGAGCAATATGTTCTCCGGTCTCGTTCACTGTGCTGATTGCGGTGAGAAATTGTACTACTGTACGAGCAACAGATTTGAAACAAGGCAAGACCACTTCGTATGCTCCACTTCCCGTAAAAAGGGCAAGGATGTCTGCGAAACTCACTTCATCCGTGCAGTTGTATTGGAGGAAGGCACTTTACAGCATATGCGTTTGCTTTTCCTCTGTATCGCAGACTATGAGGACGAGTTCCGCAAGGCAATGGGAGCAAAACGAACTGCCGAAGCCAAGAAAGAGCTCGCTGCCAAGAAGCGAACCTTGCAGAAATCCGAAAACCGTCTGGCTGAACTGGACAGGTTGTTCAAGCGTATTTATGAGGACATGGTCAACGGAAAACTGTCCGAAGCTCGTTTTCAGATGTTATCTGATGACTATGAACAGGAGCAGGAAGAACTGAGAGCCAAGATTGAAATGCTTGAAAACGAAATACAGAATCAAGAAAATCATGTGGAGAGTGTCGATAACTTCATCCGTTTGGCGAAGAAGCACTTGTACATTGAGAAGCTGACTCCCGCTGTGCTGAACGATATGGTGAAAGCCGTATATGTTCACGCACCGGACAAGTCCAGCGGACACAGAGTGCAGGATGTTGACATCAGCTACAATCACATCGGCATACTCCCCGCTAATTTACTCTATGACATTATGAACGGAAAAGCGGCATGATTGCTCATGCCGCCTCCCCGAAAACATTATTATACTGTTTTATTGTACCGCCCTCTGGCGAGAAGTCTTTTTTGTGTTTTATTCTAACTCTTTTATTAGAGCCTGAGCTACCTTAATTCCGTCCACTGCGGCAGACATAATTCCACCGGCGTAGCCTGCGCCTTCTCCGCAGGGATAAATACCCGAAATGCTTGCTTGCATATTTTCATCGCGCAAAATTCTAACGGGGCTTGATGACCTTGTTTCAACGCCCGTTAAAACAGCATCTTTATGGGCAAAGCCCTTTATCTTTCTGTCAAAGATAGGTATAGCTTCTTTTAGCGCTTCCGTTGCAAATTCAGGCAAGCACTTTTTTATTTCGCACCAGGTAACGCCTAACGGATAAGTAGGGGTAATTTCCCCTTGTTTTACAGACGGTCTGTCTGATAAAAAATCACCTAAAAGCTGTGCAGGCGCCTTGTAGTTTTTACCTGCCAGCTCAAATGCCGCTTTTTCGTATTTTTGCTGAAATTCAACTCCCGCAAGCACGTCTTGCCCCGCAAAATCACTTGGCTCAACGTTACAAAGCAACGCAGAGTTTGCGTTTTCACCGTCACGAGCAAAATTGCTCATACCGTTTACCACCAAATAACCCTGTTCGCTTAAAGCTGCTACCACCTGTCCCCCGGGGCACATACAGAAAGTATATACGCTTCTGCCTGAAGGCAAATGGCAAGCTAATTTATAATCAGCCGCAGGCAATTTTGAAGCAAAAACACCGTATTGACTTTCGTTTATCGCTTTTTGCTTATGCTCCACTCTTACGCCTATAGAAAATGGTTTTGGCTCCATTTTCACACCGTGATTTTTAAGCATTTCAAAAACGTCTTTGGCGCTATGCCCTGTGGCAACAATAAGTTTATCGGTTAAAATCTCGCGGCTTTTGCCGTTTTCTTCAACTAAAATACTGCTGATTTTTCCCTTTTGATGCTTTATATCGGTAAGGCGCGTTTCAAACAAAAATTCTCCGCCTAAATCAATTATTTTGTTTCGGAGATTTTTTACTATATTGCACAAATTATCCGTACCTAAATGTGGCTTTGACAAATATAAAATTTCTTCGGGAGCACCGCAAGAAAAGAAGGTTTCAAGCACCGCTCTGCATCTGATATCGCGAATATTAGTTGTGAGCTTTCCGTCAGAGAACGTGCCGGCACCGCCTTCACCGAACTGTACGTTTGAGTTGTTGTCAAGCTTACCCAGCGCAAAAAATTCTTCTATTTTTTTAAGCCTTGTATCGCAGTCTGCTCCTCTTTCAATTACAAGAGGCTTTGCGTTTGCAAGGGCAAGAGTGTATGCCGCAAAAAGACCTGCGGGGCCCGAACCGCACACTACAGGGCGAAAAGGCAATTCTTTTGTTATTTTTTGCGTAAAAACAGGCTCGGGGCAAACATATATCCGTGCGTCTTTGTTCTTTGCTTTAGATAAAATCTTTTTTTCGTCGCCTTGTACTTGAACAAGCAAAGCGGCGGCATAAAAGATATCGTCTTTACGCCTTGCATCTACCGATTTTTTTGTAAACCGCACGCTTTTAATCTGTTGGCGGCTTACCTTTAATTTTTTTGCGGCAACAAAGTATAAATCTTCTTTTGTTGCTTCTATTTCCACACGCAAATTTAAAAGTTCAATCATACAATCTTCCTGAACAGCTTTTCTTAAGGCTGTTTTATTTTATCAAATTATAATCAAGCAAATTCGCCTGTAATGCGTTTTTGCAAAAGAAACCGTCAAACAGGAGTTTTTAGAGCTGAAAAATATAATTGCATAATACCTTTGCCGTAAGCATTACTTAAAAAATCTGCTTAAAAACATTATACCATATTTCTTTAAAACTAAAAAGGCAAAAATAGTTAAATTATGACAAAAATATTTAAAGGAAATATTTATTTATTACAGTATTCTTTAGGCAGATACTGTTAAAAAGCAAAATGAAGTTCTTTGTTATACGCATTCAAGGAGGAATATTATGAAACTGACACTTAAACTAAACGGTGAGCTTGACCACCATTCTGCCCCAAAAATTCGTGAAGATTTGGATAAAAAAATTCTTCAGAGCGGTGCCGACACTATTATTTTTGACTTATCCGACCTGACTTTTATGGACTCCAGCGGAATAGGCGTGCTTTTAGGCAGATACAAACTGTTTGCCACCCGCCGCCTGCGCATAAAGGGTGCTAAAGAAAACATAGAAAAACTGCTTAAAATGTCCGGCGTATATTCGGTAATACCTAAATTAGAAGGAGATGCTGAAAAATGAAAAACAATGCAATAATAAAATTTACTTCCCTTTCTCAAAACGAGAGCTTTGCGCGCATTTGTGTCAGCGCGTTTTTAGCCCCACTAAACCCCACCATAAGTGAGCTTGCAGATGTTAAAACTGCCGTCAGCGAAGCAGTTACAAATTCTATTGTTCACGGGTACCCCGACACTTTAGGGGAAATCGAAATGCGCCTTTATTCAACTGATAATCTTGTTAAAATCGAAATTGTTGATTACGGCGTAGGCATTGATGACGTTGAAAAGGCACGTCAGCCTTTTTATACTACCTGCTCTGACTCAACGCGTTCAGGTATGGGCTTTATGGTAATGGAAAGTTTTATGGATTACATATCCGTTGTTTCGGCACTTGACGAAGGAACACGGGTGGTTATGGAAAAAAGGATTGGCGAAAAGAATTGAAATGGGATTACGAGCAAACCTTAAATTTAATTGAACTTTCAAAAGCGGGTGATAACGACGCTCGGGATACTCTTTTGGCGGAAAACGCACCATTGATAAAATCTATTGTAAAGCGCTTTTTAGGGCGCGGTGTTGAATATGAAGATTTGTTTCAAATAGGCGCTATAGGTCTGCTGAAGGCAATTTCGGGTTTTGACGCTTCCTTTAACGTACGGTTTTCTACCTATGCTGTGCCCATGGTCACCGGGGAACTTAAGCGCTTTATCCGTGATAACACACCGGTTAAAATGCCTCGTTCATTAAAAGAGCTACAACAAAAAATAAGGTTTTGCAGACAAAGCCTTTCATTGAAAAACGGATATGAGCCCAGAGCTGAGGAAATTGCTAAAGAGCTTGGCTGCACAGTGGAAGATATCATTTTTGCCCTTGAAAGTATGAACCCTTGCGCTTCCCTTGACGAGCCTGTTTTTGATGAGGCCGGCACTACCCAAATGGATTTGTTGGAAGATAACCGTTTTCGCGCCCAATTAACCGATACCCTTGCCTTGCGTCAATGTATAAACCAGCTTGACGATAAAGAAAAGAAAGTGATTTTTCTCAGGTATTACAAAGATTTTACTCAAACGCGTATTGCTGAAATTATGGGTATAAGTCAAGTGCAGATTTCCCGCATCGAAAGCCGTTCAATTGAAAAACTGCGACGAAAATTAGGCTAAACCAACAGCCGCTGAATTTACAAAGCTTTCAAACAATTATATTAGCCAAACAGTTGTCGGTTTTTTATACAGAAAACCAAAAACAAAAAAACAGCGCCTAAAGCATTTTTGCTTGGCGCTGTTTTTTTGTTTTTTCTTTTACTTAACCTTTTTTATTAAAACAACCCAGTCCTGACTGTCGGGCTTGTCTTCAACCTTGTACTGACGCTGAACGTCGGGAGTGAAGGTTTTTTCTTCCAAATACTCGTTTGTGCGCGGGTTATACCATTGGCTTGTATAGGTTGCCCTATCAAGATTGGTCAATTTACCCGTTGCAAAATCCTGATTTGCAAAGTAGATAACGATAGTATCTCTTTCATCGGTTGCAATAGCGTGGAAATTCTCTTTTTCGGAAATGAAGTATTTGTTCGAATCAAATCTGGGAATCAGCTTCCACCACTCTAATTTTTCAAAGAACTCCTTCATATAAACGCATTGATATGCACTTTTAAGCTCTGCCGCCTCGGGCCAGAACATTGATTTATCCTCGGGAGTAATTTTCTCTAAGCCGTCAAAGCTATCAAAGTTATGGTGATATTCACTCTTATAGCACCAAATATCAATTGCGCCGTAGCCATAGCCGTAAAGACCGTTCAATATACCCATCCAGCCTTGGCTTCTTGCACCGAATTCCTTTGTCCAAAGATGGTCGTAACGGGATTCATAAAGAATACATACCTTACCCTGACCGTTAAGCCAACCGTCACGTGCAAACTCGTAATCTACGGGCTTGCTTAAATCTCTGCTCCATTGATAGCCCCACCAAGTATGACCTTCAACGTCCCTGAACGCACTGTTCGAAGGCATTGTTCCGTCCATACCGTTTCTTGTGGGAACCTCGGTAAACTCCATATGGGCAGTTAACGGCTGTTTAAGGGGATCGTTTTCGTGCAAGCCTTTGGCGATAATTCTGTAGGGGTTGTTTTCTTTATCATATACCTTTTGGTCGCCGCGCTCAAAATAGAAGTTGTTGTCAATCTCCTGAGCAAGAGTCCAGAAGCAAGGATACGCCGCATATCTTGCAGCCCAATAACGACCTAAACGGTAAAGATATTCTTCATCGAACACACGGGGAATTCTGCTCATAAAGCGAGGGAACATAATCTGCGCATTAGCGTGAACGAAGCCTGCGTCTGCAATATATTTAAAGCGTCTGTCCAAATCCTGAAATCCGGGAATAGCATTTTCGCCTAAGCCGTTGCCGATTAACCATTCATACTGTGCGCCCAAGGGCTCTGACTGATAAACGTTAAAGCCCTGCTCCGCGCGCTTATCAACAAGATATTTAAAGTGAGAAGCGCATTCAAGGTCACCTGCGTGGTCGCCCGCTTCATCAAACTCCTCCTTGGCAAAATTCCAATGGGTATCACCCAAATAGAAGAAGGGTGTTCCGTCATTATACATAAAATAACGCTTATCAGGCTCTGTTTTAATAAAGCCGCGCTTATAAATTTCAAGGTCACCGTCATACTTAACACATTCAATTTCACCTTCACCCACAAGACCCGTGTTAGTCTTATCTGAGCATTTTACGCTATATTTCCACATGCCTGCTTTATTTAAGGCAAAGCGTACGCGCCAAATATTTCCACCGTCCCAGAAAGCAGGATAAGTAAGCTTGTTTCTACCCAGGGTAAAGGTTACGTCCACATCAACCTGCTCAAAGGGGTTTTCGTATTGAACATTGCTCGTAAATTCTATTTCGGCGGCAAGCCAAGTTTTTACTGTCATTTTTCCACCTCGTAAAGTTGTATTTTTGTAAATTATACCATAGCAAAATTTAAAAATCAATAGTGTTAGCGCAATTTCCCGTTATAAATAGCGCTAATTTTTTGTTTTTTGAGATGTTTCATTATTTCGTTTGCGTTTGCACCTCAACAACGGTCAAAACTCCATTATCAACAGCAAATTTAATTTCAAAATCCCCGAAGCTTATTGCGTAAATTCGATTTTTATCGTGCTGGTAAGAGGGTCTTGGGTCTTGAGCAAGCAGTCTGCAAACCGTTTTGTAATCCTTTTGCGAAAGCTTCTCGCTAAAGGAAGCAGGAAACACAACCTGCAGCTCATAATTCATAACCTCATCAGCAAAGCCGCCCACGGCATCGGGGTGACTGTCAGTATAAGCAATATACGGCTTAATATCAAAAATGGGCGTGCCCGAAGCCAAATCCGCGCCCGTAACCACAAGGCACAAGCCCTTACCTTTAATTTCCTTAACCTCTTTAAGCTCTACCGATGAAAGCCCAATGGGATTAGGTCTGAAGGGCGAGCGTGTTGCAAAAACGCCTACCCGCCTATTTCCACCAAGCCGCGGCGGACGAACACAAGGTGACCACTCGTTTTTTGAATTTTGCGAAAAATGCCACAACAGCCACAGATGAGAAAAGTTTTCTATTTCGCGCAGTGCTTCTTTAGAAGCATATTCCTTTTCAAATATTATAACGGATTCCATTTCGGGTACAAGACCGCTTTGACGGGGTATGCCGAACTTATCGTTAAAATCGTTATAAATGTACGCAATGGGCGTAATATTCAGGGACTTTTCTTGTTTGCTCATTTTTATGCTTCCTTTTGTTTAGTAAGCTTATTATACGCTATGAAAAATGTTTTTGCAATAAAAAACCTGCCGACTTTCTCGGCAGGCAAATCAATATTTTATTTTTCAATAATTTCAAGCATCTTGTCAAACTGCTCTTCCATTTGCTTAACAAGCGCAAATTGTGTACGGCATCTGTCCAAGTTATGATTTTCTCTGTGAATCTTAAAGTAGGTATCGCCTTCAATATGGTCGGTTAAGAAGCGCATACCACACTCAAAGGTCATAAGCAAGCAGCCGTAGGCAAGAGAGGTTTTTTCTTCCTTTGTCAGAACGTCACCGCAACCGTCTAAAAATCCGTTTGCAAAAGCCTCATAAAGCGAAATATCAAATTTAACCTTTGTTAAATCTGTTTCGTCCTCTGCGGCGGTGGAAGCGCCAAAGCGAATAGCATCACCAAAGTCATTAGCAGCTCTGCCGGGCATAACGGTGTCAAGGTCAATTACGCAAAGAGGCTTGCGCGACTTATTGTCAAGCAAAACGTTGTTAAGCTTCGTATCGTTATGGGTAACGCGCAAAGGAACGCGTGCATAAAGGTCAAAAATCTTTTCAACCATTTCCTTATGAGCGCGAACGAATGCTATTTCCTGCTGGCAATCGCCTGCCCTGCCGGATTTATTCTCCTCTACAGCCTTTTCAAAAACCTGCATACGACTTACGGTATTGTGGAAATTAGGTATGGTTTCGGCTAAAAGGCTTGCATCGAAGGCACCTAAGCTACGCTGAAAATTACCAAAGCCTAAGCCGCTGGAATAAAAATCTTCCTTTGTTTCAACACTGTCAAGGCTTAAGGAATCTTCAATGAAAATGTACATTCTGAAGCAAGTTCCGTCGCTATCGGTAAAATAGAGTTTACCGTCGCAGGTAGGAACGATTGTCAAAGCCTCGCGTTCGGGATTACCGCCGTTTTCCTTTATAATTTTATGTAAAAACTCGGTAACAAGCTTAATGTTGTTCATAAGCCCGTCAGGATCGCGGAAAACCTTTGTGTTTATACGCTGAACAATATAGCGGTCATTTACTCTGAAAGTATCATTAATGTGACCGTTACCCCAAGGAACAACAACGCTGTCCTCGCTCAATCCAAAGCCTTTAAGAACATTTTTAATATCTGTCATAAAAAATCCCTCTTGTGTTTTATAAACGTATTATTTGAGTAAAATCCAAAGACGCTTTTTGTATTATAACAAATCTTTACACTTTGCACAAGTATTTTTTGGTTGCGGCCATGTCAACTTCTGTTTACGTTTATTTCCCTATCGGTACGCAAAAGTTTTTTAAAATAGTTCTTTCTATTTTCTATATTATTTGGTATAATATATTTATATATTATAATTGGCGTTTATTTGCCCAAAAATACCCCATCGTTTCTACCGCCGCAAAGTCTTTTGTTCCCATAGGCTCTTGCCGTTCTTTAGGGGTTTATATTTCGGGCAACATTATCGCACGCTTTACATAAAGGAAGATATTTAATGAGTGAAAACAATTTTATAAATTGGTATCCCGGGCATATGGCCGCAGCAAAGCGAATGATGCAGGAAAACTTAAAGCTTATTGACGTTATTAT
The DNA here is from genome assembly GCA_045594045.1 of Clostridia bacterium. GTDB lineage: Bacteria > Bacillota > Clostridia > Christensenellales > QALW01 > UMGS1322. The sequence continues at coordinate 8,594 of JAZNXV010000031.1, forward strand.
CGAAATAAGAGATGCGCGTATTCCTTTTTCCAGCGGCAACCCCGATATTGAAAAATTCCAAAAGCCTCGGCTTATTCTTTTGAATAAGGCTGACCTTGCGGACAAAAGCAAGACTCGCCTTTGGTTAGATTGGTTTAAGCAAAACAATCTGCCTGCACTTGAGATAACAGCTAAAGGCAAGCAAACGGACGTAATTAATATGCTTAACAAGGTTTGTGCCGAAAAAGCAGAATATTTTAAATCGCGCGGAATGCAACGCAATATGCGCGCGCTTGTTGCAGGTATTCCCAACTGCGGAAAGAGCACCCTTATAAATTCCCTTTGCGGAAGCCAGAAAGCAAAAACGGGCAATAAGCCCGGTGTTACCCGCGGCAAACAATGGGTCAAAACAGGCGCCGTTGATCTGCTTGACTCCCCTGGGCTTCTTTGGCCAAGGCTTGACAACCAATTAAGCGCACGTTATTTGGCGTTTACAGGTGCTTTGAACGACGAAATTCTTGACCTGGACGAGCTTGCCTTTGAACTTCTGAAAACACTTAAAAAACAGTACCCTTCATCTATCGAAAACCGCTACGGCATAAAACTGACCGACGATGATTTGGCTGACCTCGAAGCCATTTGTGCCCGCCGCGGATTCATATTAAAAAACAAGGAATTTGACTACACTCGCTGTGCCAGAATGCTTTTAGACGAATTCAGAAACGGCACGTTAGGAAAAATATCCCTGGAGGTACCCAATGACCTTTGATATTGAAAACGAGCTTTTGTCTTCAGGCTACCGCTTCATAGGCGGTATTGACGAGGCAGGTCGCGGCCCCTTGGCAGGTCCCGTGTGCGCCGCCTGCGTGATTCTTGATAAAAATAATATTCCGTTAGGTATAAACGATTCCAAAAAGCTTTCGGAAAAGAAGCGCGAAAAGCTGTTTGATGAAATTTATGCTACGTCAATAGTTTCCTGCGTGATGGTTGACCAAAAGACCATCGACCAAATAAATATTTTAGAAGCAACAAAGCTTGCTATGCGCTCTTGCGTAGAGCAAATATCTCAAAAGCCCGATTTCTTGCTTATTGACGGTAACTTTGTAATTAACGCCATTGAAAACGAGCGCTTTGTAATAGGCGGTGACGCTTTAAGCGCAAGCATCGGCGCGGCTTCAATCATAGCAAAAGTTACGCGTGACCGCTATATGCTTAAAATTCACGAAGAATATCCAATGTACAACTTTGCCAAGCATAAGGGCTACGGTACAAAGGAGCATATTGAAAAAATTCGCGAATTCGGCCCTTGTCCCTACCACAGAGCAAGCTTTTTAACAAAAATATTATGAATAACAAAGAAAAAGGCAATTTAGGCGAAGCCCTTGCCGAGAAATTTTTAAAAAAGAAGCATTATAAAATTTTAGATAAAAATTATCACGCCTCCCGCCTTGCCGAGCTTGATATTGTTGCTATGCATAAGGGCGTAATAATCTTCGTTGAAGTTAAAACGCGTCACAGTTCCCTTAACGGTATGGGCAGAGAAGCCGTAACTGCGGCAAAGCAAAAAAATATTCGTTATGCGGCAAGCCATTACCTTGCCTGCAAAATAAAAAAAGAGGTTCCCTGCAGGTTTGACGTTGTTGAAATTTCTTTTTTAGATAACGCACCTGAAATCACCCACATAGAAAACGCCTTTTAAAAGGCGCACGTTATAATTACCTAATAAAAACAAACACATTTAGGAGCTTTTTATGAAGAAAAAGATTTTAGCGCTACTTTTTATCGTTTTACTGCTGCTTTCAGCCTGCGCACCGGGCTCAAATCAGCCGATGGACACCAACCTGCTTAAAAACGGCAGCTTTGAAGCTTCCGCAGAAGGCGTGCAGGATTGGTTCTTGGAGAGGTATGATACCTCCGGTGATACCACTTCCTACGGCACGGTGGTTTTGGCCGATGCCCCTGACGGCAGCACCGTTTTAAAAATAGAGAGTCTTGAATTTAACGACGCCCGTTTCGTACAAACGGTAGCAGTAGCGCGGAATTCATACTATTGCTTAAGCGCAATGGTAAAAACCGAATTTATTGCGCCTTTTAGTGACTCAGTTGAATCAGGTGCAAATCTTTCCTTTATGAACACCTACTGTCACAGCGAATACGTTACTGCCGACAAGGATTGGACGCAGATTACCGTTTACGGCAAAACAGGTGCTTCCACGAGGGAGGTTTCCGTTGCCCTTCGCCTTGGCTATTACAGTGCCGACTGTAAGGGCTGTGCGTATTTTGACAACGTTTCCCTTACTCGCATCAAAGAGCTTCCAAAGGGCGTGTATGCCGCTTCAATGGACGCCTTTACCTCTTCGACCGATAATGACGATAAGGAAAAGGGCGTAGGCGGCATTGAACTCGAAATTATTCTGCGCGCCGTTTTATATTTTGCTGTGCTTGCGGGCGGACTTTACCTTCTTATTAAAAAGAAGCTTTTATCTGAAAAAACCGCTTATATTATAATTTTAGCCGCTTTGGCTGTGCGCCTTATTGCTTCCGTTATGTACGTAGGCTTTAAGGTTGACATTAACTGCTTTACCGCTTGGGGTAAGCATATGGCAAACGTAGGTCCCCTGGGCTTCTACTCGGAAAATTATTTTTGCGATTATCCGCCCTTATATATGATGGTGCTCGGGCTTATTTCTTCTATATTTTCTTCTGTTTCCTTAAGTTCCGGCATTGGCTTAATGCTTTTAAAGCTTCCCGCTGTGGTTTGCGACATTCTTGCCGCAGTTTTAATTATCAAAATTGCTAAAAAGCATTTAAGCAAGTCCTTGGCTCTCGCCCTGGGTGTTGCTTACGCGCTTTTACCCACGGCTATTTTGAATTCTGCCATTTGGGGACAGGTTGATTCCATTTTAGTTTTGTTTATGCTTTTAACCTTCTGGCTTATTGACGAGGATAAGTTTGGACTTTCGGTTATCGTATTCTTTATCGGTATGCTTTTCAAGCCCCAGGCGGTGCTCTTCGGCCCCGTAATGTTGCTTGCCGCCCTGCGCGAATTTATCATTATATTTAAGAATTTTGATTCTGACACAAAGGACAGTCTTATGCGCCTTGCCAAAGGCTTTGGCGGTCTGCTTGGCGGCGGAGTGATTTTCGTCGGTCTTTCAATCCTGATGCAAAACGGACAGTCTGCTTCCTGGCTTTTTGACAAGTATATGAATACCCTTGGCTCATATGATTATGCAACCCTTTCGTCCTTTGGCTTTATGGGTCTTTTAGGCGGTCAATGGGCGCCCAGCGGACAGATTTCAGTTTTAGGTTTGTCCTATTCCACCTTAGGCACTATCGGCGTTGTTCTTTCTGTAGTCCTTGGAGTTCTGCTTTTTGCTCTTGCCATAAAAAAGAGTAAGGGCATAGTAAGCACCCATTGGTTCTGGATAATTTCCGCCCTTGTTTTAGCCGGTGCCGTTGTTTTCTCCACCCGTACTCACGAAAGATACATTTTCCCCGTTATCATTATGCTTTTAATGGGCTTTGTGCACTTTAAGGATTTCCGTTTGGTTGCCATAGCCGCAGGCTACGGCTTGCTCAACTTTATAAACACCGCCTGCGTTTTGTATATTTACGAGGATTTAGCTGTTTATATGAGTAGCGACGATGCTGTTTTTGTAATCGGCTCGTTGCTCACCGTATTGCTGTTTGTATATCAAGCCTTCGTATCCTTTGAGCTTTTAAAGGACAAAGCGCCAAAGCTTCCTGCCTTTATAGAATCAAATGGCGACGGCAAAGGCTCTGCTAACAAAGCGTTTTCTAAAACTGAAAGCTCTGCTCAAGGTGATTCGGAAACCATCAACGGTCTTTCAAAGAAGACTTCCCGAGAGCTTTTAGCCCTTGAAGCCCGCCGTGGCTTCAAGTTTCCCAAGGTTACCTTAAAGGACGTTCTTATTTGCCTGCTTATTACTGCAATATACGCTTGCGTGGCTTTTACCAATTTAGGCGATACAAAGGCCGCCGAAACTCAATGGCACCCCGACTCTGCAGGCACTACCGCCACCTTGGATTTAGGTTCAGAGCAGACCTTTGATGGTTTTAGCTACAACTCTCTTCAACCTAACGGCAGCTTTGAGGTATATATTTCCTCTGACGGAAGCAATTTCAGCCGTTACAACTACTGTAACGTTACAAGCGCAAACGGCTGGACCGATATTCAAAAGCCTGCCACCGCAAGATATGTAAGAATTAAAGCTCTTTCCGCCCTTTCTTTAGGTGAGGTTGCCGTTATAAGAAACGGCGCTCCCGTTGAAATCGCAAGCATAACCCATTCCGTTATGCCCTCCGACACCGCAACCCTGCGCGCTGAAGCTTTAATTGACGCTCAGGACAGCTACGTGCCTTCTTCGGCACAAAGTGCTACCCCCTGGCAAAACGGCGGCAATTATATAGTAACCTTTGCTTCTCCCGTTTCAATCAGTTCTGTTCAAGGCTTCGTTACGTATTCCGAAGGTAGCTCGGTAGCTTTTGCCGTTCCCTCAAATGCCGTAGCAGGCGCTGATACAAGCTCTCCTTGGACCGATATTGTTGCCCTTGTTCCCCCTGCAGGTACCAACGCCTTATATGACGGTGAATTTATAGTTGGCACAGACTATATTCAAAGCGTTGACCGCGTTTTAGTTAAAGGCTCCGACGCCATATACTTAACGTCCGTCACCTTCTACGACGGCAACACCGCCGTTCCCGTTTCTGCCGTTTATAAAGAGGATAATACTCCTCTTGACCCAAATACTCCTGAATATTTATGCTTTGCAAGCACAAGTATTCAAGCAGGCAGCTGCGGCGAGGCTTGGCGCACAACCTCTTCCTCCGATTACGTTATTGCCGATTTCGGTGCAGTAAAGAATATTGACCGCAGTTACTATTTTACAAGCGTATGCACAGGCACCTTTGGCGTAACCTTCTCCGAGGACGGTGTTAACTGGTTCGGCAATCAAACCTACAACGTAGAAGCAGGTAATTTATATTATTGGCGCCAAATGTCCCATGATATAAGCGCAAGATACGTAATGATTTCAACGGGCTCCACCTCCTTGCGTCTAATTGAAATCGGCTTCTTTGAAACCGAAGATGCTACCACTCCCATTGAAATTGTAAACGTTACCGCCTTTAACCAAGGCGAAAAGGGTGGCGCTAACATTTTTGACGAGCAGGATTTAGTACCCTACGAAGGCGCAACGTATATGAACAGTATGTACTTTGACGAGATATACCACGCTCGTACCGCATACGAAAGCGCTAACGGTCTTTCTATTTACGAATGGACTCACCCGCCGCTTGGCAAGGACATTATTTCCTGGTGCGTTTCCCTTATGGGAATGAATCCTTTTGCCTGGCGCTTTGCAGGCACGTTGGCAGGCGTTTTAATGATTCCCGCCATTTACTTCCTTGCCCTTTTACTGTTCAGAAAAACTGCTTGGGCTACGGGTGCCGCCTTGCTTATGGCGCTTGACGGTATGCATTTTGTTCAGACGAGAATCGCAACCATCGACTCCTACGGCGTACTGTTCATCATTTTAATGTTCCTGTTTATGTACTGGTATTACAGCATAAGCTTCTACGATACGCCCTTGTTAAAGACCTTTATACCTTTAGGCTTGTGCGGTCTTTCCTTCGGCTTGGGTGCGGCAAGCAAATGGATTTGCTTGTATGCAGGCGCAGGTCTTGCAGTAATATTCTTTATAACCGTATATCGCAGATACTGCGAATATCTGGTAGCTAAAAAGGCACTAAAGGTTGCAACGGGCGAACGGAAAAAATATTTAGAGCACGTTACCGCAACCTTTGTTACCAACACCTGCTACACGCTTTTGTTCTGCGTGCTTGTGTTTATAATCATTCCCCTGATAATCTATTGTGCTTCCTATTATCCATATTGGAATGCCGCAGGCGAAACAAGACCCTGGTATAAGATTATCTTGGATAACCAATCCGCAATGTTTAACTATCACTCCAAATTAGAAGCAACCCACAGCTACCAAAGCGATTGGTACACCTGGCCCGTTATGTACTTGCCCATGTTCTTCTATTCGGGTCCTTCAACAAGCACAACCATGTCGGCAATATATTCCTTCGGCAACCCTGCCGTTTGGTATTCGGGTCTTATTTGCACACTTTCGGCAATATTCGTGTTTGTTAAACGAATTATAGGCGCTAAGCTTCCCGAAAGCAAAGCCGCAGCAAGCGGTATTTGGTCTGTTTTCTCTCCCAACGATGATGACCTTTCCGACAAAGGCGAGCGTGATTTCCGCCTGCTTATGTTCCTTGTTTTAGGTCTTGCCTGCAACCTGCTTCCTTGGGTTGGCATCAGCAGATGTATCTTTATCTACCACTATTTTGCATCTGTTCCCTTTATAATACTCTTTACCATATATGCCCTGCGCCACATAAGCCGCAAGAATCCCAAGCTTGCCGCAGGATTGCTTGTAGGCTTAATCGTGTTCGCACTTGTACTGTTTATTATGTTCCTGCCTATTTGGTCGGGCACAAGCGTTTCAAGAGATTACGTTAACACATATCTCCGCTGGCTGCCCTCTTGGTTTAAGGCTTGGTTCTAACTAATTTTATTTAATCTTTCTGCGTTAAATCATTTTCACCCATTTTTATAAAAGGAGTAACTATGAAAACTCTCTTAATCGACGCTAACAGCTTGATAAACCGCGCGTTTTACGCCTTGCCCGTGCTTTCCACAAGCGAGGGCGTATATACAAATGCAGTTTACGGGTTTTTAAAAATGTTTTATAAGGCTGTTGATGAATACAAGCCCGAAAACGTGGTTTGCGCCTTTGACATCAAGCATCCTACATTTAGGCACGAGCACTTTAGCGAGTACAAGGCGGGCAGAAAAAAGATGCCTGAAGAGCTTGTACCGCAAATTTCGCTTTTAAAGGAAGTTCTGAAAGCCTTAGGCGTGTTCTGTTACGAAAAGCAGGGCTTTGAGGCTGATGATATTATAGGCACCTACTCTCTTTTAGTAGAGCAGGCAGGGGGTGAATGTGCCGTTTTAACAGGCGACAGAGATTCATTTCAGCTTATAAGCGAGCAAACTACCGTTTGGTTTACAAAAAAGGGTATTACCGACGTTGTAAAGCTTACCCCTGCCAACTTGAAAGAGCATTACGGTGTTAATGCCGACCAGGTTTGCGATTTAAAGGGCTTAATGGGCGACTCCTCCGACAACATTCCAGGTGTTTCGGGCGTAGGCGAAAAAACCGCCCTTGGTTTAATCGAAAAATATTCGTCTATTGAAAATTTGTTTCAGCACGCCGACGAAATTTCGGGCAAAATAGGTGAGAAAATCCGCGCAGGCGAAAAAGATGCCTTTGACAGCAAATTTTTAGCCACCATCGTGCGCGACGTTCCCGTTTCTCCCCTTGAGGATACAGTTTATTCTCCCCCTGCCGACAGCGTTTGTGCCGAGATTTTTAAAAAATATCAGTTCAAATCGTTGCTTGACAGAGTTGGCGGTACGGAAGCGCTTTTTGTTCCCGTTACAAAGGATTTCAGCGAGTTTAAGTTCTCGGGCGATTCCTTGGCAGTATATATAGAAAACGACAAGGTTTTCGTTGCCTTAAATAAAAACGAGCAGTTCTGCGCAAGCGTTTCTTACGATTTGTTTTCTTTAGGCTCAAGCTTGGAGCAGATAGTTTCTTCTCTTGCGCCTTATATGCAGGATAAAACAGTAAAAAAATATTTTTACGATGCAAAAGCATTGATGCATACCTTCGGCAATATAGAATATATTGCAGGTGACGTTATGCTTGCCGAATATCTTTTAGATGCAGGCAGCGAGGATTTTGCTTTTGACAAAATTGCTTCACGCTATTCGTGTGAAAAAGGCGCCGCGGCAATTTTCTATATACACGAGCAACAATTAAAAGCCCTTGAAGCAAAAAATCTGTCGGCTCTTTACTTTGACGTGGAATTACCTTTGGTAAAGGTGCTGTTTTCTATGGAAAAAACAGGCTTCTTTGTGTGCGAAGATATTTTGCGTTCTCTCGGCACACAGTTCTCCGCCCGTTTAAGTGAGCTGACAAAAGAAATCTACACCATCGCAGGCAAGGAATTTAACATAAACAGCCCTATACAGCTTGGCGATGTTTTATTTGTTGATTTAGCCTTGCCCGCAAAGAAAAAAACAAAGCGTGGCTATTCTACCGATAATGATGTTCTCGAAGCTCTCGACCACCCCATTATTGAGCCTATAATCGAATTCAGACAGCTTCAAAAGCTTAAAAGCACCTACGTAGATGCTATGTTCAATTTGATTTCGCCCAAGGATAACCGTATTCACTCTACCTTTAAGCAGGCTGTTACGGCTACGGGCAGGCTTTCAAGCACCGACCCCAACTTGCAGAACATTCCCGTCAGATATGCTTCGGGCAGAAACATTCGCCAGGCATTTTCTGCGGAAAAAGAGGACTACGTACTTGTTAACGCCGACTATTCTCAAATTGAGTTGCGTATTTTGGCTCATCTTTCCGGTGACGAAACCTTAATAAATTCCTTTAAAAACAACGAGGATATTCACGCACGTACCGCCGCCGAGATTCTTGAAATTGATATCAACGACGTTACCCCTGCCCAACGCAGTCAGGCAAAGGCAGTAAACTTTGGTATTGTTTACGGCATAAGCGATTTTGGCCTTGCAAAAAATATTCATTCGTCACGCGCTGAAGCAGGCGAGTTTATGGAAAAGTATTTTGCACGCTACAGCAAGGTTAAGGAATATCTGCAAACAAGCGTAAGCGAAGCAAAACGCCACGGCTATGCCCAAACAATCTTGGGCAGGCGCAGAGAAATTCCACAGCTAAAGGCGCAAAATTATAATATCCGTTCCTTTGGCGAGCGCGTTGCCATGAACGCACCTATTCAAGGCAGTGCCGCGGATATAATTAAACTGGCTATGCTCAAGGTACAGCAGAAGCTGGACGAAAACAGCGCTTTAGGCAAGCTTATTTTGCAAGTGCACGATGAGCTTATTATTGAGGTGCACAAGGATTATCAAGAGGAGTGCCGCAAAATGCTTAAGGACGTTATGGAAAACGTGGTTTCCTTAAACGTGCCTCTTATCGCCGATACTAACGCAGGAAGGACTTGGTTTGAACTAAAATGATATTAGGCTTAACGGGCGGTATTGCTTCGGGCAAAAGCACGGTTTCCGCCTATTTACAGCAAAAGAATATTCCCGTAATTGATGCAGACAAAATTTCTCATAAGGTTACGGTTAAGGGTTCAAAAGGAGCAAAAGCTATTTTAAAGGAGTTTGGAGAAGAATTTTTTGTCTTCGGCAGGCTGGACAGACAAAAATTAGGCACCTATTGCTTCAATAACGAAGAACGCACCCAAGCACTTAACAGTATTTTGCACCCATTAATCGTTGAGGAAATGCTCCTGCAAACAGAGGCGGCAAAAAAGACGGGCGCAAAAATAATTGTGCTTGACGTTCCGCTTTTATTTGAAGCCAATCTAACACATTTATGCGACAAGGTTTTGGTTGTTGTGTGCGATACGGAGAAGCGAGTTGACCGCGCAGTTAAACGCGGGTTGCCACGGGAAGACGTGCTCAGCCGCATCAACCGCCAGGTTCCTGACAGTGTTCGCACAGCGCAGGCTGACTTTGTGCTTGACAACAACGGTTCAATGGAAAACACCCTAAAACAAATGGATAATATTTTAAAGGAAATAGAAAATGAGTGCTAACAATTATTTAAAACGCAGTATTCCTAAAATTATAATTACAGTTCTTATTTTGGCGGCGCTGATATTTATAGTTTTCGGCTGGGGAAATTACGCCATTTATAAAAAGCTTCCCATTAAATACGAAAGTTTTGTGGAAAAATATTCCGCCGAATATAATATTGATAAATTCTTTGTTTATGCCGTAATAAATACGGAAAGCGGCTTTGACCCCAGCGCCGAATCCCACGCAGGTGCAATAGGCTTAATGCAAATATTGCCCAATACTGCCCAATGGCTAAACAAAAAATATGAATTAGGCTACGACAGCATTGTGCTGACCGATCCCGAAACGAACATTCGCATCGGCACGTGCTATATTGCCTACTTAAACGAAAGATTCGGCTTTGATACAGATTTAGTGCTTGCCGCGTATAACGGCGGAGAAGGCAACGTACGCTCTTGGCTGAACAACCCCGAATATTCCTCGGACGGTAAAACCTTAACTAAAATTCCCTTTGAGGAAACCTCTCAATACGTAAAAAAGGTGTCGGTAAGATATGATTTCTACAAAAAGCTCTATGCTTAAGCTATTTTTTAAAATTTGCGCATCGGTTTTGCTTTGTGTTTTGGTTTTTTGTGCCTGCGCACCGAGCGAAAGCGATACACCTATTTTGCCCCCCGTTGATAACAGCAACTCTCAGGGCACGGTAAAGACGCCATTAAACGGCGGTACCTTGCGTATTCCTATGAACGCCAACCCCTATTCTATGCACCCCCTCTTTGTGCGGGAGATGCAAATGCGCAACATCTTCTCTATGATTTTTGAACCGCTTATTGAGTTCAATGACGTTATGGAGCCAACTGCCTGCCTTGCTGAAAGCTGGAAATACGACGAAGCGGGCGGCTTCTGGACGGTAGTTTTACGCACCAACGTGCATTGGCACGACAGCGCCTTGGGCGAGGTTGATGCCCTCGATGCCGTTTATACCATCAACACCATTTTATCAAATCCCACAAGCATTTATTACAGCGATATCTCCGCTTATATTGCAAGGGTTGAAGGCTATGATAACACGCTTATAATCTATCCTAAAAACACATCCTTTGCCCTTATATACGCTTTAAATATACCTATTATTCCCCAGGGCTATTACGAAGGCAAGCCTGCAGACACCAAGGACATTCCCGTAGGTAGCGGTTGCTTTAAGGCAGATGCGCTTTCTCTTTCGGGCGGAACGAGTATGCAGCTTACCGCCTTTACAAAATGGTGGAAAAAGCTTCCCTATATAAGCAGTATTTCTGCAAAGGGCTATTCGAGCACAGAAGCTATTATGGCTGATTTTGCCCTGGGAAATCTTGATTGCGTGCCTTCAAGCGCAAAGACCACCGAGATTTATGAAATTCTCTCGGGAGTAAACGAACAAAACTATCTTTCACACAATTATGTTTTTCTCGCCTTTAACTGTCAACGACCCATTATGCAGCAGGCAGATTTCAGAAAAGCCGTAGCCTACGCAATAGACCGCACAGATATTATTAACAACGTTTATTTAACAAAGGCTACCGGTGCCGAGCAGCCTCTTTTTAACGATACTTCTCTGTCCAGCGCTTCCATAACCCGCTACGACAACAACCTTTCCTTTGCCCAGGAAAAGCTTCGGGCATTAGGCTACGTTGACGTTGACGGTGACGGATACTTAAATTCCGCTTCGGGCAATTTAGAAATTTCATTGGCTGTTATATATACACCCGCTAACCCCATTCGTTTAGAGGCCGCCGAATATATTCAATCGGATTTAAAAAAGATTGGCGTTAAAGTTAATATTTATCCTTACACTCAAAGCGAGCTCGTTAATATCATAAACAACAAAAACTACGATATGATATTAAGTGGTTATTTCCTTTCAGATACACCGAACCTTAATTTTATATTTAACACAAACGGCTCGGGCAATCTTTCTGGCTATTCCAGCGGAGCTCTTAACAACGCTCTTGCAGGGGTGGACTCCGCTAAAGACTTAAATACACTTAAGGCGTCCATGCTCAACGTGCAAACCATAATTGCCGACGACCTGCCGCAAATCGGTCTGTTTTTTGAAATGAACACGCTCTTATACAAAGATTCCCTTACCGTTTCCGGTATTAAGCGCGAATCAAGCGTATATTCAAATATAAATTCGTGGTATTTTACGAAGCTTTAATCTTTAACCGTCTATGCACAAGGTGCGCACATAGCCAAAGGGTACTGACTCGCAAATATTTATTGTTTTACAGTTTTTAGGAGCTACTATGGCAAAATCCTCTAACCAAAAGCTTAAGCTTATTTATTTGATGGATATTTTCAAGGAGTATACCGACGAGGATACCTTTATCACTATGGAAGAAATTATCCGCCTGCTGCAACAAAAGGGTGTGTCCGCCGAGCGCAAAAGCATCTACGATGATATTGACGTGCTGAATCAATACGGCTTTGAAATTGAGCAGGTGCGAAAAAAAGGCTATCATTTAATAAACAGCACCTTTGAGCTTGCAGAGCTTAAGCTTTTAGTTGACGCGGTACAAGCTTCAAAATTTATAACCGAAAATAAAAGCTCCCAGCTTATAAAAAAGCTTGAGAGCTTAACAAGTAAACGAAAAGCAGGCGAGCTTCAGCATTCAGTAATTATGCGCGAGCGCATTAAAACCATGAACGAAAGCGTATTTATAAACGTTGATATTATTCAGCTTGCCATAGCAAACAACAAACAGCTTTCCTTTAAATATTTTGATTGGGATATTAAAAAGCAACGCGCCTTCAGGCATGGCGGCGAGCTTTACCGAGTAAGCCCTTGGGCGCTTACCTGGGACGACGAAAACTATTATCTTATTGCCTACGATGCCGAAGCGCAAATCTTTAAGCACTACCGTGTTGATAAGATGGTGCAACTTACCGTTTCTAACGAAGCGAGGCTGGGCTTTGAAAGCTGGGCGCGCTTTGATACGGGTACGTATTCTAAAAAAATGTTCGGTATGTATGGCGGCGAAACTAAAAAAATTAAGCTCTCCTGCGACAAAAGTCTTATCGGCGTTTTTATTGACCGTTTTGGAAGCAACGTATTCCTTGCCCCCACCGCCGACGGCTTTGAGGTAATTATAGAAGCCGCCGTAAGCCCCGTTTTTCTTTCCTGGCTTATCCAATTCGGTAGCAGAATTAAGATTATCTCCCCCGATGATGTGCGTCAAAATCTAATCAGCCTTGCAAAAAGTGCTATTGACGCAAATAATTTTTAAAAAAGCCGTCTAAAGTCCGTTTTATTGTACTTATGTTTTTATATAATCAAGGTGTAAAATAAAAACAGGAGGCAATAAATATGGGAACATTATTAGTTTTTGCACTTTGGATAGCTATAAGCTCTGGGCTTGATGCTATTATTGAAAGAAGAAAGCAGGCGAAAAAGCGTTCTTTAAAAGCAAACGGGAGCACTCCCGAAAACGACCCGCCCGTTTGCCATAGATGTGAAGGCACCATTAAAAGCCGCACTTATACCTTAAAAAGAAGCCGTGGCGGACGCTTAAATTCCAATTCTTATTCTGACGCAAAGCGCTCAGCTTGATACAAGCTTTTGGCAAAACTGCAAAGCGCTCAGCTTGACACAAGTTTTTGGCAAAACTGCAAAGCGTTTATATTATAATTCGTTTGTGCAAGCCAACGCAAAGTACATATAACGAGTTTAGCTAAACATGCCCTCATAAAGAGTATATGTGTTTGAGCTTAACGTATTAAGCCGCCTGCAAGCTTTTCGCCGTGCCGCTTATAAGCAACCGCAAAAACAACTGTTAAAATTTCAAATACCAAAACAAAAGCACCGCAAAATTGCGGTGCTTTTATCAGTACTTGCTTTATTTATTCTTCTTCGTCTTCTTCCTCTTCTTCGTCGTCCTTGCTCTCCATCTCTGCCATAGCCTCAAGAGAATCCTCTACTGTTTCAGGAAGCATATCCTCGTCGTCATAGCTATCGTTTGTATCATCTTCTTTGTCTTCATTCTTCAAACGCTCTAAACGGCAAGCATAACATATTTCTTCGCCTTCCTCAAGATAATTTTCATTACACTCGGGACAAAGCTTATACTCCTCATCAAGCTCAAGCTCCGGCTGACCTTGAATTTTTCCCATATCCACAAGGCAAACCTTACAAAACTGCTCCGTTTCCTCATTGATATAGTTTAGCATACATCTGGGACATTTAATATACATTAAAATCATCTCCGATACAACATAGTGGATACATTATATTTGATTTTGCCTATCTTGGCAAGCAAAATTTTTATCACTTATATAATGTATTATTTTCATAAAACTTATGCTACAAATTTATGCAGCAATTTCTTCTTTTTATCACTTTGCTCTTTTCAATATATCTATATTTGCATTTCTCAAAAAATTATTCTGATTTCTTAATTGTTCTATAAAAAAACAGGCACGCAATTGTGCTTGTTTAAACATTATGGTTTTTCTTTGCGGGTCTATTTTTTGCGCCAGGTTGACGGCAAAAACAAAATTAGCATGGGGTATATTTCTAACCTACCGAAAAGCATTGCAAAAGACATTGCAATTTTTGAAAAATCGCTGAATTCTGCATAGCCCGCCGCTATTCTGCCAAAGCTGGGACCAACGTTATTAAAGCTTGAAGCCGTTGCGGATATTACCTCTTGAAAGCCAAACCTATCAAAGCTCAAAACAATAAGCAGTACTATTTGACAGAAGCAGTACAACGCAAAATACGTAAGCACTCCCGATGAGGTTTCTTCTTCAATAGCCTTGCCCTCAAACTTAACGGCCTTTAATGCTCTTGGATGCACTACCTGAACAATACGGTTCTTAATTGTCTTACATAAAAGTATTAAACGCGAAACCTTTAATCCGCCTGCCGTTGACCCTGCGCAACCGCCTAAAAACATCAGGCAAAGCAAAATTGTTTTTGAAAGCTGTGGCATGGTGTTAATATCAACAGTTGTGTAACCCGTGGTGCTTATAATGGCTGCTACCTGAAACGCACCGTGCCTAATAGCTTCTTCGCTTGTCTGGTACTGAGGCATAATATTAATCGAAATCATAGCCGTCGATAAAATTACTATACCAACGTACCACCAAAACTCTTCGCTTTTAAATGCAGAAGAAAACTTTTTAATTAAAATAAAATAAAATAAGTTAAAGTTTATTCCGAAAATGAGCATAAACACCGTTATAACCCATTGAATATAAGGGCTATAAGAGGCTATACTGTCCGCCTTCGCGCCAAATCCGCCTGTTCCCGCCGTGCCGAAAGCGTGCAGGACACTTTCAAAAAGAGGCATACCGCCTAAAACCAGTAACAGTGCCAAAATTACCGTAAGCGCAATATAAATTATATATAAAACCCTTGCCGTTGTCTTCGCTTTAGGCACAAGTTTGCCAATAATGGGTCCCGGCATTTCTGCCCGAAGCATATGTATCGACCTGCCCGTTACCGAAGGTGCTATTGCCATAACGAGCACGAGAACTCCCATACCGCCTATCCAATGAGTTAAGCTACGCCAAAATAAAATGCCGTGGCTTAAACTATCTAAGTTGACTACTACTGTTGCACCGGTGGTAGAAAGACCGCTGGTTACTTCAAAAACGGCATCTACTATGTTTGGAATCTCTCCGCTTAAACAAAAGGGCAACGCTCCCACAAGAGCCATCAACACCCAAGAAAGAGCAACAGAAACTAAACCTTCTTTTGCAAAAAACGAATCGTCTTTAGGCTTAAAAAGCTTTGAAACAGCAAATATAGCAAAAGCGATTATTGCGCCAAGCAAAAGATACCACGCGCTTGCTTCCAAATATAGCGCCCCGACTATTGCCGACAGCATAAGACAAACTGCTTCTGCCGCCATAATCTTGCCGATAACGTTAAACATCATTTTATAATTCATATTTCAGCCTCTATTTAAAAATATCGGAAAGATTTTGTATGCGCTTGCCCGAAGCAATAATAATTACCCTGTCATTAGGCAAAATAACGTCATTACCTTTGGGGATAATGGGTTTGCGCTGACGCAAAATACCTGCGATAAGAACGTTTTCCTTTAAACTCAAATCTTTTAAGGGAATATGTTGTTCCTTAAACTCACCTATAACCTTAAACTCAACAATTTCCGCTTTACCGTCCATAGTGTGATACATCGTTTCCACGTTGCTTCCAAGAGAATTACCAAGAGCTCTGGTATAGCGCACAACAACATCTGCAACGAGCTTTTTAGGTGAAACAACTGTATCAAGTCCTAATTTTTCGGCCAAGTCTGCCATTTCAGATTTATTTATTTTTGCAATCGATTTTGGAACGTTTAAGGAAGAAGCAAATACTGCCATAAGAATATTCTGTTCGTCCATACCCGTTAAGGCAACGAAGGCCTCTGTGTCCCTGATGCCCTCTTCAAAAAGCAGTTCCTGCTGAGCACCGTCGCCCAAAACCACGTTTGCCTTTGGAATATCCTCGCAGAAGCGCTGACAGTTTTCCTGCTCCTTATCAATAATCTTAACGTCACTGCCTGCATTTATAAGCATCTTTGTTAAGTAGTATGCCGTGCGGCTGCCGCCTAAAATCATAACGTCTTTTGCTTCTTTTTGATAAACGTTAAGCTCTTTAAAGAATTTTGCAATCTCCGTAGGTGTTGCGGTTATGCCCAGCTTATCGCCGCTTTTAAGCACAAAACTACCGTTAGGGATAAATACCTCTTCCCCTCGCTGAACGGCACAAACAAGTACATTTGCGCTGTATTTTGCGCTCATTTCTATAAGGCTCAAACCGTCGAGTTTTGAATCCGGCTTAAGTACAACCTCAAGCATTTCGAAATCACGACGGGAAAAGGTTTCAATCTTGATTGCAGATGGGAATTTAAGTATATTGTAAAGTTCTTTTGCCACAAGCATTTCGGGGTTTATTGTCATTGATATATCAAGATGCTGTCTTAAAAATGCCAAACCGCTATAATTGTATTCGGGGTTGCGAATTCTTGCAACGGTATGCTTTGCGCCCATCTTCTTTGCCAAATAGCAAGAAAGCATATTAAGCTCATCTGAACCTGTTACACAAACAAACAGCTCCGCTTCGCTTACACGGGCTTCGGTGAGCACTTCACAGTCTGTACAGTTACCTTCAATGCACATAATATCATATAAATTATTAACTTCGTCAATAACTGCCGTACTGTTGTCCAGCGCTGTTACGTCGTGTCCTTCTTCGGCAAGTGCTTGAATAATGCTTTGTCCTATTTTTCCACAGCCGGAAACGATTATGTTCATTTAATAAACCTCGCTAAAATTTTTAAACAAAGGGAGTTAAACCGTTAAAGTTTTACTCCCTTCTTTTATTTAGTATATCATTTTTTTCGTAAAAGTCAACATATATAACGCCGCGAATTTCGTTAAAATGAGGTTGACGTAACCGTGTTCACCGTTATTTTTGCGGATTTGAAACTTCTTCCAGCTTTCTTTGGCGGCGATGCCTAACGTCATGCGCCATAGGCTGAATTTCTCCCGCATTTATGAGCGCCTGTTTTGTTAAAAGCGGACCGAAAAGTTCATAAATAAGTACGGCAAAAAGTGTTATATTGCGAATAAGCGCCCCTTGCTCTCCAAGCTGCATAGCCGTTGCGCACATACCAAGAGCAACGCCCGCCTGGGGCAAAAGCGTAATGCCCAGATACTTGCAAATTTCATTTGTACATTTTGTAACCTTGGCGCTTGAAAAAGCACCGAAATACTTTCCCAATGACCTGAATATTATGTAAATTCCGCCTATTAAAACAATAGCCCAATCGGCAAATACGCCTAACTCCAGCTCCGCGCCGCTTACAACGAAAAACAGCGCGAATATAGGTGAAGTCCACTTATCTGCCGCGGCCATAAGGTCGTTAGAAAGGGGACAGATATTACAAAATACCGTACCTAACATCATACACGTAAGAAGCGACGAAAAATGGATATGCACAGGACCGATATTAAAATCAAGCATTGAAAGGGATGCTGTTAAAAATACAATGCCGATTGTAAGGTTAAGGCGGTTGGTGTTAGAGTTGAAGAATTTTTCAAGCTGTGTAAGCACCCAGCCCATAATTGCGCCTAAGCCAAGAGAACAAATAATTTCTATTAAAGGGTTAAGAATAACCGAAATTATGTCTGCCTCGCCCGAAACCATTGTTTTGGCAATGCCAAAGGAAACGGCAAAAACCACAAGACCTACAGCATCATCAAGGGCAACAATAGGAAGCAACAGCTTTGTTAACGGACCCTTTGCCTTATACTGCCTTACAACCATTAAGGTAGCGGCGGGCGCAGTTGCCGTTGCAATGGCGCCAAGGGTAAGCACCTGAGGAACAGTAAGTTTATCGGGCATAAGCAAATGCAGGCTAAACAGAGCAACGTCAACAAACAGAGTTGCCACAAGTGCCTGAACAACGCCTATAACAAGTGCCTGCTTGCCAGTTTGCTTAAGCTCGTCAAGCCTGAATTCGTTACCGATAGAGAAGGCTATAAAGCCTAAGGCGACCTCGGAAACAAGCGAAAGTGCTTCAACCTCGTGCATAGAGCCAAAGCCCAAGCCGTGAATGTTAAGAGCTCCAAGACAGTAAGGCCCTATTAAAACACCTGCAATTAAATATGCCGTTACCGAAGGCAGCTTGAAGGGCTTAAAAAGCCTTGTCATTAAAAGCCCTGCAAGCAGAGCAACCGAAACTGATAAAAGAACTGTCAAAACAAATACTTCCTTTTTTTGCAGCTAATCGGGGGAAAATTTCTCTCGTTGCTATTTATTTAAGTAAAAGCTCGCAAAGCGCGATGCGCCCTTACTTTACACTCGCCGATTATAACACAAAAGCCTTTTTTTGACAAGGAATTGCACGTATTTTTTGCTATGTTTCGGTATTTTTTTATCTATCGGTATTTTTTTAGAACAAAACCCAGTGTTTAAGCATTAAAACACTTGCCATAAAGGCGATTTTATCATAGAATATAGGTGTATATATATTTTATGTGAAAGGATATTCCCAATGATAAATGTTGCAGTTTTAGGCTTCGGTACAGTAGGAAGCGGCGTTGTTGAGCTTATTGATATGAACAAAAAGCACATTAGTGCAAAGTTGGAAAATGAGCTTAACGTTAAATATATTTTAGATATTCGTGATTTCCCCGACAGTCCTTACAAGGACAAGTTTGTTAAGGATTTTTCAGTTATTGAAAATGACCCTGATATTAAAGTAGTTGCCGAGGTTATCGGCGGTGCAACCTTTGCTTACGATTATACGGTGCGCGCCTTAAAAGCAGGCAAAAGCGTTGTAACAAGCAACAAGGAGCTTGTTGCCCAAAAGGGTTATGAGCTTTTAGCTCTTGCCAAGGAGCATAACGTTAACTATTTCTTTGAAGCCTCGGTAGGCGGCGGTATTCCGTTGATTCGCCCTATGCACAGATGTATGGCGGCTAACGAAATAACTGAATTCTACGGCATTTTAAACGGCACAACCAACTTTATCTTAACCAAGATGATAGAAGACAATATGCCCTTTGAAGCAGCCCTTAAAACAGCTCAGGAGCTTGGTTACGCTGAGGCTGACCCCACTGCTGACGTTGAGGGTATTGATGCTTGCAGAAAAATGTGTATTCTTTCCTCTCTCGCCTTTGGACACCACGTTTATCCGAAGGACGTTTATGCGGAAGGCATCAGCAAAATTTCCCTTGATGACGTTGCCATTGCCGACGAAAAGGGTTATTCCATTAAGCTTATCGGTCAGGCAGAAAATTACGGTGACTCCATTAAAGCAATGGTATCACCCGCTCTTGTACCCCACACAAGCTTGCTTTCCGGAGTTAAGGACGTTTTTAACAGCGTTTTGATTAAAGGCAACGCCGTTGGCGACGTTTTTCTTTGCGGCAGAGGCGCAGGCAAGCTTCCCACAGCAAGCGCAGTTGTTGCCGATATTTTAGATGCCGCAAAGCACTTTGAATTCTTAAAAGGCTGGGGCTGGCTTGACGAGGTTGAAGGTGCAGTTCTTCCTCAGGACGAAATCGAAACCGCTTGGTATTTACGCATAAGCGGAACGGCTGAAGATATACTTAAGGAATACCCCGATGCCGACGTTATTTATTCCGAAAACAACGTAACTGCGGCTATCACTAAAATTGACGTTAATAAGGTTCATTTTGAGAAGCAAGCAAGGCTCAACGTGCTTTCATCAATTCGCGTGCTTAATATTTAATCGGGGCTTTAACCAGCTAAATCGGAAATTTCACACTTTGAACCCGATTTGAATTGCAAATGCTTTGGTTATTAAAGGAGTATTAGTATGGGCAAAAAGAAAACCCCTGCAAATATAGGTTTAAAAATGGTGCTCTTATCCGTTTTGGGATTCGCCATAGGAATTTTAATTTGTTGGTTTACTTTTTCGTATTTGGGCGGAAACAACCTGTTTTAACGTTTTGTTTATAGCTTTACTGCGTCCTGCTTTTGCAGGGCGCTTTTTTATTTAAAGAATACCACAAATTGTTTTTTGTGGTCTTTGCTATTATAGGGATAATAAAAAGCCAACGGAAATCCGTTGGCTTTTAATGTTTATTTAGTTTTAGCTAAATTAGTCTTCCTTCTTCTTTGCAACTACTACAAGGCCGATAGTGGCGATTGCAACTGTTGCGATTAAAGCTACGGGAAGAACGTCACCTGTGCCGGTGGAAGGATCCTTACCGCCGGGAGCCGCTGTGGGCTTGTTTGTAGGTGTGGGTGTAGGAGCTGTGGGATCGAAGTCAAGTTTCTCGAACTTAACGTCATCAACGTAGTAAGTAGCGCCTGTGTTATACTTATCAATTGCAATATAACCGGCATTTGCTTCAATGATAGCTGCTGTTTCTTCGCTTACGTAAATATCAGCCTCATAGAAAATCCACTGGTCTTCTGTATTCATAGTTACTACGCCAAAAATCTGGTTGTCTGTTGTCTCAGTAGTGGAGTCATTATCAAGGTCAGCCTTAGCACCGGGACGAAGATTTACACCGAAAGCCTTATCGCCAAGAGTTGTAAGTGTATCGATATTTATCCAGAACGATACTCTGTACCAGCTTGCGCCGTCAACAATTTCCTTAAGTGTAGCTGTGGGAACAACTGTCATACCTACGTAACGGTTGTTTTGAGGTGCGGGAGCAGGACCTACATATTTAGCAGCGCCGCCGATGGTCTTGTTTGTATCAGTGGTAGCATCAACACCAGCGGCTGCTAAATCAACAGCTGACATATACTCAAGAGTACCGCCCATTGTGCCAACCTTGTTGATATCTGCAGCGTCTTCAAAATCAACTAAAGCAGATGTAGGAGCAGGAGTAGGTGTTCCTACAGGTGTGGGTGTGGGTGTGGGTGCTGTGGGATCGTAATCAAGCTTCTCGAACTTAATATTAGTGAGGAAATAAACAGAACCATCGTGAACAGCCTTATCAATACTAATAGTACCTACTGCATCAAGCTTCTCAGCATTATCGGCAGTAAATTGAATATTATCTTCATAATATACCCAACCTGTAGATTTTGAACTTACGCCAACGTATTTAAGACCTACGTTACTCTCAGTATCGCCATCTACGTCAAAGTCTGTCTTATTATTGCCGTCGGTACGAACAACCGCGCAGATGCGCTTATCGGCATAAGTTGCCGCGGGAGTATCAACAAAATACCAGAAGGAAACACGGTACCAACCGGCTCCATCTACTACTGCAGCAACTTGTGTGTTAGTAACAATCTGAGCACCACTATAAGTAAATTCACCGCCGGAATGTCTGATTGCGCCACCAACTGCTTTTGCATCAGCGCCTGTGCCCAAGGTTGTGGGAATTTCAGCTGCTGCTAAACGAGCAGGTGAATAATGCTCAAGCGCGGCACCTGTCTTAACGTATGTGCCAACGTCAGTTGCCTTCTTTAAATCGGTGAATGAATAATCGCCATCTACTGTTTCTGTTGCAGAATAATCAGCAGCATTGGGGTCAGATGCAAGCTTTTCAAACTTAATATCATCAAACCAATAAACAGCACCGGGGTTGCCTTTTTCGGTAGAAATTGTACCTGCTGCTGCCATTTTTTCAACGTTATCAGCAGTAAGCTTAATATTAACTTCATAATACTTCCATTCGGTAGATACAGCAGACACACCTACAAAATTAAGGGCCGTGCTGGCTTTCTCTGTTGTGCCATCACCGTCAAAGTCGGTCTTGTGACTATCGTCTGTTCTGATAACAGTAGCTAAACGCTTATCACCTAAAGAAGTTACGGTTTCAACAAAATACCAATAGGATAATTGATACCAACCTGCTTCATCAGCAACAGCAGCAATCTTACCAGTGGGAACAAGAGTAGCGCCTACCCAAGTTGCAGTTGAACCTGAAAATCTAACTGCACCGCCAATAGGTTTGCCGTTAGGATTCTTTGTAGGAATACCTGCATTTGTTAAATCAGTTTTCGTTTTATACTCCAACGTAGCGCCGGAAGTGATATAAGTACCAACTTCTGCTGCAGAATCAAATGCAGCGAAAGAGTACTTGCCGTCAACAGTGTTTGTACCTGTTACGGGAGCTGCGCTTACAAAGAAGGTTACCATACTAACGCATGAAGCAACCATTGCCAATGCAAGCACAAAACACAAAAGTTTTTTCATAGAAATATTCTTCCTTTCTTTTTTTAGGGTATAAGTCCCCTATAATTACAACTTATTATACTACTTCAAAAACCAATTGTCAATAGGTTAAAAAGATTTTTTTAACAAATTTTGAACGGAAATTTTTTACACAAAAAATTTTCACATTTTTTGCTATAAAATCCTAAAGCCTCGTTATAAACCCCGCAATTCTCGCCATAGAAACCTGCTATATTTGTTATAGTAACCGTTTTTTGCTTATGTAACTTTTGCTATAACAGCCGTTTTTGCATAATCAGAACCTCAAACGGCGAATTTTGTGCATATTCGGATTTTCGTTTTTATTACGGCATTAAGCGCAAAAAAGCCAACGGAAATTCGTTGGCTTTTAATGTTTATTTAGTTTTAGCTAAATTAGTCTTCCTTCTTCTTAGCAACTACTACGAAGCCGATAGTGGCGATTGCAACTGTTGCGATTAAAGCTACGGGAAGAACGTCACCTGTGCCGGTGGAAGGATCCTTACCGCCGGGAGCAGGAGTAGCTACAGGAGCATCGGGGTCAACAACTGTAACTGAAATGTTGTCAATCATAATTGTAGCAGCAGCTGTGTCTTCACCGCCAACGAAGTTAAGTACAATCTTATAAATATCTTCGCCGGAGGTAATCTTTGCAACGTCATCTGCAGTTACGTCAAATGTGCCTGTGAAGGACATCCATTCGCCTGCATCAGAGTCTGTTTCAAGCCAGCCGATACGCCACATCTTCCACTGAGGAACGCCGAGCGTAAGGTCTGTGCTTACTCTATTCATTGTTTCGCTGATTTCAACGTCACCAAGTCTGCCATTGGAGTGGCCCTTAGAAGCGTTATAATCGAACTCAACTGTTACGATAAGCTTGTTTTCGGGGTCGATGTCTTTGTATGCCTTTTCAAGCATTTCGCCGATTGTCCAGTAGAAGCTTACGTTGGAGTTTGTTGTCGTATGCTTAAATACCTTGCCGAACTCTGCATCTGTAGCAATTTCCCATGTATTATATGTGTTCTTGCCGTTTTCTGTCTGCCATGTGCAACCAAATGCGCTATTTGCATAGTGCTTGTCGGTTCTTGTTGCATTAATTACAATGTCCTTGAAAGCAGTTGCAGGTTGTGCGGCAGGTGCACCTACTGTCTGGTCTTCGAAGTCGATTACGTCGAAGAGCTTGTCGCCTGACTTAAAGGGAACGGGTGTGGGTTCGGGAGTAGGTGTAACAACAGGTGTTGGTGTTGCAGTAGGTGTAGGTGTAGCTGCATCGGGGTCAACTACTGTAACGGTTATGTTGTCAAGATAAATGTCAACGGGAGCTTCTGTCTTACCGCCGAGCATGTTGAACTGTACCTTGTAGTTGTTCTTGATATCGTTAACATCAAGAGCTGCGATATCAGCTGCATTCATAACGAAGGATGCGTTAAGAGTCTGCCATGTGCCTGCCTGGTCATTCTCCGCAAGCTGTGCAAATCTCTGGAAGCCCCAATTTGTGTTTGTGCAAACTAAATCATCTGTAGTAGCTCTGTTTGCTGCAACGAATTCAACGTCAGCAAGATAAGGAGCGTTGCCGGATAAGCCTGCGGCGCTAATCTTATAGTCAAGTGAAACGTTAACGTTTAACTTTGTACCGCCGATATCGGTGTAAGCCTTTTTAATCATAGCGCCAAGATCAATGCCAAAGCCAACGTTTGAGGTTGTTGTTGTTGTCTTAAATACGTTGCCCTTACCGGTTTCGGAAACGATTGACCAGTTAGTAGCAGCCGTCCAAGCTTGTGCCTGGCAGTTTGTGTAAGCAACAATATTAAATGCGTCGATTGTGAAATACTTAAATACTCTGTTGTTGGATTCATTCTTGTTGATCAACATTTTGCCGGGCTGTGCAGCAGGGCCGCCAACTACAGCATTTTCAAAGTCAACAGTTGCGAAAAGCTTGTCGCCACTTTCATAAGTGGGTAAAGTTGTATCTTCAACAGTAACGGAAATGTTATCTAAATAGATAGTTTCCTGACTCTTAAGCATATTCAAATAAATCTGATATTGGTCACCGTTAGCAGCGCCTGTGGTAATGTCTGCTGTGTTAAGAGCTGTAACGTCAGCCGCTGACATATAGAAACCGCCGGTAAAGGTCTGCCATGTGCCGCCCTTGCTCTTTTCTGCAAGGCCGCCAATCTGCCAGAACTTATGTGTGGTGTTTGTGGGGCAAGCCATATCGTTGGTTACTCTGTTCTTGGATTCGAAAATTTCTACTGCGCCAAGGTCATTTCTGCCGGCGTTACCCGTAGTTGTTGCAGTTTTATAATCAAACTGAACAATTACTCTAAGGGTATCAGCGCCGATATCTTCATAGGCATCTTTAAGATATGTGCCAAATGAAGCAAGGTCAATAAAGCAAGCAGTATTATTTCCGCCTAATGTGTGCTTGAACACTTTGCCTTTGCCTGTTTCCTCAACGATTTCCCAGTTTGTAATAGCTGCGTTGTTGCTGAGAGTAGGTGCCTTAAAGCCAACAGGTCCCCATACCTTATCAGTACGGCTGGCGTTACGCCACCAATTAGTAATAAGGCTTGTCGACTGTGCGCTGGGTCCGCCAACTACAGCATCTTCAAAGTCAATTGTCTCAAAGAGCTGATCACCGGAAGCGTAGGTTGTGTTTGCTGCATTTGTCATAAAAGTTACCATGCTTACGCAGGAAACGATCATAGCAAGTGCAAGCACAAAGCTTAAAATCTTCTTCATAATAAAAATCTTCCTTTCTATATTTAGGCAATATGCCTTTATTCATCATTAGTTTAACTTCTAATGAAACTATTGTCAACACTTTTTTTGTTTTTTTATTCAAATTTTATTAATAATTTATGGTATAGATAGCAAAATCTACAAAAAAAGTCTTAATTAATTGGATTTTTCAA
>JAZNXV010000032.1:0-81008 GCA_045594045.1 Clostridia bacterium
GCTTGTTTTGGGCTGTTAATGATAGTGTAAACAAAGAAAAAAACAAAAATATAGGCATAAAACAACATTTTTTCCTTCAAATATCTTGACCTTCTGTTTAAAAACTGATATAATTATCGTAGAAAGAATTTCTCTTACTCAGGAGTCAGAAAATGAAAAAATTTGAAGTTGTTACTGATATTTACTTTGGTGAAAATGCTTTAGACCGCCTTTCCGAGCTGAGCTACAAAAAGGTCTTTATTATTTCCGACCCTTTTGTTGTTGAAAGCGGCTTAATCCGTTATATCACCCGTCCCCTTGACAGAGCAGGTATTGACTTTGTCCTTTATACCGACGTTTGTGCAGACCCAACGGTTGAAAAGGTTATTTCGGGTATTTCCGCCGCAACCAAGGCAGACCCCGAATGTATTATTGCTGTTGGTGGCGGCAGTGCTATGGATTTGGCAAAATCCATTCGCAAAATGGCACAGCAGATTGATGCCAATTTTAAGCCCACCTTAATTGCAATTCCCACAACCAGCGGTACGGGTAGTGAGGTTACCTCATTTTCAGTTATTACCGATGAGCAAACACATTCCAAAATCCCCCTTGCCTCTCGCGATATGACTCCCGACGAAGCTATTTTGGATGAAATTTTAGTTAAAAGCGTGCCCGCAAGCGTTACTGCCGATACCGGTATGGACGTACTTACCCACGCCATTGAGGCTTACGTAAGCACTAACAACAACGAATTTTCCGGCGCTTTAGCCGAAAAATCGGTTGAAATCTGCGGTCAGTTCCTGTTCCGTTCCTATGCGGATAATAACGACTCTCACGCAAGAAGAAAAATGCATATTGCCGCCTGCCTTGCAGGTCTTGCGTTTAACTCTGCTTCTTTAGGTCTTAATCACGGTATGGCGCATCAATTAGGTGCTGTGTTCCATATCCCCCACGGCAGAGCAAACGCTATGCTTCTTCCTCTTATAATTGAATATAACAGCCACGTTACTACATATTCCCGTTCACGCAAGGATTACGAGCCTTGCGTAAGAAAATACTGTAATATCGCCCGCACCTTAGGTCTAAATGGTATGAACGAGGTTATGACTATTCATTCCCTTGCAAACTATATGCGTTTTATGGCTGAGGAAATGAACATTCCTCTTCATTTAAGTGAAACGCTGAACATATCCAAGGAGCAGTACGAGGCCGCGCTTCCCGCTATGGCTGAAGCCGCGTTGAAGGACGGCTGTACCGCCACAAACCCCAGAGTTCCTACCGTTGATGAAATTATAAACCTTTATAAACGCCTCTGGTAAAATGGAATCGGAAGTTATTTGCTTTTGCAAGGGCGTAACCTTAGAGGACATCAAGCGCATCGTTTTCCTTGGTGCCGAAACTGTTGAAGATGCGGAAAATATGCTCGGCTGCGGAACCGTTTGCGGTGAATGCCGAAGCCGCGTTCAAGGCGCTATTGATTATTTTATTCAGGAGTTATAATGAAACAGGAAAAAATCGACAGAATAAATTTTTTAGTTAAAAAATCAAAGACGGAGGGTTTAACCGAAGCAGAAAAGGCAGAGCAAAAGGCTTTGCGTGACGAGTACAGAGCTTCCTTTAGGGCAAGCTTTGCCAATATAATGGACAACACAGTTATACAGTATCCCGACGGCACAAAAAAACCCGTAACAAGAAAATCCGACGCCGAGTGTTGATTTCACAAAAATCCGCAGCTGTAACGCGCAACTTGAATATTTATAAATTATATAGTTAAAAAGCCGATCAACAATCGTTGGTCGGCTTTTTTATTTAGAAAGTTTCGTAGAGGACAGTTTCTTCTATAGGACGGAATGCAAAATGCATATCCAAGGGCTTTGCATCATCTGCAGGGTATCCCATCACAAGCAAGGCAACAGGTTCAACGTTATCGGGAATATTAAAGCTTTCGCCCATTGCCGCAGGGTCAAAATGCATTACCCAGCAAGTACCTACGCCGTTGTTTTGTGCCGCAAGCATCATATGTGTGGTAACGATAGCGGCATCTACAGAAGAAGAAAGTGCCCCGTCGTATTTTCTTACCCAGCTTTCGCTTTTATTGTGGCACACGAGCATTGCCGTAGGTGCATTAAAGTGACATTTAGTACAGTTTTTAAGCTTTGCTATGGACTCATCTGTATTAAGCACAAGAATTCTTTGAGGCTGAAAATTGCAGCCCGTTGGGGCTTTATGACCTGCCTCAAGAATTTTATCAATAATCTCCTTAGGTAAATGCTCGCTCTTAAAGCTGCGCACGGAATACCTTTCGGCAATCAATTTTTCAAAATCCATTTTTTATCCTCACTTTTCTTTTAACATTCTTTTTATTTAAAATTTTTTCGTTTTATCTATTTGTTCTTTAAAAACACTTGTCATTAAGCTATCTTTGCATTGTTCGGTAGCTTTGCGTTTTTCATAAGGCTTTGCTTTTACAGTCCGTGTGTTTTTACAAAGTGCTTCTGCAGTGCAATGCCTTTATTCATTAAAAAGCAAAACTTACTATGCAAACAAATTCCAAATTTTTTCAAGCAGGGGAATAACGTTATAAATAATTGGAGCAAAAAGAATTGCCGGCAGAAAATCCGCTACTTTAATTTTTGTAATTCCCATAAGATTAGTGCCGATCATAATAATCAAAACAGAGCCTGCGCAGGTCATTTCGTTAATAGCGCCGACGCTCATAAACGGGGCGATCAAGCCTGCAAGCAAAACGAGCCCTCCTTGAATTACAAGCACCGCCACAGAAGATAACAAAACGCCGATGCCAAGGCTTGAGGCAAGCATCATAGAAGAAACCAAATCCAGCATAGCCTTTGTAAATAAAACAGAGTTATCTCCCGTAAGACCTGCCTGAATTGAGCCTGTAACCGTCATCGACCCTACGCAAAACAAAAGAGTTGCAGTAATAATTCCTTGGGCAACGGAAACATTATCTCCTTGCCGTGAAAATTTTGCTTCAACCCTTTTTGCAAGCCCACTAATAGCACCGTCAATATTAAGAAGCGTTCCCGCAATAGTGCCAAGCACAACCGAAGAAATCAGTATCAGCACGTTTTCGCCGCAAAGGCTACCTGAAATGCCGATATACAGCGTGCAAGCGCCAAGACCTACCATAACGGCCTTGCTTACCTTCTCAGGTATACCTTTTTTTAATAACAGTCCAACAGCTGAACCGATAATCACTGTTATTACGTTTACTATAACACCTAACATTTTTTCTGCTTTCCGTAATTTTAATTCTTGAAAAACATCTGCAAGGGCAGATGCTTTTATTGTTTTAATTTGTAACTTTGAAACAAACCTGCCCCAAAACGCAGTAAACGCTTTAGTGCGCCTTTAAAAAATAAAAGCCTATCTTTTCAGACAGGCTTTTCTTTTTGCAGCTAATTATGAACGGTGTGCCTTGAAGCACTCGTCACAATAAACAGGTCTATCTTCCTTAGGTTGGAAGGGTACCTTTGTTGTTGCACCGCAATCTGCGCAAACAGTTTCAAACATCTCTCTGGGTCCACGGCTTGCGTTGCGCTTTGCCTGACGGCATTCACGGCAGCGACCGGGCTCATTCTTGAGACCTTTTTCAGCATAGAATTCTTGCTCACCGGCGGTGAAGGTGAATTCCTTGCCACACTCTTTGCATACCAAAGTCTTGTCTTCGTACATTGAACATGTCCCCCATATTATTTTTTGTTGCACGCGCAAGTTATTAAGGGTAAAATGGGTTTCACATCCAAGCAAGTCATTCTGGTATCCATAATTCCATTATAAACTTTTTTCGTCAACAAACATATTATACAACAATAAAAATACATTTGCAACACTTTTTTTGAAAATATATAAAATATTGTTTATTATTTCTTAATATTCTTCATTAAAATGCAAAAATTCCAGTCATCTTTAAAGAGTATTGCTTAAGCCGCATTTTATTCGTTCACACAAGGCGGTGTATCTTTTTTGCGTTTCAGTATTTCCCAGCATTGAGGAAATTGAGTTTTCGCTTCCGCAAAGCACCACCTTTTTTGAAGCACGGGTAACCGCGGTATAAAACAAATTCCGTGTCATAACCCTTATATTTCCATTAGGTAACGGCATAACTACGTAGGAAAATTCACATCCTTGACTTTTGTGCACGCTTATGGCGTAGGCAAGGGAAATTTCATCAAGCTTATCAAAGGTGTAAACGCATATTTTGTCATCGTCAAAGGTAACCGTAAGTTCTCTGGAATTATTATCAATTTCCGTTATAATTCCGCTGTCACCGTTAAACACGCCCGTTCCGCTGACAAGTAAGCCTTTTTTATCTCTTTGCACCCATTCGATTTCATAATTATTGCGAATTTGCATAACCTTATCGCCCAACCTGAAAACGTTTTCACCGCTTATGCGCTCTGTTTTTTCCTTTGAAGGCGGATTAAGTGCTTCTTGAAGCAGCTTGTTAAGATTATATACTCCGCACACGCCTTTTTTTATGGGCGTAAGCACCTGAATATCGTAAAACGGCGAAACCTTGTACGCGTTGGGCAGTCTGTTTTTGCACAAATCCACAACGGTTTTTGCAATTTCCTGTTCGCTGTATCTGCGCTCTAAAAAGAAATCGCCGCCCTTAACGTTCACCACGGGCATTTCACCGTTATTTATTCGGTGGGCATTGGTTACAATGGTGCTTTGGCTCTCTTGCCTGAAAATTTGATTAAGCCGCACCGTAGGAAACGTACCCGACTCAATCATGTCCGCCAGCACGTTACCTGCGCCTACCGATGGAAGTTGGTCGGAATCTCCTACTAAAATAAGGCGCGTTCCCTTTTTTAAGCCGTCAAGAAGTGCTTGCATTAAGAAGATGTCAAGCATACTTGCTTCATCAATGATACATACCCCGCAATCAACAGGCTTTTCCTTGTTTCGTTTAAACGCGAAGCCTGCTTCCGTTTTTGTATATTCTAACAAACGATGTACCGTTTTTGCGCTCTCACCTGTTGCTAACGACATTCGCTTTGCCGCCCTGCCCGTAGGCGCACCTAAAGCAATACCTATGCCGCGCTTTCTGAAAAGCTGTATAATACACGCAAGAGTTGTGGTTTTTCCCGTTCCGGGACCGCCGGTTATAATACAAATACCGTTATTTATGGCTTGAATTACCGCCTGCCTTTGATTTTCGGCAAGAGTTATTTTATGCTCCTTTTCGTAGGAAGCAATTTCTTTTTCTATATACTTTTCCGCTGCCGCATCAACGGAGGCTTGCATTAAAAGCAAATTGCCCGCAACCAGCGTTTCGGCATAAAAAAGCATAGGATGGTATATAACGCGTTGATTATCAGCAACGCGAATATATATATTCTGCTCGGCGGCAAGGCTTAAAAGACTTCCCCTTACCGCATCCTCGCCAATACCTAAAAGTATTGCCGCGCGGGAAATCAAAATATCCTCGGGCAAAAATGTGTGGCCCTCGTTTGCGGCTTCCGTTAAGGTATGGCGCACACAAGCACAAATTCTGAAATGAGAATTTTTGTCTATTCCCATTCCGAAGGCTACCTTATCGGCAGTTAAAAACCCTATACCGTCAATATCATTTATCATTCTGTAAGGGTTTTCCTGCAAAGCGGTAATGGTCGCGTCACCGTAGCAGGAATATATTTTTAGTGCCATAGCAGGCGTCATTCCGTACTTTTGCAGAAACATAACTGTTCGCTGTGCGCCTAAAAGCTCATTAAATGACGCGGATATAAGCTCCATCTTTTTCTTGCCTATGCCCGAAACCTCACAGAGCTTTTCAGGATTATGCTCAATAATTTCAAGCGCCTTGACGCCAAAATAATCAACGATATCCCTTGCTACCTTAGGTCCTATTCCCCTGATTATGCCCGAAGCCAGATATGCCTCTATCTCTTCGCAGGTTTTTGGTGTTGCCACCTCGTAGCTTGTTGCCTTTAATTGCCTGCCGTACACCTGGTGGTCAACAATTTCGCCCCTAACGGTTATAAAATCACCTTCCCGCAGAAGCGGAAAGGTGCCTGTAACAGTTTCTATATCATTTTCCATAGAAAGCACGAATACCGTATAGCCGTTTTCTTCGTTACGGTAGATTATACCTTCTACAGAACCGGTTAAGATATCCATGACTGAATAACACCTAACCATTCGGGTGCATTAAGGAATATGTTTGAAAAAGCCAGCATAACAAGTGTTGCAGTAATGCTACCTAAAATTAGTGCAGGAAGCGCATATTTAAAACGAATATCCAAAAGCGTGGCAACCAAAGCCCCCGTCCAAACGCCCGTGCCCGGCAAGGGAATTGCAACAAATATGTACACACCTACAACAGATGCCCAAATTTTTGCCTTTTCCGACTTGGAATCTCTGATTTTTCCTTCAAGCTTTTCGCCCTTTTTCTTGCCTAAGCTTTCAAGCCTTTCTACAAGACTTTTAAAAAGCCTTGTGCTTTTCATCCATTTAAAAACAGGTTTTAACAATAAAAGCAGCACAAGACCTACAAAAAGCGCTCCAAGTTGTGTTAAAATAAACAGTTCAACCGTATCCATATCCTTAAATGCCGCCATACCTACTACTATTGCGTAGCGGGATTCTATCAGCGGTATACAAGAAAGAATAATGATTATTATCTGATGCCAAAATCTTACAAAAAAGTCAGCCGTTGCAGCCAAAAATACCATTACGTATCCTCCAAATGATGCTTGTTTTATTGTCTATTATTTTATAGAAAACATTTAATTTATTATAGATTATATTAAAGCAAAAGTCAAATTAATACTTGATTAGCGCCTTTTGTTAAATCCAACAAATCGCCTGTATTTATTTGATAAAGTTCCTTTATTTACCCGTTGAGCCGAAGCCGCCTGCGCCTCGGTCAGTTTCATCAAGCTCATCGCATAAAACGAAATCAGCGGTAACATACGGAGTAATAACTATCTGTGCAACACGTTCACCGCGTTCAACGGTCTGAGGACTGTCCGAATGATTATGAAGCGCCACCATAATCTCGCCGCGATAATCGCTGTCTATTACGCCCACCTTATTGGCAGGTGCTAATCCGCGCTTGCAGGCAAGACCGCTACGGGCATAAATAAGCCCTACGTATTGTTCGGGTATTGCCATTGCTATTCCCGTATGAACAAATTTAGTTTCGTTTGGTAAAATTTCTACTTTTTCATCAATGGCATACAAGTCTGCCCCCGCGGCACAGTTTGAGCCATAGCTTGGCATAATTGCATTTTCGTCTAACTTTTTAATTTGAAGCTTCATTTATTTTTCTTCCTTCCAAATTATTACGTCATTTGTCTGTAACGATTTTTGCACGTCTATGATTCTTTGATTTTCGCTTCCCCTGAACAAGAGAGAGATGTTCTTTTTTTCTTCTATAAACGGCCCGTCAACGAGCACGTCTATCAACGACAGCATTTTATCCGTAACGCCGCAATACGCTCTTCCGCCCGGCACAAAATCCTTTGGAAAAACGTATCCCGTGTAGCACCAAATCGTTTTGTTCGGAAGCCTTGACTTGACCTTTTCCAAAAAGGCTATAAGACCCTTTTGGTTTTCTGTTTCAAAAGGCTCGCCGCCAAGCAGAGAAAGGCCCGCAATATATTCGGGCTCAAGGGCGCAAAGAAGCTCGTTTTCAACGTTTTCATCAAAGGAACTGCCATAACAAAAGTCCCATGCCTCCTGATTAAAGCATCCCTTGCATCTGTGGGTACAGCCGCTGACAAAAAGACTTACCCTAACGCCTACACCGTTTGCGATATCAAATTTTTTAATCTGTGCAAAATTCATATCTTTTCCGTTTAAAATTATTTTAATGTGTTGCTTTTTAGTATAAAACCTTTGAATAAGGCGCACTCTTTTAATCAATTTAATATGGTGCTCATTTAACCGCTGTCTTTAGTGCGCTTTTTGCCGAGCATTTTAGTAAAGCTCGCTCAAATATTTTTAAGCTTGTTTTCCTGCCGATTAGGCTTTTAAATTTCTTTATTTTTAAACAAAATATATCATTAAAATTATACCATACTAAACGGGAGTTTGCAATATAATTTTACCCCCGCGCCTGCACTTTGTCATGCCGCAATAGGCCGAAGCAAGTCTTTGTGTAACGTATAACTTCGTCAAAATAGCGGTATTTTTCAATGCAAAACGATGCTGTGCTATACCGAGAAAAAAACAAAGCACCTCGTAACGAAGTGCTTTGTTTTTTTGGCGACCCGAATGGGGCTCGAACCCACGACCTCTAGCGTGACAGGCTAGCGCTCTAACCAGCTGAGCTACCGGGCCAATGATGGTGGGAACAACAGGGCTCGAACCTGTGACCCTCTGCTTGTAAGGCAGATGCTCTCCCAGCTGAGCTATGCTCCCATCAATAACGGTGTTATTATATTATAAACGTTTCGGCTTGTCAATTAAAATTTTAAATTATTTTTATTTGCCAAACGCGCTTAAATATTATACAATAGAAACACACTAGTTTATGGTAGGTTAAAATGAATATAACTAACATCAAAGTAAACGGTCAGGCTTTAACGCTGTTAAGTTTTCGGAGTTTTCTGTTTAAAAATGAAAAATACACAATATTTCTTGAAATAGGCTCTACGGACAATTCACAAGCAATTCTGCTAAAGCATTTAAATGAAAACAACTATACTCCGCCGGCAGTCAGCGAATTAGATGAATTGTTACCGCACGTTGCAAGAATTATTGATAATATTGATTCCTTTTCTTACGAAAGCAACCCAAATTTTGTTCTTCTGCCTTGGGAAGAATAGTTTAACCTTCCGTAACTTTTGTAATGCTGTAAAAAAAGCTTACACAAAAAAGCGATGCCAAATTCGCACCTGACAAATTTCTTCAAAATTTTTTACGTTACCTACTTGTCACGGTTGACTTTTTTTCTTTAGCGTGCTATAATTATAAAAAATTAAAATAATTCTTTTGGAGGAACTTAAATATGAAGCATATCAAAACTTTAAAAACACGTTCTTTGTGCGCAAGTGCTAAAAACGGCGGTTGCGGTGAGTGCCAGACATCTTGCCAATCTGCTTGCAAAACAAGCTGCGGTATCGCAAACCAAAAGTGTGAAAACACAAAAGAACAATAATAACGGAAATGTCGCCTAAACGGCGGCATTTTTTATAACAGAATTTATTAAAAAACGCTTAACACGGTGTATTAAAATATGTTTTGTCTATTTGGGCAAATAGGAGTAAAAAATGGTTCATACTTATAAGCAAGGCGAATTGAATATTGTGCTTGATGCATTTTCGGGAGCAATCCATCTTGTTGATGACGTTGCTTACGATATTATAGGCTTGTTTGAAGAAAACGAAAAAGACGCTATTGTAAATCAGCTTGCGGAAAAATATGCTTCCGTGGGTATTTCAAAAGCTGATGTCGAAGAATGCTACGGGCAAGTTGTCGAATTAAAAAACAACGGCGAGCTTTTCACCGACGATATTTTCGAACCTATGGCTGATAAGTTGAAAGAAAAAACATCAGGTGTAATTAAAGCATTATGCCTGCATATTGCCCACACCTGTAACTTAAACTGCTCTTATTGCTTTGCAAGCCAAGGCAAATATTCGGGTGAACGCGCTTTAATGAGCTTTGAAACAGGTAAGCGCGCCCTTGACTTTTTAGTTGAAAATTCAGGCACTCGCCGCAACTTAGAGGTTGACTTTTTCGGCGGCGAGCCACTAATGAACTTCGACGTGGTTAAACAGCTTGTTGCTTATGCCCGCAAAATCGAAAAAGAAAAAAATAAAAATTTCCGTTTTACCTTAACAACAAACGGTGTTTTAATTGATGATGACGTTATTGAATTTGCTAACAAGGAAATGAGTAACGTGGTTTTAAGCCTTGACGGAAGAAAGCATATTCACGACCGATTCCGTGTAGATTATTCAGGTAACGGAAGCTTTGATAAAATCGTGCCTAAATTTCAAAAGCTTGTTTCTGCCCGTGAAGGCAAAAACTATTATATGCGCGGCACTTTTACCCACGCTAATCCTGACTTTTTAGAAGATATTAAGGCCATGCTTGATTTAGGCTTTAACGAGCTTAGTATGGAACCTGTAGTCTGCGCCCCCGATGACCCTTCGGCATTAACAGAAGAAGATTTAGTTATCGTTAAAAAGCAATATGAAGAGCTTGCAGAGCTTATGCTTAAAAGAAGAAAAGAAGGCAAACCCTTTACTTTCTATCATTATATGATTGATTTAACAGGCGGTCCTTGTATTTACAAAAAGATTTCCGGTTGTGGCTCCGGCTGCGAATATATGGCGGTTACCCCTTGGGGCGACCTTTACCCCTGCCACCAATTTGTAGGCGACGAAAAATTTAAGCTTGGCGATATTTGGCAAGGCGTTACGAATACCGCCCGTCAAAACGAATTTAAAGCCTGCAACGTGTATTCTCACGAAGAATGTGCTTCCTGTTGGGCAAAGCTTTATTGTTCAGGCGGTTGCGCTGCTAACGCTTATCACGCAACGGGCAAAATAACAGGTATCTATCCTGCAGGATGTGAGCTTTTCAGAAAACGCATGGAATGTGCTATTTACGTTGAAGCATCAAAATGCTTGGAAGAGGAATAATGAAAACTCCTATTTGTGATTTTGTTACAGCTTATGCAAATAAAAACTCCATAAGGGCGCATATGCCCGGTCATAAGGGCGTGAACTTGTCTTCTGGCGGTAGCTCGTTTTTGGCAGAAGCTCTTGACGTAACGGAAATTGACGGTGCTGACGTGCTTTATCATTCTACAGGCATTATAAGTAAAAGCCAAAAATACGCTTCAAAGCTTTTCAGAAGCGGCAAAACCATATATTCTACAGAAGGCTCTTCTCTTTCTATCAGAGCTATGGTTTATTTAACTAAAATCTTCGCTTTAAGCAATAACAAAAAGCCTTTGATTTTAGCTGCCCGCAACGCCCACAAAAGCTTTGTAAACGCTTGCGCTGTGCTTGACGTTAATATTGAATGGCTTTTTAGTACCTTGGGCGGAGTTTTATCCTGCGAAATTGATTTAAATAAACTTGAAGCAGAAATTATTCACACTTGTCCCACCGCCTTTTACGTTACAAGCCCCGATTATTTGGGCGTTATGGCTGATATTAAATCCATTAGCGATATTTGCAAAAAACACAACGTTTTGCTCTTAGTTGATAACGCTCACGGAGCGTATTTAACATTTTTAGATACAGACAGTCACCCTTTGGATTCAGGTGCTGACCTTTGTGCCGATTCAGCCCACAAAACGCTTCCTGCTCTTACGGGAAGCGCGTATCTTCATATTGGCAAAAATGCTCCCACCTTGTTTTTTGAGCAAGCCGAAAACGCTATGAGTATTTTCGCCTCTACAAGTCCGTCGTACTTAATTTTGCAGACTCTTGACAAAATCAACGGTTCTGCCGCTGAAATTAAAAAGCGCATAAAAGAACTTATTCCAAAAATTATGGCTATGCGAAAAAGCCTGACAGATGCAGGCTTTGTTTTAACAGGTGACGAGCCTTTAAAAATAACTATCTGCCCAAAAAGCTACGGTTATACGGGACTTGCTCTTGAAAAGCTTTTAAAAAAGCACAATATTTTTTGCGAGTTTGCAGATAAGGACTTTTTAGTTCTGATGTTTTCTTGCAACACAAAAGAAAGTGAACTTTTAACCGTAACAAACGTTTTAGTTAACTTGAAAAAGCGCAAAGCAATCAACGAGTTGCCCCCCAAGCCTGCTATTTGCAAGCAAGTTATGTCGCCAAATCAAGCGATTTTTGCGCCATGCAAACAGCTCAGCGTAGACGAAGCCTTAGGCAAAATTATTGCTTCCCCTACCGTTTCCTGCCCTCCTGCGATTCCTATTGTCGTTTGCGGGGAAGAAATAAACGAAAACGCCATGGCGCTTTTAAAATACTACAATATAGAAAAGTGCGTTGTGGTTGATAAATAAGTTGCTTTAGAGTGAACGGTGTGGCAAAAAAGATTTAATTTTTTAACAACTGTGCAAAGCGTTATTTCGTTTTGTGCATTTTGACAGTAGCGACATTTTATATATCGTGATACAATAGACAAAAATAAATAGGAGGACTGTTTTATGGCAGGCGTTACTTTAAGACATATTTACAAGGTTTATCCCGGCGGCGTTACAGCTGTTAACGACTTTAACCTTGTAATTAAGGACAAGGAATTTATTGTTCTTGTTGGACCTTCAGGTTGCGGTAAATCCACTACACTTCGTATGGTTGCCGGTCTTGAAGAAATTACAGAAGGCGAGCTCTTCATTGGCGACAAGCTTATGAATGACGTTGCTCCTAAGGATAGAGATATCGCCATGGTTTTCCAGAACTATGCTCTTTATCCCCACATGACAGTTTATGATAACATGGCTTTCGGTCTTAAGCTCCGTAAGGTTCATAAGGGCGAAATCGACAAGAAGGTTAAGGAAGCTGCAAAGGCTCTCGGTATTGAAGAATATCTTCAGAGAAAGCCCAAGGCTTTGTCCGGTGGTCAGCGTCAGCGTGTAGCACTTGGTCGTGCTATCGTTCGTGAACCCATGGTATTCCTTATGGACGAACCTCTTTCAAACCTTGATGCTAAGCTTCGTGTACAAATGCGTACCGAAATTATCAGACTTCATAAGCGTCTTAATACAACCTTTATTTACGTTACCCACGACCAGACAGAAGCTATGACCATGGGTACTCGCGTTGTTGTTATGAAGGACGGCTTCATTCAGCAGGTTGACACACCTCAAAACCTTTACGATTATCCCACAAACAAGTTCGTTGCAGGCTTCATCGGTACTCCTCAGATGAACTTCTTCGACGCAACATTAATTCGTGACGGCGATAAGGTTATCGCCCGTATAGGCGAAAACAAGGTTGAGCTTCCTCAAGCAGTAGTTGCTAAGCTTACAGACGACAGCTATATCGGCAAGGACGTTATTTTAGGTATTCGTCCTGACGATATTCACGATGAACAAATCTTTATTGAATCTCATCCTGAAGCACAAGTTAAGGCACACGTTGAACTTCTTGAAAAGCTCGGCTTTGAAACTCTTGTATATCTTGAGATGGATGCCTTTATTCAGGAGCAGGCAGATAACCCGGTTGCCCGTGTTAACCCCCGTTCCACAATTATGGCAGGCGACGATGTTACACTTGCATTTGACCCCTACCGTATTCAATTATTTGATAAGGATACTGAGTTCAGCATTCTTGAAAGATAATTCAAAAGCATACAAAAATGTTCATAGCAAAACTGCTATGAACATTTTTTTGTACAAATTATAAAATGTGCCTTTAAGCTCTGCGCAACTTAAAGGCAAACACGTTGTTAATTTCTTTTAAAAAGCGTCACTAGTATGGCGAATTGTCACACTAAAGACAATCCTTAACCTTACAACTCACCAATATGCGAAAAAGCAGAAAGACCTTCACCTTTCTGCTTAATTTTATTTAAATACCTTGTCAATAAATCTGTCAAAGGAATACTGCTTGCGCACCTCTTCGTCAATAGGCTCGTAAGGCGTCTTAAAAAAGTCCTTATTAAGCACAATTCTGTCATCGTTTATAACGTGCTGGTTGTTGGGGTTATAGAAATCCTCGTTTGTGCAATCAAAGGTGGTAATAAGCTTTTTCTGCATACCGAGCATTTCCCCAAGGCGTGTAGTTGCACCCGTTTGATAGCTGTTTTCAATTTCGAGCACGGCGGTAGAATTACGGTAAACGTCAATAGTTTCCTTGGTGGAAATAGGCGTAAAATGCACTTGTGACCGCTGTACTCCTTTAAAATAAGGATTTGTAAGCTTATTGTACCAAAAAACCAAGGGATGAGGTATGTAAACAAACTTATAAAACCTAAGCCCCATAGACTTGCATTGACGGCTTATTTTGTTAAGCACCTTTGGGCGCACAGAATGAAGCGTACCTACAAAGGCAAGGTCGTAAATGGGCTTTTCGTTAGAGGGAACGTCAAACTCCTTGGTATAGCCCCAATAGGCATATTCAAGGAAAGAATAACGCTTAACATCATCATTATCAAAGGAAAAAATTTTATTAAAATATGCAAACTTTTTTGTTACGTGAGCAACGTTTGCAACGGAATCCCATAAATACAAAATACGCTTTGCAAAAGGAAAACGGCGCTTAAATTTCTTAAGCACCTCTATTGTGGGCGCCTCGCACTTAATAAAAAGAATGTAATCGTAATCACTTTTTAAGCTGGCGAGAACGCGGTCAAAATACTTATTTATAGTTCTGTGATATAAGCCTATATCCTTACGCATCATAATACGTGCGATTGCCGAATGGGACGGTTGCTCGTCAATAACGTCCACATTTGCGCCCCGCTCAAGCAAGGCTTGCCTTATGCGCACGTGATAATCAAAGAAAAAAGGGCTTATAATAAGTATATTTTTATCCTTTAATTCCATTTTCTTCTTTCCGTTTTATCTGGCGCCGTTATGTGAAAATACTACGGCAACCGTTTTGAAAACACATTTTATATCAAGCCAAAGGGACCGCTTTTCAATATATTCCATATCATACACGATTTTTTCTTCAGGCAACAAATCGTATCCGCCGTTAACCTGTGCCCAGCCTGTTAAACCGGGGGTAACTGCCATACGCTTTGAAAAACCATGAATATATTCTTCAAACTCCTTATAAAAGCAAGCACGTTCAGGGCGAGGACCTACAATGCTCATCGAGCCTGCAAAAATATTTACAAGCTGAGGGAGCTCATCGAGCCTTGAAGCACGCAAAGCCTTGCCTATGCGTGTACAACGCTCGTCATTTTCATCTGCCCACTTGGCGCCGCCGTCCTCCGCATCAAGATGCATTGAGCGAAATTTATACAACATAAACGGTTTGCCGTTTTTGCCTAATCTCTCCTGCTTATATACTGCAGGACCTGAAGAATCACACTTAACGATTATCGCAATAATAAGCATCGGTACAATACAAATGCAAAGTGCTACAGAAGACAAAATAATATCCAGTGCACGCTTTATGAAATTGTAAAACGGCTTTTTAGCAACCGTTACGTCGGGCACTTCGTATATACGCTTATGC
The DNA here is from genome assembly GCA_045594045.1 of Clostridia bacterium. Taxonomy (GTDB): domain Bacteria; phylum Bacillota; class Clostridia; order Christensenellales; family QALW01; genus UMGS1322. Next base: position 15,078 of record JAZNXV010000032.1, read on the forward strand.
TTGCCTGTGCCGCTTTGAACGGTTTCTAATTCATCAATATTTTCCATCAAAACACTCCGAATTTTATTAAACGAGCATTATAATGCCATATTATAACAGCATTATAATACCACATATTATATATTATTGTCAAACAATTTGATTTTCATTATAAGTCTGCATAACCCTTCCTTTTATGTCTTGCAAAATTAATAAAAATATTATATAATATTTTTAAATAGTATTACATATCTTTTATGGAGGATTGTTATGAAACGTACCGATTACATTTCTTGGGACGAATATTTTATGGGCATAGCCATGCTTTCTGCCCAGCGCAGTAAAGATGCCGGCACGCAGGTTGGCGCTTGTATAGTAAGCCAGGACAATAAAATTTTAACCGTAGGCTATAACGGAATGCCCACCGGCTGTTGTGACGACCATATGCCCTGGGGCAGAGAAGGCGGTATGTTAGAGAGTAAATACGCCTTTGTTTGCCACGCTGAATTAAATGCGATTTTAAACTGTGCCGGAACTTCCTTAAAGGGTGCTAAGTGCTATACCACGCTTTTCCCCTGCAACGAATGTGCAAAGGCACTTATACAGTCAGGTATAAAGGAAGTTATTTATTTTTCCGACAAATATGCTAACACCGAATCCACTATCGCATCAAAAAAGATGTTCAATATGGTTGGCGTAAAATTAACCGAGTATAAGCCTTCAGGCAGAAAAATCACCTTGGAGTTTTAATATGAATTTTGTTTTTACCGGCGGCGGTACTGCAGGGCACGTAACCCCTAATATTTCCCTTATACCCATTATGCAGCAAAAGGGATATACAGTACATTATATCGGGCGCGCAGAGGGTATTGAGCGCGATTTAATCGAAAAGCTGCCCAACGTTACCTACCACGGCATAAGTGCAGGTAAATTAAGAAGATATAACAACATAAAAAACCTGACAGACCCTTTCAGAGTTATTAAAGGCTATTTTCAAGCCTTAAAGCTTATGAAGGAAATTAAGCCTGCAGGGGTGTTTTCAAAAGGCGGCTTTGTATCGGTGCCCGTTGTAATGGCGGCATCAATGCACAAGGTTCCCGTTGTTATTCACGAATCCGACTGCACGCCCGGTCTCGCCACAAAGCTGTGCTTGCCCCACGCAAAAAAGGCATGCACCTCCTTTAAAAGAACTGCCGAAGATCTGGGCAAAAAGGGTGTTTATACAGGCACGCCTCTTCGCGATGCACTTTTGCACGGCAGCGCCGCTATTGCAAAGAAAAAGCTCGGTCTTGACAGCAAGCCCACTATTTTAGTTATGGGCGGCAGCTTAGGCTCGGCAATAGTAAACAAAAGTGTGCGGTCAATTCTGCCGCGGCTTTTGCAGGATTTTAACGTTGTCCATATTTGCGGCAACGGCAAATGTGATGAAAGCATCAAGCTAAAGGGCTACGTGCAATTTGAATACGTTAATGAGGAGCTTCCCGATATTATGACTTTGGCGGACATTGTTGTTTCTCGGGCAGGCTCAAACAGCATAAACGAGTTTTTGGCGCTTCACAAGCCGATGCTTTTAATTCCTCTTTCTGCTGAATTTTCCCGAGGCGACCAAATTATTAATGCCGAAGAATTTAATTCCTTGGGCTACGCAAAATATATTTTAGAAGAAAATTTGACTGACGAGCTTCTTTTAACGGAAATTCGCACCCTTTATTTCAGCCGCAACGAATTTGTTGAAAAAATGAAACAAAGCGGCGCTCACCTGGGCAGAGATAAGGTCGTTGACGTTATTTGCTCGGCAATAGAGAAAGCAAATTAAAAGCAGAATAAAAATGGATACAATTTTTATAAACAGATTAAAAGATTTATCAAATAAATCAAGCTTTGAAGGACGTTTTACATTCACGTCCTTTTTAAGTTTAGATGAGCAAAGCAGTCTTTTGAGCATAGAGCGCGAGCTTGGCTTTTTTACGCTTTTTGGCGGAATAGAAGGAAGTGAGCGCGTCGTTGCTCGCTTTGGCAACCCCGATGACCTTGGCTATGAACAAGACTTTCCCATCACCTGCCTTAAAGCTCAACCCGTGCTGAAAAAATTTGCCGACGAGCTTTCTCACAGAGATTTTTTAGGCGCAATAATGAATTTGGGCATCGAAAGAAAGAATATCGGTGATATTTTTGTTAAGGACAGCTCTGCCTATATTTTTGTTCTTTCGCCTATGGCTGATTATATTTGCGAGCAATTAACCAAGGTTAAGCATACTGTAATAAAATGCGAAAAAGCATTAGACGTTCCCGAGCACGCCCTTATAAGCACCTGCCAAGAAAACCACACTTTAGCTTCCCTGCGCCTTGACTGCATTGTTGCACAAATTTACGATTTTTCGCGCAGTCAATGTGCGGAGCTCTTTTTAGCAAAGAAAATCTTTGTAAACGGCAGGCTTAATGAAAACAGCTCACATATTGTTAAAGATGGTGATATTATCTCCGTCAGAGGCAAGGGCAGGTTCAGATTTTTAACGCAGAACGGCGTTTCTAAAAAAGGCAAGCTTCGCATTGAAATAGAAAAATTTATATAAAAAAGCATATATAAAAACAACTGCTTTTACAGCTAAATCAGCGTAAGCAGTTGTTTTTTTACAAATGATTTTTTCGTTTTATGCGCGCTACATATTTACAATTAATAATACATAGTTTTGTGTGCGCTACGTATTGACAGTTAATAATATAATATTTTGTGTGCTATGCAATTACGGTTAACCGTATTTTATTAGACTTTTGCATCAACACGCTTCTTCACACGCCCGTTAAGTCAAAGGCGGGTGTATATTCTTCCTTGGCAGAGGACAGCTCCTGCACAAAGCCGTCGCGCAAGCCCTTTTTAAGCATATAATTGCGAGCTAAAATATATTCCCGTTTAGTTATTCTGCGATTAAGCTCAGCAAATTCGCTTTCAAAATAGGGTGTGTATTGGCTCATTAGTGAAAAAAGCACGTCCCCTTTTTTAAAGGTTTTCGCTACCCAATCAATTACGGCACAGGTGCTCTCCAAATTATCAGGCAAAACGAGATGGCGTATTATTACGCCTTTTTTTATTATGCCGTTTTCAATTTTATACGCGCCCGTTTGAGAAAACATTTCCAATATTGCTTCCTTGGCTCTTTCGGGGTAATCCGCTGCCGAAGCATATTTTTGCGCAGTTTCACTTAATCCAAACTTAAAATCGGGAAGATACACGCTGACCTTTCCTTTTAGCAGGCTTAAAGCTTCAACGGTTTCATAGGCAGAGCTGTTCCATACTATCGGCAAGGGCGCCTTATCCAAAATAGTTGCAAGCTGTTGCACGTAATGGCTTGGTGTAACAAGGTTGATATTGTGAGCACCTTGCTCCTTGAGCTCATAAAAAATTTCTTCAAGCCGCGCTTTCGTTATTTTTTTGCCCTTTTGCCCGCGAGAAATTTCTCTATTTTGGCAAAAGATGCACCCTAAATTACAGCCGGAGAAAAATATTGCTCCGCTTCCTTTCGTTCCGCTGACGCAAGGCTCTTCCCAAAAATGTAAGCCCGCCCGTGCAACAACAAATTCATTATTTACTTTACAATAGCCAAGCTTATTTTGGCGGTTTACCCCACAACTTCTGGGGCACGTTACACAAATATTTTCCATAAGCGTATTGTACCACAAATTCATGTCACATTCAAGCACATTTACTCACGCGGGTATGCTATAATTAAAGTACAGTTGAATATTTCAGCTCTATTTTTTGCCGAAATTTATTTCGGCATTTTTAATTTTTAGCATAAGGAGGTGCTGTTTTTGAATATACTTTTATCGTGTCTGCCCAGCGTCATAACCGGAGTCTTTTTGTTCATCTTTCAACGCAAAATAGAAAAACAGGAGAAGCTCGCAACAGACAGTGACGCCTTGCGCAACAAGTTCATAAAGCTGATTGTTGACCTTACCTTAGCCACTCACGCTTTGAGCGAAGCCAATGCCCGTGCGGTTGAAGGACTTGGTGACAATGAAGAAATCCGCCGTGCACTATGTTACGCAAGAGAAATAAAACACAAGCACAGAGATTTTTTAGAAACCAACGGAATAAATAATATTTTTTAAAGGAGAATTTATATGGAAAATTTTGTAGCAATACCGTGTATAACAGTTATCGTTTATCTGTTTGGTGAGCTGTTTAAAGCCTTTACAAAAAACACAATAAATCACATTGTTCCTGCACTTTGCGGTACTTTGGGCGGTATTTTAGGGTTAGTTTCCTTTTTTGTTTGCCCTGAATTTATCGCAGGCGAAGGTATTTTTTCCGCTATTGCCACAGGCATAGTAAGCGGTTTTTCCGCAACGGGTGTAAACCAGGTGTTCAAACAAACAACGAAGGCGCAGGGCTAAAATATGAATATAACAGCAAGGTTTTTAACCGAAAACGACTGCTATAAAAGCGGCAAAAAAATGGTACCCATGGGCATAATGGTGCATTCCACCGCAACAAGCGGAGTTATGAACGACACGTGGTTCAGAGCTTGGAACAAAAGCGGCATTTCAAAAGCCGTGCACGCTTTTATTGATGACCAAGGCGTTATGCAAACACTCCCCTGGGATATGGTTGGGTGGCACTCGGGGTCGGGCTCCTTGGGCAAAAGCAAAAATGCCAATAACACGGGCTATATCGGCTTTGAAATTTGCGAGCCTGCAGGACACACCTATTCGGGCGGCACAATGGTAGGCTACGACCCAACGAAAAACCAAGCCTTTTTTGACAGCGTTTATACCTCTGCCGTGGAGCTGTGCGCCACCTTGTGCACGGAATTCAATATTTCGCCAAGCAATATTATTTGTCATAGCGAAGGTTACGAAAAGGGCATTGCATCAAACCACAGTGACGTAATGCAATGGTTTCCCAAGCACAATAAAAATATGGATATTTTTAGGCAAGACGTTGCCACTTTACTTGCAGGAGGTGATAATATGAGAAGTTTCAGACTAAAGGAAGAAATGAATTTCAGAGAAACACCTAACGGCAAAAAAATTGACGTTATTCCCGAGGGTAGTATAGTAAGCGGCAGCTTAATGGAAGAAAACCGCGGAATACTGTGGCTGAAAACAAGCTATAACGGCAAAACGGGCTTTGTTGCGGTTCTGCCCGAAGATAAAAATTACGCCGTTGAAATAACTGCCGCCGCACCCGATTTATCGGCACTTGAAACAGAGCTTGCATTCTACAAATCAGCCTACGACACCTTAAATGAAAAACTTAATAAAATTAAGGAAATTATTCTGCAGCCCTAAAAGCTTAAACAAGCAAAAGGCAAGCACAATAAAACAAAACCTGCAAAGAGCTCTCTTTGCAGGTTTATTTTTTTATTACATTTCGCGTCTGTCATCTAACGCCTTTGCCAGCGTAACCTCATCAATATACTCAAGCTCGCCGCCTACGGGAATACCGTGAGCAATTCTTGTGGTTTTAATATTAAAGGGCTTTAGAAGCCTTGCAATATAGACTGCTGTGGCATCACCCTGAACGTCAGGATTGGTGGCTATAATAATTTCCTTTGCGCCATCAAGCCGTGACAGAAGCTCCTTAATGCGAATATCGTCAGGCCCGATATTATCAACGGGTGACAGAGTTCCGTGAAGCACGTGGTAAACGCCCTTGAAACTGGCTGTCTTTTCCATAGCAATTACATCTCTGGGGTCCTTTACAACGCAAATAACAGAGCTATCTCTGCGTGTATCTGCGCAGATATCACATTTTTCGCCTTGGCAAAAGTTGCCACAACAAGAGCAATAGCTGATTTTCTGTTTTATTTCACAAAGTGCCTGAACAAGCTCTTTAACATCGTCCTCAGGCGCGCTTATTACGTGGTACGCAAGGCGCAAGGCAGTTTTTCCGCCAATACCGGGGAGCTTTGAAAAAGCGTTTACAAGCTTTGCCAAGGGTTCAACGTAAATGCTCACCTAAAACAGACCTCCGCCCATTCCGCCTGTGATTTTGCCCATTTTATCATTAGAAAGCTCTGTTGCTTGGCGAAGTGCTTCCTTTACAGCCGCACAAACGGTATCTTCAAGCATTTCAACGTCATCAGGGTCAACAATTTCGGGGTTGATTTTTATTGACTTAAGCTCACCCTTACCCGTTACCTTGCACACAACCATTCCGCCTCCGGAAGAAACCTCAAGCTCGGTTTCTTCAAGCTCCTTTTGTGCCTTTTCCATATCTGCCTGCATTTTTTGTGCCTGACGAAGCAGCTGTTGCATATTTGCACCACCGCCGAAGCCACCGCCGGGAAATCCGCCTCTACCCATAAATATACCTCCGTTTTTGCGCTTTTGCGCAGTTTTTATTTATATCACTTTTTTTGAAAAGTATTGTTACTTCTTTTTATTTATCACAATACCCAGCACAGCCAATATGATTGCCGGAATTATAAAATATATTGCATTCACAACAATCCATACGTAAAACGGTGCCGAATTTAAGGTTGACGCGTACTGAACATAATCAATGACGCATTTTATAATAAAAACGGCTACTAAAGCAGTGCTTAAACCAAATGGAATTATTGACAAGCTCTTTTTATTCACGGTTTAATACTCCTTTACGTAAACGTTTTATGCAAATTTCTTAACACCTTTGAATTTTGTTTACGAAAATAAATCAAGCGCCGCTTTTAGCATATCGTTTTCTTCAGCCTTCTTTGTCGGCGGAGTGCCTACGCAAGCCGCAACGGTATATTCCTTACCGTTTATTGCCTTTAAAAGCTCCTGAAACAGCACAGCATTTTTCATTACGATTGCTTCCTTGGCTTTTGCGCTTTCAGGAATATATACGGTAAATTTACCGTTTTCTTCAACTCCCGTAAATGAGCGCACCATCATATACAAGGGCAGATCACTCTGCTTAACCTTATCAAGCAACAGCTTCCACAAGCCGCTTGCCGCTACGCTGCCTGCTCTTGCAGGTTGAGCTTGCGCCCTTTGCGCACTTTCAGCTTGTCCCATACGCTCTTGAGGCGTTGGAATTTGCCTTTGCTCTGGAGCGCTTTGCATTTTTGCCTGTTCTGAGTTATTTTGATTTTCCCAAGGCGGAACGTCAAAATCCGCCGATTTTGCTTCTTGCTTGGAATTACTTTTTACTGCTTCCGTTTTCTGCGGTGCAGTTGCGGCACTGCCTGCTACACCGTTTTTAATTTGCTCCTCAAGAGTAAATATTCTGTCTTCAAGTGCAGACAGATCTCCTTCGGTTTGAGGCGAGCAAATGCGCGTAACCGCCGTTTGAAGTTGAATATCCGGGCGAGAGTGTAATTTAATTTCGCTTTCAAGGCGAGAAAGAATTTCAATAGCGCGCAAAATTCTCTCACCGTTCGCGCCCTTTGCCTGCTGTTTTAATCTTTCCTGAATTTCGTTAGGCAGACTTATGATTTCTTCGCTTTGAGGCGCGTACATACAAAGCATTACATCTCTCAGATGCTCCATAAGTTCAAGCGCAAATACGCCGATATCCTTGCCTTCATTTAAAACGGTACGGCAATTTTCAACCGCCGCAGGTATATCTGCCTTTAAAATAGCTTCCGTAAAGGTGAACATAAAGCTTCTGTCAGAAACGCCCAAAACGTTCATAGCATCCTGCAGGGTAACGCGGTTGCCGCAATAGGAAAGGCATACGTCCGCAAGAGAAAGCGCATCACGCATACCGCCCGAAGCACTTTTTGCAATTAAATCAATAGCACCCTTCTCAAAATCAGCACCAACCTGCTTTAACACGTCGTCAAGCCTATCAAAGATGGTTTTTGCAGGCAAAAGCCTAAAATCAAAGCGTTGGCAACGGCTTAAAATCGTTGCGGGAAGCTTGTGGCTTTCGGTTGTAGCTAAAATGAATACAACGTGCTTAGGCGGCTCTTCAAGTGTTTTGAGCAACGCGTTAAAGGCACCTGAGGAAAGCATATGAACCTCGTCAATAATATAAACCTTGTACTTGCCGTAAGCAGGTGAAAACACTACCTTTTCTCTGATGTCACGGATATTGTCAACACCGTTATTGGAAGCGGCGTCAATTTCGATAATATCCATATTATCGTCGGCAGAATATGCCTTGCAGGCATCACATTCACCGCAAGGATCGCCATTGACGGTATGGGCGCAGTTAATTGCACGGGCAAACAGCTTTGCAGTACTCGTCTTACCCGTACCGCGCGGACCTGTAAACAGATATGCGTGAGCAATTCTGCCACTTTCAAGCTGATTAAGCAGAGTCCGTACAATATGTTCCTGCCCCACCAGCTCCTTAAAGCCTTGAGGACGGAATTTTCTGTAAAGAGCTACGTATGCCATAATACACCCATCCAAAAAATCAAATTTACGTTTAATTTAAACTATATATATTATATGATAAAACTGAATAATAATCAAGGAGAATATTTTTATTGCGCTCTTCAAGCAGATGCTTTTTTTCAGCAATATTTACTTAAATCCACATAAAAATATATTTGTATACCACATAAAAATATATTGCAAAAAGAAAAAACGCTTTTAATCAAAAAGCGTTTTTTGTTCTGTTTATGGGTTAGGAGTAACGACCTCAAGCTTTACAAATTGTGTATTACATTCCGGCATTCTGTCACCTACTACCACAATTTCGCCCGCAGCAATTTTATTTTTTAAGGTGTTGTAATCTTCAACAGTAAAGTCCTTAAAAAGCCATAGACCTTCGGAATCGGGAAGATACACGTAATTACCGTTTTGGAGTCCAAAGTAAGCAACCATGCCTCCCATTTTTTCCGTCCACTCACCTGCAAGAAGCATTTCAAGAGTGGCATCAACGCCCTCGGCAATACCTTTCATCGCGCTAGTCATAAAGGGATTGTAATCGTGCGTTTCGCCTACGTAAGATTGGTCGTTATTTGTGCCGATTAAGTATCCCAAGTGGTCAACTGCCTTTTGAGCGCATTGACCTGCGAACTCATCAGCCGAAGAAACCAGGATTATTTCCGTGCCCCCTGCATACCAGCCTTCCACCGCAGTTAAGGCTTCTTCACGGGAAGCATAATCGGAAATATAGCCGAACTTAATCTCTATATTTTTATTTAACGCTACTGCCGCATCGTTTGCGCCGTGCACAAAGCCGTAACCGTAATTCGAATAAGCGTTTGCCTTATGGTCACCTAAGAAGCCAAGCTTAGTAAAACCGTCCTTAACTGCACCGTAGCCGGCAAGGTATCCGCTTTGGCATTGCCTGAACATTACGCAATGGGTGTTGCTTGCAACAGTGCCGATATCGGCTTCTGAAACGTCAAGCGCAATAAACTTAACGTTTGGGTGAGCGCCCTGCATTTTTGCAATTACAGGTGCAAATTCATCCCCCATACTGATAACAACCGTAGCACCCTGGCTGATTGCGGCTGTAAATTGCGCGGTAATTTTTTCTTCCGTCATATTTTCGGGCTGATAATAGCCGTAGCTGATACCGTTTGCTTCGCCGCAGGAAACAACGCCTTCCCAAACGGAAGCATATCTGAAATCGGTTTCAAGTTCGGTATCCATAGTAATGAGTGCTATTTTGCTTATAGGCTCAACAATGCCCGTTTGTGCGTCATTCGTCTTGCAGCCGGAAAAAGAAGCCAACGCAACAACAAGCACAAAAACTAAAATACTTTTTAACTTAGCCATTGAATTTTTTCACCTTTACTGCAATCCAAACGTTAATCAAGCCCTCTGCAATAAGCATAATGCCTACTAAAAGCGCAAGTGTTTGTATCGCCTGATTTTTAATTATAATAAGAACTATTCCGCTTGCCAGAATTAAAAGCGAAAAAACAAGCGAAACGTACCAATATTTATAATTGCTTTTGCGCAAAGAAGCCGTGCATTGAAGGTCAATAATACCGTGATAAATAATGATAATACCGATAGCAACTGCAACAATATTTTGAAGCACTCTGGGATCAACAATAAAATAAATGCCTACAGCGCACAGAACAAGACCGATCAAAAGAGAGTATCTGTTTTCGCTCGAAGCTTCTTTAAGATATTTTGCAATGCTTATTCCACCTAAAACAGTAATAATAAGGCCTAACCCGATGCAAACAGCGTCAATAGCAACGGAATAGAAAACAGTTATCAAAAGGCCCGCAAGCACCGTGATAATTGCAGAAAGCATATAATCCTTCCATAAAGCAGAAAAAAATTCCTTCATTTTTAAGCCTCCTTGCCGTGTTTTTACGTATATTTTTTCCAAAAATTCTTTAAGAATCTACATAGTTTTACATTGTATAATAATTATATACTAACAAAACTCAATTGTCAATGTAATATTTTTGTAATAATTTAACTTTCTGTCGCATAGCACAGAAAAGTGTAATATTAATCATTCACTATTCATTGTCTGCGGCTTCACTTATGCTGTAAGCTTTGACGATGCTTAAGAGGATTTCTTGTTGACCTTTTAAGCAAAAAAGTGTAGAATGTACTTAAATAATTAAAAAAGGAAAAAATATATGCTTACAAGTAAACAACGTGCCAAGCTTCGCGCTTGCGCAAACAAAATGGATACAATTTTTCAAATAGGCAAGGACGGTATAAATGAAAATCTTATCTCACAGGTTAGCGATGCATTAACTGCCAGAGAGCTTATAAAGCTTCGCGTGCTTGAAACCGCGCCTTTAGATGCAAGAGAAGCTGCTTTTGCTTTAGCAGATGCCACAAACAGCGAAAGTGTACAGATTATTGGCACACGTTTTGTGCTTTACAGAGAGAATAAGGATAAGGCGGCATACCAAGACTTACTCAAATAATTCTGTGCCCAAAATAAGTTTTTAAAACAAAAAAAAGCTATCTGAAGAACTTTACCGTTCAGATAGCTTTTTATTTTTTGTTTTGCCTTTCAGTTCAGATTGGCTTTTATTCAATTTACCGTTTTATCTAATTTTTATTTTATCCAAGCCAGCTTTTTCTGTCTTTATCAAGGGAAATGTTGGTTGTACCGTAAAGCAACTTTTGCAGTTCCTGCGCTGCCAAGGGATAGTCCACTTTCCAATACCAAACCTTATTGCCGTTTTCTTTAACCGTGAATTCGCCTGCACAATTTTTATTTGGGAAGCTTGTTTGAATTAATTTATAATCAAACCAACCATTTGTAAGAGCGTCTGCCGCCAATGAAAGCATCTGATTGGAGTTGTATCCCGTGCGAATATACGGCACAAGTTCACCTATTACCGAAAGAAGCTTTGCTTTATCAAATTGCTTAAGCTTGTTTAAAATTTCCTTTATAACTGTTTGCTGGCGCAAAACTCTGGCTTCATCTCCGCCTGTTTGATGGCGTATGCGCATATAAATAAGAGCATCTTCCCCGGAAAGAGTATTTGCTCCCACCGAAACGCTTGTGCCCCAATAGGTGTTCATATAGTCGGCTTCCGTTTTGGTTATCTCTACGTTAACACCGCCCAAAGAATCAATTATTTTAGGTAGCGAATAAAAGTTTACAAGAGCATAATTATCAATAACCACTTTGTAGTATTTTTCAAGAACTTCTATTTGCGCCTTGGGTCCGCCGTAAGCATTTGCATGGTGCAGTTTTTCAAATTTTTTGTGGGTTCCCCACTCAATGTAGCTGTATTGGTCTCGCATAATTGATGCAAGAGTTATGGTTTTTGTTTTATGGTTAAGTGAAAACATTACCATTGCATCTGCTCGAGAATTCGTTTGCATATTTTTTGATTCAACGTCAATACCTATGAGCAAGATGTTTGTAACGTCATTGCTTTTTGCTGCAACACCCGTGTTTGCCCAAGCCATAATATTTTCCTGCAGACTGGTAAGCTCGTCCTTATGCACAACGCCTTCCTTATCAGGCGCAAGGCCGCTGATTATCTGCTTGTCGGGCTCGGTTATCTGCCCCGAATTTATGTCCACACCGCCGCTTGCCGTATAGCCGTCACCGTCGGTCATTTGTGAAGCAAACATAGTCCACGCACCGTAAGCTACACCAAGCACCGCTATGGCAATAGCGAGAGCAACGGTTATTATTTGAAACAGTAAGCTTACCTTATCGTCAGTCTGGAAAAGCAATTTTTTTCACCTCGCTGAACTCATTTTAGCATATTTATTTTAATTTAACAATAAAAAAATATCTGCGCCTATCTTTTTACGCAGATATGAATTTTTTTGTTGAGTTTTGAAAGTTTAATCTATTCTTATCACTACAACCTTTTTATTAAACTTTTTAAATAATTCTACGGTGTAGAGAGTTCCCCTTGATTTTCCGTCCCAAACCGCCAAACATTCGTCGGCATATTCGGCTATCTGTTTATTTCTTTTAAACGGAGCTCCTTTTAAATATCTTTTGTAATCCGCTAAAAACACCGTAATTTTTAGGTTGTTTTCCTTTGCAAATTTCTCTGCAGCTTTATCTATTCCTTTAGCTCCTCCCGATACTATTTCATCAACCTCGCCTGAGACGTATTTTTTCAAGTCAACACTTTCTATATTCCTTGAACCTATAATTGCCAGCTTCATTTTAAACCTACTTTGAACATATTTTATGTTTATATTTAACATTTTAACCTAAAATAGTTATAAAGTAAAGCTATATTTTGTTTATTAAGGAGTTATTTTATGGCTATTAAAAGTTTATCAATAAGAATTGACGAAGAAATGCTCGACAAGCTGCACGTGGTTGCAGATTACGAAGGAAGAAGTGCAAACAGTCAGATTTTAATTTTAATCAGAGATTGTATTGAAAAATACGAAAAGGATCACGGTAAAATCTGATATAAAAACCACTGCACATTTTTTAGCAAAATTTTTAAGTTGTTTCACTCTGAATATTTAACGGCATCTTCTTTTTGAAGCTGCCGTTTTTTTATTGCGCTGTTGTTTTCTTGTGCAATATTTAATCTTCCCCGCCGTTTTCAAGCTGACCTGTACTGCCTGCTAAAATAAGGGCAGAAATAATTTCGTCCATTTCGCCCTGCAAAAAGTAGTCAAGCTTATAAAGGGTTACCCCTACTCTGTGGTCGGTAACTCTGCCTTGGGGGAAGTTATAAGTTCTTATTCTTTCGCTTCGGTCACCTGAGCCTACCTGCGCTTTACGGTTGGCACTGTACTCATTGTCGGCAATAGTGCGGTAATAATCGTAAACCCTTGATTTTAAAACCTTCATAGCTTTTTCGCGGTTTTTAATCTGGGAACGCTCGTCCTGACAGTCAACCTCAATACCCGTGGGCAAATGCACCATACGAATTGCTGATTCAGTTTTATTAACGTGCTGACCGCCTGCACCGCTAGAGCGGTGTGTTTCAATTAAAAGGTCTTCGGGATTAATGGTAATATCAATATCTTCCGCTTCGGGAAGCACCGCAACGGTTGCCGCAGAGGTATGAATTCTGCCGCCTGACTCTGTAACGGGAACTCTCTGAACTCTATGGGCGCCGCTTTCATATTTTAAGTGGCGGAAAACTTCCTTACCTGAAACAAGACAAACTGCTTCCTTTATTCCGCCTATTTCAGTTTCGCTAAGGCTTGTTATTTCAAAGCTCCAGCCCTTTTTCTCGCAGTACTTCATATACATTTTCAAAAGGTCAGAGCCGAACAGCGCCGCCTCTTCGCCACCCGTTCCTGCGCGAATTTCAAGCACAACGTTTTTATCGTCGTCAGGGTCACGGGGCGCAAGAAGCTCTTTTAATTCTTGCTCCAAGCTATCAAAGCGCGGCTTTAACTCATCGAGCTCCAAAAGTGCCATTTCCTTCATTTCCTGGTCGCCAGAATCAATAAGCTCGTTAGCTTCGTCAATCTGATTTTTAACAGAAGTAAATTCTTCGTATTTTTCCATTATTTCGGCAAGGCGGGAATGTTCCTTTGCAAGCTCTTGCCAAAGTTTTCTGTCTGCAATTACGTCAGGCTCGCTCAACTTTTGGTTAAGCTCCTGAAAACGTATTGACATTTCTTCAAGTTTTTCTAACATTTATTATTCCTCGTAAAAACAATATACTATGCGGTCAAGATTATCGTAATCTTTTATAATATAACTATCCACAAACCCTGCCTTAGAAAGCAATGCTTTTAATGCATCACCTTGGTCAAAGCCTATTTCAAACATAAGCATTCCGTTGTTGTTTAAGTGATTTTTCGCTTCTGCAATTATATCGCGGTAAAAGTCGAGCCCGTCGCTACCGCCGTCAAGAGCGTTTTGCGGTTCAAAGGAAAGCTCTCGCTCAAGTTTTTCCAAATCCTTTGTAGGTATGTAAGGAGGATTTGAAATTATACAATCAAATTTTCTGTTTTGAACGGCAGAAAATAAATCGCTTTCCAAAAGCTCTATTTGAGCAGAGTTCATTTTTGCATTTTCTTCAGCTAAAGAAAGCGCTTTTTTGCTTATATCTACAGCGCAAACGGAAAGTCCCGGCGCATTGACTTTGCAAGCTATAGCAATGGCTCCTGAGCCTGTACCGATATCAAGCATCGACTTGTACCCGTTTTTATTAATATAGTCTATTGCCGTTTCAACTAAAATTGCCGTTTCATCACGCGGTATCAACGCGCGCGAGTCAGTTTTCAGTTCAATATTATAAAAAGGAACTGTGCCGAAAATATATTGCAATGGCTCTCTGCTTGCTCTACGAGCTAAAATGCTCTCAAGCATTTTTACTTGATTTTCAGTTAGCTCTTTTTCGCCTTCAAAATGAAGCTCGCTTCTTGTTAGGGCACAAACTGCGCACACAATCCAGGCGGCATCAACGTCTCTGTCGGGCACACAGTTTAAAACCTTTTTAGCGTGTGCCAATGCTTCTTTAACCGTCATTTTATCCTTGCTCGCCATCTGCATCAGTTTTAGTTTCTTTGTCTTCGATTGTTGAATCAGTTTCGGGCGCTTCTGCTTTAGTCTCTTCGTCTTCGATTGTTGAATCAGCTTCAGATGCTTCTGCTTTAGTTTCTTCAGCTTCCTTTGGTTCTTCCATAAGACCATCCATATACAAAACGTGCTTAAAGCTGGTTAAGGATACCTCAAGCATACTGTCGTCAGGCTCTCTTGTTGAAAGCTTTTGCAGCAGCATTCCCGGTGCACGAAGAATTCTAAAGCACACGTTATCGCTTAATGCCAAAAGCTTTAAAATTTCATACGATATACCCGAAACAAGCGGAAGGAGTAATATTTTTACTCCAATACGCACAACCATCGCGCCCATTGTGGCGTTATTAAGCCCGAAAAGGTTGTCTGCCACCGATGCAACCAAAATACCCAAAACCATTATTATAAACATAAACGACGTGCCGCAACGGGGATGAGAAGTTGAATATTTACGTGCATTTTCAACCGTAAGTTCTTCGCCGTGCTCATAGCATGAAATCACCTTATGCTCTGCTCCGTGATACATAAAAATACGCTTAATATCCTTCATAAAGCCAACGCCCCAAAGGTATAAAAGGAAAATTCCTATTTTTATTACACCTTCAATTACGTTAAGCAAAAGCTTAATACCTAATGTCGCATTTTCGGGAGTAATGCCGTTTAAATTAAAAACAAACCAAAATAATCTTGATGCAAGAGAAGGCAACACAATAAACAGCGTTATTGAAAGCGCCAAGCCTAAAACAATACCTAAAACTATAGCAACTGTTTCAAGCTTTATTTTAAAGGTATCGGAAAGCCATTTTTCAAATTTTGAAGATTGCTCGTCTTCAAGCAAATCCTCACCATACATTTCTGCCGATTGGCTTGTAAGGTTCATTCCCTGAATAAAGGAATCAACAAAGGCAAACACACCACGCACAACGGGGATTTTACCTATAACCCTTCGCCAAGGCTTTTGAGTAAGGCGTCTTTTTTCCACAACGATTGTACCGTCGCTTCTGCGCACAGACATAACAAGTGATTTTTGTGAGCGCATCATTACGCCTTCCATAACGGCTTGACCGCCGATAGATGTATATTTCATAAACACACTCCGTAACATAATAATATATAATAGTATAATATAAAAACCCCGTATTTGCAAGTGAAGAAATAGCGAATTATTTTTATTTTTTGCGTACCTATAATGAATATTGCTTCACAAATATTTTTACCGACCGCGGTTATGCCTCCGCCCATTAAGTTATTATGCCGCAAAATATCTTAATACCAACATAATTTTGTTGCAAAGTTTTTTCATTTTATCAATTTTAGGGTATTGACTTTTTACTTTCGCTATGGTATCATAATCAAGAATAAGGGAGTAATCAGCGCTTTTATGCGTGATAAGGTCAACAAACCGTAAGCAAGCCTCAACAGTTTTTTGTTAAGATAAGCTTTCTGGCCTTACTTTAATGATAAGACTTATCCCCACTGCTGCGGAGGATAGGTCTTTGTTTATTTTACATATTTTTCGGTCTTTAGACTTTTTGTATAGGCATCAAAAGCTGATTACACTTTGCCGCTCTCTTGTGATATTAAAATTTTTATAGCAAACAAAAGTGTAGTTTACCGTTTTTAAGGCAAACTAAACGTATAATATTTTTTAAGGAGTTTTCTGAATGAAAGAATACTTACTCAGCGGTGACCAAGTGCTTGCAAACTTAAATTCACAGCAGGCAGGCGGTCTTACGGAAGAAGAAGCAAAAATAAGGCTTGAAAAAAACGGTCTTAACAAATTAAAAGAAGCTAAAAAGGATTCTCTCCTAAAGCGTTTTCTTTCGCAGCTCTCTGACCCAATGATTATTATTTTAATCTGCGCGGCCGTGGTATCAGCCCTTACCGCCGTATTTGGTGAGCACCCTGAATTTCCTACCGATTCCATTATCATTCTTGCGGTTGTGCTGATCAATACCGTTTTAGGTGTTTTTCAGGAATCCAAAGCCGAAAAGGCCATTGAGGCTCTTCAGGCTATGACCGCCGCTCAAAGCAAGGTTGTACGCTCCGGTAAGCTTATGCACGTAAAGAGCGAGGAGCTGGTTGTGGGCGACATAATTATTCTTGAAGCAGGTGACGACGTTCCTGCCGACGCAAGAATTTTAGAAAGTGCCAGCTTGAAAATCGAAGAAGCCGCCTTGACGGGTGAAAGCGTGCCTGTTGAAAAGCACAGCGACACTCTTTCGGGCGAGGTTTCTTTAGGCGACAGAAAAAATATGGTCTATATGGGCTCAACCGTTGTTTACGGGCGTGGCGTTGCCGTTGTTTGTGCCTGCGGCATGGACACCGAAATGGGCAAAATTGCCGACGCTATTGCTCAAGCAGTTGACAACCAAACGCCCTTGCAAATAAAACTTGCACAGTTAAGTAAGATTTTAACGTATCTTGTTTTGGGTATCTGCGTTTTAGTTTTCGCGGTTGACATTTTGCGTGACGTTTTTGCAGGTCTTCCCATAACCTTTGACGGCATTATGAATACCTTTATGATTGCCGTTAGCCTTGCTGTTGCGGCTATTCCTGAAGGCTTGGCGGCAGTTGTTACCATAGTGCTTTCAATAGGCGTAACCAATATGTCCAAGCGCTCCGCAGTTATCCGCAAATTAACAGCCGTTGAAACCTTAGGCTGTGCACAGGTTATCTGCTCTGACAAAACGGGTACTCTTACTCAAAACAGAATGACCGTTGTTGAGCATTATTCTGTTGATAAGCTTTTACTTGCAAAGGCTTTGGCTCTTTGTTCCGACGCTTCCTTAGATGAAAACAATTCCGCCATAGGCGAGCCTACGGAAGCCGCCCTTGTAAATTACGCCTACACCTTAGGCTTAAACAAGGGGCTTGTTGAACAAGAGCTTCCGAGAGTCGCCGAAGCCCCCTTTGACTCTATGCGTAAAATGATGAGCACTATTCATCAGGAAAAAGACGGCGTAATTCAGTTTACAAAAGGCGCTCCCGACGAAATTTTGAAAAAATGTTCCTTTGCCTTAACAGAAAACGGAATTCAGCCCTTAGACGACGCCTTACGCAACGAAATTCTTTCTAAAAACAAGGAATTTGCAGATAAAGCCTTGCGCGTTTTAGCAGGCGCTTATAAAAATCTCGGTAGCGTGCCTGAAAACGTTTCCCCCGAAAGCATCGAAAACGAACTTACCTTTATCGGTCTTGTGGGAATGATTGACCCCGTTAGACCCGAGGTTAAAGCCGCTATTGACATTTGCCGCTCTGCCGGTATAACCCCCGTTATGATTACGGGTGATCATAAAGATACCGCCGTTGCTATTGCAAAGCAGCTTGGTATTATTTTAGATGCAAGCGAAGCCTTAACAGGTGCTGACATTGACAATATTTCCGACGAAGAATTTGCCGAGGCTATTGAAAAATATCACGTTTATGCCCGCGTTCAACCTGAACACAAGGTGCGTATTGTTAAAGCCTGGAAGGCAAAGGGCTGTATAACAGCTATGACCGGTGACGGTGTTAACGACGCTCCCTCAATAAAAAATGCCGATATTGGTGTAGGTATGGGTATAACGGGTACCGACGTTACTAAAAACGTTGCCGATATGGTGCTTGCAGACGATAACTTTGCAACAATTGTTTCTGCCGTTGAAGAGGGTAGAAGAATTTACGATAACATTCGTAAGGCAATGCAGTTTTTACTTTCTGCTAACCTTGCCGAAGTTATAACGATATTTGCGGCAACCTTGATGAACTTTGAGGTGCTTGCCCCCGTTCATCTGTTATGGATCAACCTTGTAACAGATACCTTCCCCGCCATTTCGCTCGGTATGGAAAAGGCAGAGGATAACGTAATGAACCGTGCCCCGAGAGATTCTCGAGAAGGCATTTTCGCCGGCGGTATGGGCTTTGATATTTTCTTCCAAGGCTTAATTATTTCCGCTATCACCCTTGCCGCTTACTTTATTGGCGCGTATATTGACGGTGCCGAACACGGTATGACTATGGCTTTCGTAGCCCTTTCAATGACAGAAATCTTCCACGCATTTAATATGCGTTCGAGAAGGCGCTCTATTTTCGCAGTTAAGGGTCATAACAAAACGCTTTGGCTTTCTATGCTGGTATCTCTGATTTTGACCGTTGCAGTTTTATTCATCAAGCCCGTTGCCCTTGCCTTTGGCTTTACACAAATTACAATCGGTGAGTTCGGTATTGCCATCGCCCTTGCCTTTGCGATTATTCCTATAATCGAAATAACAAAGTTAATACAAAGAAAAATAAATAAGTAGGTGTTAATAATGGATATAGAATTAGGTGTTTTTGATTTACTGAATATTCAAACCCAGTTGAATTTTTGCCTCAGAATAATTGCCGCTGCTATGTGTGGCTGTCTTATCGGCTACGAGCGTTCAAGGCGCTTAAAGGGCGCAGGTGTAAGAACTCATATGATTATTGCCCTTGCCGCCGCGCTGATGACAATCGTTTCTAAATACGGCTTCCTGGATATGCTGCTTGCAGGCTTTAATGCCGACGCTTCACGTGTTGCCGCGCAGATTGTTGCAGGTATTCCCTTCTTGGGCGCAGGCGTAATATTTATGCGCCAAAACCAAGCCTCCGTTCAGGGCTTAACTACTGCCGCAGGTATTTTAGCCACCTGCGGAATCGGTATGGCTTTAGGCGCAGGTCTTTACGTAATAGGCATTTTTGCAACGGCACTTTTAATGCTTCTGCAATTTGTGCTTCATAAGGTTTTAACCGGTTACGACAGCAGCTATATCGGCGAAATAGTAATAACCGCCGACCCTTCCTTTAAGGTTGAAGAAGCTATTGGCGAGACCTTTAAGGCTTACATAGTTACTATACAAAAAAGCCGCGTTAAAAAGCTTGAAAGCGGAAAGTTGGAATATCGCATAAGTTTTAAAACAATGCGTGAAATTCCTGCTCACGAGTTGGCCGCTGTGCTTGATGCAACGCCTGAATTTACTGCTATTGAAATTTAATATTTTCATTTGCTTAACATAAAAAAGCACTTGCAACAAGATTTGTTACAAGTGCTTTTTTTATTTATATAGACTATTTAAAATACCCTTGTTACGTCCGTTAAATGCTCGTCGTTACTATATTCTTTTAAAACGAGTTTGCCTTTAACAAGTTCAACGTACGTAATTGATGCATTTGATGGCCAAGCAAGCTTATCAAACTCATCAATTTTAAGGGCTAACAACCTTGCACAAAAACTGCGCAAAGCCATAGCGTGAGTTGTAATACATATTCTCTGTCCTATATGCTCTTTGGCAATTCTTAGAGCCTCATTATAAAATCTCGTTTGCACGTCAAAAGTGCTTTCTCCGTCGGGGCATTGAACTCTGCCTAAATCAGTGCGCCAAGTATGCCACATTTCAGGATATTTCGCTTCTATAACGTCCCTATGCATATTTTCCCACTGTCCTGCATTAATTTCTCTAAATGCTTCATTTTTAGTCACCTTTAAGCCTTGCCTTCTTGCAATGGCTTCTCCGGTATAAAAAGCTCTTTGTAAATCACTTGAATATACCGCATCAATTTTAGTATTTTTTAAAAATTCACCCGTTTGCTCTGCTTGAATTTTTCCTGTTTCAGATAAAGGTACATCTGTATAACCACAAAAAATATGATTAACGTTTCCCATACTTTGCCCGTGGCGAATTATCAAAAGCTCTGTTTTCATTGTTTTTTCCTTGCGCTTTATAGTTTTTTAATTGTTTTTATCTTCTTAAAGAACCTTTTTTATAAACCTGCCCGTATGACTGTTTTTGTTTTCGGCAAGTTCTTCGGGAGTACCCGTGCCCACAACTGTTCCGCCGTTCGTTCCGCCCTCGGGGCCCATATCAACACAGTAGTCGGCAACCTTGATTATATCGAGATTATGCTCAATTACTATTACAGAATTACCGCCTGAAACAAGTCTGTCAAGGATACCTACAAGCTGTTTAACGTCGTGAGTGTGCAAACCCGTAGTGGGTTCATCGAGAATATAAATCGTTTTGCCCGTAGGACGTTTAGAAAGCTCCGTTGCAAGTTTAACCCTTTGAGCTTCGCCTCCTGACAACATTGTAGATGGCTGACCTAACTTAATATAGCCCAAGCCTACGTCATATAAAAGCTGAATTTTGCGATGTATCTGGGGTATATGCTCAAAGAATTTAACGGCTTCTTCAACAGTCATATCAAGAATATCAAATATATTCTTGCCCTTGTATTTTACCTCCAAGGTTTCGTTTGAGTATCTTTTGCCACCGCAAACTTCGCAAGGCACGTAAATATCGGGCATAAAATGCATAGCTATTTTTATTATACCGTCGCCCGAGCAAGCTTCGCATCTGCCGCCTTTAACGTTAAAACTGAATCTGCCTGCATTGTATCCGCGTATTTTAGAATCTTGAGTTTGAGCAAACAAGGCGCGAATATGGTCAAACACACCTGTGTACGTAGCAGGATTTGAACGGGGGGTTCTACCTATGGGGCTCTGGTCAATTACAATTACCTTATCAAGCGCTTCAAGCCCGTCAACGCCGTCACACGCGGCTTTGGGAAAATGTGCTCTGTTTAATTTTCTTGCTAAAGTTGTATAAAGAACTTGATTAACAAGGGAGCTTTTGCCCGAGCCCGAAACGCCCGTAACGGCACAAAGCACACCTAACGGGAACTTAACCGTAAGATTTTTCAAATTATTTGCATGAGCATTTTTGACCGTAATAAAGCCCTTGGGCTCCCGACGCTTTTTCGGCACGGGAATTGACAACTTTTTAGATAAATATGCACCTGTTATGGAGCTTTCGCACGCCATAATTTCTTGGGGCGTACCTGTACAAACGATTTCGCCGCCGCCTGCACCTGCTCTTGGTCCAATATCAACTACAAAATCAGCCTGACGAATTGTATCCTCATCGTGTTCAACAACAATCAGTGTGTTGCCTAAATCTCTCAAGCCCTTTAAAGAAGCTAAAAGCTTTTCGTTATCTCTTTGGTGCAGACCTATGCTTGGCTCGTCAAGAACGTACAAAACTCCCATAAGTCCTGCACCTATTTGAGTTGCAAGACGAATTCGTTGAGCCTCTCCGCCCGAAAGCGTTCCAGCAGAGCGCGTAAGCGTTAAATATTCAAGACCTACGTTTTCTAAAAATGCAAGGCGAGCATTTATTTCCTTTAAAATGCGCTCTGCAATCATGGTATCCTTATTAGAAAGCGTAAGCTCGCTTAAAAAGGCACGAATTTCATTTACGGGCATACTGCTAAGTTCGTAAATATTTTTACCGTTAACGGTTACCGCAAGGGCTTCGGGACGGAAGCGCTTACCTTGGCACGCGTGGCAGGGGCTTTCCACCATATACTGCTCCAAATCACGCTTTACACCTTCGCTTTGAGTTTCCTTGAATCTGCGTTCAAGCTGTGGAATGATTCCTTCAAAGGCTTGCTTAAACTCGCGTGAATGACGGCTTGTGGTAATTTTAAACTCTACCGCTTCACCTTTTGTGCCGTAAAGAATAATATCCTTATATTTTTGGTCAAGGTCCTTAAAGGGCGCGTCCAAGGAAAAGCCGTAATGCTTTGAAAGTCCTTGATAATACATATGATTCATAGTATCGGTGCCGCCAATAAACCACCCCGACACGCGAATTGCGCCTTGGTTTATGGATAAGCTTTCGTCATGTATAATAAGCTCCGGCGAAACGCGCATAATACTGCCTAAGCCTGTACATTCACTACATGCGCCAAAGGGCGAGTTGAAGGAGAACAGCCGCGGCTCTAATTCTTCAATGCTTATATTGCAGTCGGGACAAGCATAATTCTCGCTAAAGAGCATTTCTTCACCTTTATCAAGGCGCTCAATAATAACGAGCCCTTGAGCAAGCTTTAACGCGCTTTCAATAGAATCTGTAAGGCGCGAGCGTATATCCTGGCGGACAATCAATCTGTCAATAACAACAGAAATATAATGTTTGTTGTTCTTTTCTAAGGCAATATCGTCGTTAAGCTCATACATTTCGCCGTCGATTTTAACTCTTATATAACCGCTTTTGCGCATTTGTTCCAAAAGCTTAACGTGCTCACCTTTTCTTGCTCTGACAACGGGCGCAAGCACAAGAATTTTTGTGTTTTCAGGCAAAGCGAGCACCGCCTGCACCATTTGGTCAACAGACTGACGGTTGATTTTTCTACCGCATTTAGGGCAGTGAGGCTCACCGATACGGGCATATAACAAACGAAGATAATCGTGAATTTCCGTAACTGTTCCAACCGTTGAACGTGGGTTGTTGTTGGTAGTTTTTTGGTCAATGCTTATGGCAGGCGAAAGACCCTCTATAGACTCCACGTCAGGCTTCTCCATTTGCCCTAAAAACTGACGGGCGTAGGATGACAGACTTTCAACGTATCTTCTTTGCCCTTCGGCATAGATAGTGTCAAACGCCAAAGAGCTTTTACCCGACCCCGAAAGCCCTGTAAACACTACGAGTTTATTTCTTGGTATAGTAACGTTTACGCTTTTTAAGTTATGTGTTTTTGCATTTTTAATAATAATGCTGTCGTTCATTTATTCTTCTCCGTACAAAATTTTAAGTGTATCGCGAATTTTTGCCGCCTTTTCAAACTCAAGGTTTTTAGCAAGGCGAAGCATCTCTTCTTCAAGAGCGCGGATACGCTCTTTAATATCTCCGTCCGTAATAACCTCGTCCTTTGCCTTGCCTGTAATTTCGATTAAATCTGCAATAGGCTTAATAATGGTTTTAGGCGTAATATTGTTTTTCTTATTGTATTCCATCTGAATTTTACGGCGACGAGCAGTTTCTTCTATAGCTTCGCGCATAGAATCGGTAACGTTATCAGCATACATTATAACTCTGCCCTCGGCATTTCTTGCCCCACGCCCTATAGTTTGTATAAGCGAGCGTTTTGAACGCAAAAATCCTTCTTTATCAGCATCTAAAATTGCAATTAATGCAACTTCAGGCAAATCAAGCCCTTCGCGCAAAAGATTTATACCTACAAGCACGTCAAACTTACCAAGGCGCAGATTGCGCAAAATTTCAACACGCTCCAAGGTATGAATTTCAGAGTGCATATACTCAACTCGCAAACCCATTTCCTTTAAATAATCCGTAAGCATTTCTGCCATACGCTTTGTTAAGGTGGTAACAAGTGTGCGATAGCCTTTATTTGTGGTGGCTGTAATTTCTTCAATTAAATCGTCAATTTGCCCGTCAATCTTACGTACTTCAATTAATGGGTCCAGTAGACCTGTGGGGCGAATAATTTGTTCGGCAACCTCACCTGATGCTCTTTCAAGCTCGTATTCCGCAGGAGTAGCCGATACAAAAATCGTTTGCATCAGCCGCGAAATTGCTTCGTCAAACTGCAGGGGTCTGTTGTCAAAAGCCGCGGGCAGACGGAAGCCGAAATTTACAAGCATTTCTTTTCTTGATCTATCACCTGCGTACATAGCGCGCATTTGAGGTATGGTTACGTGAGATTCGTCAATTATGGTTAAAAAATCATTGGGAAAATAATCAAGCAAGGTATACGGCGGCTGTCCTTCGCATCTGCCGTCAAGATACCGAGAATAGTTTTCTATGCCTGAACAATAGCCGATTTCGCCTATCATTTCAATATCGTATCTTGTGCGCTGTTCCAAACGCTCGTATTCAAGAGGCTTACCTGCTTCTTCAAAATATTTCAAACGTTTTTCAAGGTCAATATTAATTTGCTGCAGGGCGCGTGTTAGGCGTTCATCGTCTGCCGCATAGTGAGTGTTAGGAAAAATTGCGCAGTGCTTTAGGGTAGACAGCACTCTGCCCGTTACAATATCAATTTCACATATTCTGTCAATTTCGTCGCCGAAAAATTCCACTCTTATAGCTTTATCGCTGTTACTTGCAGGAATAATTTCTACGCTGTCACCCCGCACCCTGAACGTACCGCGAACAAAATCGGTATCATTTCGCTCGTACTGAATTTCAACAAGACGGCTAAGTAGATAATCTCTCTCCATTTTTGCATTTGGGCGCAAAGAAACAGCCATATCCATATACGCTTTAGGGTCACCAAGACCGTAAATGCAAGATACAGATGCCACAACAATAACGTCCCTGCGCTCTGCTAAAGAACAGGTGGCGCTATGGCGCAATTTATCAATTTCTTCGTTAATAGACGAATCTTTTTCAATATAAGTATCAGTTTGGGGAATGTAAGCTTCAGGCTGATAATAATCATAAAATGACACAAAATATTCTACCGCGTTTTCAGGGAAAAATTCCTTAAACTCGGAGTAAAGCTGCGCCGCAAGAGTTTTATTATGAGCAAGAACAAGAGTGGGCTTGTTAACACGCTCAATAATATTTGCCATAGTAAATGTTTTACCCGAGCCCGTTACGCCTAAAAGCACCTGGGAATCAATGCCGTCGAGCACACCCTGAGCTAATTTTTCAATGGCTTCAGGTTGGTCGCCCGTGGGCGCAAAATTTGAATGTAATATAAACTTGTCCACGCTTGTTTTCACCTCTTTTACTATTATAAACAAATCTTTAATTAATATATTATATCACAAACTTTTTTGCAAGTAAATAAAAAGAGCAGACGTATTTATTATCATCTGCTCTTTTGTATAATCTTTATTGTCAGTATTTATTTTAAATTTTCGTTTAACTTATCCATACTTTCTTTCGTAGGCTCGTCGATTTTTCCAAAGGGAAACTCAATACCTAAATTATCGTACTTAGCCTGGCAAAGCTTTCTAAAGGGTAGCAGTTCGATTTTGTCTACGCAGGAATGTTTTTCTGCAATTTCCTTTAGTTTTAAAACATTTTCTTTATTATCCGTTTTTGTAGGTATGATTACTTGCCGCAAGGTTGTAGGAATTTGCATTTGCTCTAAACAACCTAAAAATTCAAGCACACTATCAAGAGTGCAACCTACGTTCTCCAAATATTCTTCGTTTGTAGTATATTTAATATCAAGCAACACCCTATCTGTAACCTTTAAAAGCTCTAAAACGCTATTATTTAGTATCGAGCCCGAAGTATCAAGGCAAGTATTAATACCGTTTTGTTTGCAAATAGAAAAAACTTCTTTTGCAAATTCACTTTGGATTAACGGCTCGCCCCCGGAAAGTGTTATGCCGCCTAACGCACCGAAATATGATTTATAGCGGGTAGCTTTTTCTGCTATTTCTTGGGCAGAAATTTCTTTGCCCCCCAAGCAATCCCAAGTATCAGGGTTGTGACAGCATTTACACCTTAAAGGACAGCCCTGCAAAAACACTACAAAGCGCACACCGGGACCGTCAACAGTGCCAAGGGACTGAATAGAATTTATTTTACCTGTCATATCAACATTCCTAAAATTTTATTTAATATATTGGGCAAGCTTGCGCTTGCCCAAATGTTTAACATTATTTACTTTTACGAAAGTTTTAAGCTCACTTTATATTTTTTCGTGGAAAGTGCGGCTAATAACTTCTCTTTGCTGTTCCCTTGAAAGCTTGTTAAAGTTAACAGCATAGCCTGAAACTCTAATTGTAAGGTTAGGATATTCTTCGGGATTTTCGTAAGCCTTCATAAGCGTTTCGCGGTTAAGCACGTTTACGTTTATATGATGAGCCTTTTTGCCAAAATATCCGTCAAGCACACTTACAAGATTGTCAATTCTCTCCTCTTCCGTTTTTCCAAGAGCCTCGGGAGTAATTGAGAAAGTGTTTGAAATACCGTCGCGGCAATCGTCATAGCTCAATTTTGCTACAGAGTTAAGGGAAGCGAGAGCTCCGTTTGTTTCTCTGTTGTGCATTGGGTTAGCGCCGGGAGCAAAGGGCTCGGCGGCCTTTCTGCCGTCAGGTGTTGAGCCTGTATTTTTACCGTACATAACGTTAGAGGTAATTGTAAGAACCGAAAGTGTATGTACTGCGTTACGGTATGCAGGAGTTTTGCGAAGCTCGGTAATAAACAGATTGGTTAAATCCTTTGCGATAAGGTCAACCCTATCGTCATCATTACCGAATTTGGGGAAATCGCCCGTTGTTCTGAAATCAATAACAAAGCCATTATCGTCTCTTACGGGGCAAACCTTTGCGTATTTAATAGCGCTCAAGGAGTCAGCCACAACAGAAAGCCCTGCTATGCCGAACGCCATTAAACGCTCAACGTTTGTATCGTGAAGAGCCATTTGCACCTTTTCGTAGGCATATTTATCGTGCATATAGTGAATAACGTTCATTGTGTTTACGTACAAATGAGAAATCCATTCAATGTAGATTTTATAGCGCGCCATAACAGCCTCAAAGGTAAGCTGTTTGCACTCTAAAACGGGCATTTGCGGACCGATTTTTATATCGGTGGTAGCATCGTAACCGCCGTTGATAGCAATTAGCAAGAGCTTTGCAAGGTTGCAGCGAGCACCGAAGAATTGCATCTGCTTGCCGATAGTCATAGCAGAAACACAGCAGGCAATAGCGTAATCGTCACCGTGAATGGGGCGCATAATATCGTCGTTTTCGTACTGAATGGAGTCAGTATCAGCCGAAACCTTTGCGCAGAACTTTTTGAAGCCCTCGGGCAAAGAATTTGACCAAAGAATCGTAAGATTAGGCTCGGGAGAAGGGCCGAGTGTGTAAAGCGTATTCAAAATACGGAAGCTACTCTTGGTAACAAGCGTTCTGCCGTCAACACCCATACCGCCTACCGCTTCGGTAATCCACATGGGGTCACCGCCGAAAAGTTCGTTATACTCAGGTGTGCGAAGATGGCGTGCAAGGCGAAGCTTAATAACAAAATCATCAATAATCTCCTGAGCTCCCTCTTCGGTAAGCGTGCCGTTTGCAATGTCGCGCTCAATATAAATATCAAAGAAGGTTGCTACTCTGCCCAAAGACATAGCCGCACCGTTTTGCTCCTTAATTGCACCTAAATATGCAAAATAAGTCCATTGTACTGCTTCACGGGTGTCCTTTGCAGGCTCGCTGATGTCGTAGCCGTAAATTGCCGCCATTTCCTTCAAGCGACCTAAAAAGAGAATCTGACGGGCAACCTCCTCAGTAAGCCTGATATTTTCCGTAGTAAATTCACCCTTTGCAAGCTCTGCCTTATCCTTTTTCTTTTCTTCCACAAGTCTGTCAATGCCGTAAAGAGCAACCCTGCGGTAATCACCTATGATTCTTCCTCTGCCGTAAGCATCGGGCAAGCCTGTTATAACGTGGCTACGCCTTGCAAGACGCATTTCATCTGTATAAGCGCGGAAAACGCCATCGTTATGAGTAGTACGATATATAAATTCGTCTTCAATTTTTTCACTTAACTTGTAACCGTAAGCCGCGCAAGCCTGACGTGCCATACGAATTCCGCCAAAGGGATTTACTCCTCGTTTTAAGGGTGCATCTGTCTGCAAGCCTACGATAATTTCGTTTTCCTTGTCTACGTATCCTGCATCGTAGTTTGTTAATGACGTTACAGTTTCCGTGTCAATATCAAGCACGCCGCCCTTTTGGCGTTCAAGCTTAAATAATTCCTGCACCTTTTCCATAAGTGCCTGAGTTCGAGGTGTAGCTGATGCTAAAAAGTCACTACCCTCAGTATATTCCTTGTAGTTTGTTTGAATGAAATCGCGAACGTTGATTTCATCTTGCCAAACGCCTTCCTTGAAGCCGTTCCAATTCATGTGCTTCATATATATTATCTCTCCTTCGAAATTTTCTGTTTTCAAACAAAAAATGTATTTTTTATTTAATAAGCTCTTTGGCTTTAATTTTCAAAATAACGGTTGCATCAGATGCGACGCAAAAATAAAAAAATGGGCAAGTCAGTCCTTGAAAAACTGATTTGCCCAGACGGTCGGCTTAAATGCCCTGCATTCCCTCGCGGTAAGTCCGCTGAACCCGTCAGTCATGCAAAGACTATATTTATTATTACGGTTATATTATATAGGTTTTTGTCTATTTTGTCAAACGCTATACGCAGGGAATTTAAGTAAAATTACTCTACCTTTTAATTGTTTACATTTTAAATTTTAATTGGTCGTATTTACGTATTGTTTCGCAGTTTTTTATTGCAATTTTATTTGTTGTAGGTTATAATTACTGCTATAAAGATGATTAAAAGAATGTTGCAATTCTTTCAGCACCTTAAAAAGCTTGTTTAAGCCTTTTTACAGAACATAAGGGAGTGTTTATTATGAAAATTCTCGCATTTGGTGAAACTCTTTTTGACATTCAAAACGGTAACGCCTGCCTTGGCGGCGCGCCGGTAAACTTTTGTGCCCACACTGTTGGCGCAGGAGGCGAAGCTTATTTGATTTCGGCCGTTGGAAATGACAATTTGGGCGAGGACGCCTTAAAGCAATTAAGCGGCTACGGTATTAACACGAAGTACGTTTCCGTTTTAGACAGTTTCCCTACGGGCTACTGCCTTGTAACCCTCAACGAACAGGGTATTCCAAAATATGACCTTAAAAGTGACGTTGCCTACGACAATATTGCCCTGCCCCAAAGCATTGACGAAGCACCCGTTGACGCCCTTTATTTCGGCTCTCTTGCCCTGCGGAGAGAAAAAAATCTCTCTTGCGTTAAAGAGCTTATAAAAAAAGCCGCGCCCAAGGAAATTTTTGTTGATATTAACGTGCGTATGCCCTTTTTTTCTAAAGAGGTTGCCTTGTTTGCTTTAGAGCACGCTACAATTTTAAAGGTGAGTGATGAAGAATTACCCCTTTTGTTTTCTACGGTAGATTATCAAAACAACGGCACCTTGGACGAGCTTGTTGGCTTTATTAAGGCAAACTATAAAAATATCCGCCTTTTAATCTTTACCAAGGGTGCTGACGGCTCTGACTGCTATGATTTTGCTTCCGATATTTGCACAAGCTGTCCCGCAGAAAAAGCAACGGTTGTTTCCACTGTTGGTGCAGGCGATAGCTTTTCCGCCACGTTTTTAGTTAATTATTTAAAGGGCGACGGTATTTTAGACTCTCTTAAAAAAGCGTCCGCCCGAAGCGCTCTTGTTATCGCCCAGGAAGGCGCGATAATTTAGCAAAACGTCTTCCCGTCAAGGCGCAGACCTTTTGTAAAGCAATTTTTAATAAACCACGGATAACAATTTAAATAAAATGATTGAATATACAAAAAACTTCACGGCAAGCGTGAAGTTTTTTATATTAACTATTTAAGCATATCCTTTTTCAGTTGCTCTAAAAGCGCCATACCCTTTATAATTTGCTCGTCTGTGGGTGTTGAGTAATTGATGCGGAAATGACCGTTCGGTTTTTCATCAACCGCAAAGGCACTACCGGGTACAACAGCTACACCAAGTTCCTTTACACTGCGGGTACAAAACTCTTGCATATCAATTTCCTTGGGAAGCTTACACCAGGCAAAAAGACCGCCTTGGGGAACTTCAAATTCGATTTCAGGCAAAAGATGCTCTTTCATTTTTTCAATACAAAGCGCCGCTTTTTTTGTGTAAAGCTCTCTTAAATACTCAAGATGCGCTTCAAAATCGTATTTGGTAATAAATTCATAAGCAATCATTTGAGCAAGAATGTTTGAGTGAACGTCCTGGGTTTGCTTAAGTGCGGTAAATTTGGCAATAAGCGTTTTAGGAGCGATGCACCAGCCTACTCTTAAACCCGGAGCAAGCACCTTTGAAAACGAGCCTGCATAAATAACAAGACCGTCGGTATCCATACTTTTGATGGCTTGAGGGGGTGCTTGATCAAAATAAAGCTCACCGTAGGGGTTATCTTCAATAATCAAGAACTTATATTTTTTTGCCAAGGCATATATTGCCTTTCTCTTTTCAAGGCTCGTGGTTATTCCCGTGGGATTCTGAAAGTTAGGTATTACGTATAAAAGCTTTACGTTTTTATTTGTTTTCACAGCTTCTTCCAAAGCTTCGATATTTATACCGTCCTTATCGGTTTTTACGCCCACTACGCTTGCCCCCGAAAGCTTTAATGCGTTAAGAGAGCCTACAAAGCTGGGATCTTCGCACAAAATGGTATCGCCTGCACCTGCAAGCGCAATGGCAGCAAGACTCATAACCTGCTGTGCTCCGCAGGTGATAATCAAATCGTCGCCGTCGGCACCCACAGTATACTTTTCTCGCATATATTTTTTAAGATAATCACGCAAAGGAACGTAACCCTCGGTTACCGAATACTGCAGAGCACCTATAGGATTTTTTGCCATTATATCGTTTATAATTTCCTTTACCTTGTCAACAGGAAATGCTTCGGGCGAGGGATTGCCTGCCGAAAACGGTATTATATTAGGCGCGGCTGAAAGCTTTAAAATTTCTCTTATTGCAGATGGCTTTAATTTATCTGCCGCAGGGGTAAAAATATATTCCATAAAAACACATCCTTATAAACCAAAGCATTACGCTTGGGATAATTTTTGTACGCTATAATTCTAACACAAAACAAGTTAAAACACAAATAAAATAATTGTTTTGTTGTAATAAAAAAGGGTTTCTGTTATAATATAAAAAACGGCTTATGTTCCTATAAGCTTTTTAGAGGCAAACAAATGTTAAATACCACCCTAATACACATTGAAAAAGACAACAAGTATCTGATGCTTCACCGCACAAAAAAGCAAAACGACATAAACAAGGATAAATGGATAGGCATTGGCGGTAAGTTTTTAGAAAACGAAAGTCCCGAGGAGTGCGCCTTGCGCGAAGCCGCCGAGGAAACAGGCTTAACCCTTAACAAAATAGAATACCGCGGAATTGTTACCTTTGTAAACAACGCCTGCGAGGGCGAATATATGCACCTTTTTACCTGCAGTGATTTCAGCGGTGACCTAAAGCCCTGCGACGAAGGTGTTTTAGAATGGGTTGATAAAAAAGAATTGTTTTCTTTGCCCATTTGGGAGGGGGATAAAATATTTCTGCGCCTGATTGATACGCCTTGTCCCTTTTTCTCCTTAAAGCTTATATACCAAGGCGATAAGCTTATCAATGCAATTTTAGACGGCAGGGAGCTTTCGTTTTAACCCCGAAAGCACAAAAGCCCTTTTGCTTTTTCGCAAAATAGGTTTTGGTTGTGCCGATGCCAAAATAAAAGCTTTTTCGTTTTTTTAACCCGTTTTTAGTTGTACAAACATTAAAAATAAAAACCATTCCGTTTTTGTCAGAACGGTTTCGTTTTTATTATGTAAATTTTGCCAATAAAAAAGCATTCTGTTTTTACACAGAATGCTTTTGATTTATTTGAATTTTTTAAATTTCCAATACAAAACGAATACAAAAAACAAAGCTAAATTATGAGCAATCATACACGCCCAAACGGATATTAAGCCAAGAGAAAGCATTTGGGTGCAGATAAACGTTCCCAAAATGCGTACGCCCCACATAGTTGCAACATTTGCCGCCAAGGGCATAGCGGTTTTTCCCATTCCCTGAAGCATACCTTCTATGACAATGGGCACCCCAAAGAACGGCTCCGACAAGGCAACCATTCTAAGCACCGTTGTGCCTAAAAAGATAACCTGAGCATCTCGGGTAAACAGCATAACCATTTGAGGCGCAAAGATAAACAAAAGTGACCCGGAAATAACCATCAGAACGGTTTCAAGTATCAAAATAGCTTTTGACAGCTTTCTAATTTGCTCTTTATCACCTGCCCCATAGGCGTTGCCTGCAAGAGTAGCGGCGGCAGTTTGCATGCCGTAACCGGGAATGTAGAACAATGATTCCACCGTATTTGCAACGGTATGGGCGGCAGTTGAAATTTCGCCCAGGGAGTTTACCATTGAAGCAAACATAACATATCCCAAGGAAGTGCCGAAGCGTTGCAGCATATTAGGGAACGCAACCCTTAAGCAAGGCTTAAGAATTTCTTTATCGGGTAAAAAGCTTTGCCTGTGCGGAGATATTACGGAATTCTTAAAAAGCGCCACAAACATAAATATTCCGCCTATCACAAAGGAAATAGCACTTGCCGCGCCTGCGCCGAGCACGCCCCAGCCTAAACCGAAAATTTCTATATTGCTTCCCAAAATACTTACTGTGCGCGTAGGATAAATGCACACAAAGTTAAGCACAATGTTTATTACGTTTGATAAGACACCTACCAGCATAGGCGTCCTTGTATCCCCCGCGCTGCGCAAAACTGTTCCGAGAATAATACTCGAGCACCTGAATAGCATTGGCGAATATATTACAAAAAAGTATTTTCCCGAAATATCCTGTATATTTTTATCCACCTGCATCCAAACGGGTACGTATTTGCTTACCCCCAATGTAAGCGCAGTAAACAATATTCCCGCAATAAACGTAAGAAGTACCGCTTGTGCCGAAGCACGCGCCGCCTTTTTATTTTCGCCCGCCCCAAGAGCTTGGGATATGTACGATAAAAGCCCAATGCCCAAAGCGCTTACGGTACCGTTAACAAGCCAATTTACAGTTGTTGTTGCTCCTACTGCGGCAGTAGCGTCCGTGCCCAGCGCGCCTACCATAGCAACGTCCACGTACTGCACGGTTGTTTGCATAAGCTGCTCCAGCATAGTTGGCCATGCAAGTGCAAAAATTATGTATAATTTGCTTGCTTTAAAATTTTTTAGCATATTTTCTCCACGCAGTTAAAATCAAAAAATGAAAAATCCGTTTTAATAAAATCAAAGAATCTGTTTTTACATCTTTTAATCAAAAACACTTTTAATTTTATTGTTATTATATCATTACGATTTATTTTTAGCAACAAGCATTGAGTAAGTTGCTCGCTTTTAGAAAACGCAACAAGTAAATCAGATTGTTTTTAGTTACAAACAAAAAAACAACCTGTCTTTTATCAACAAGCATTGAATAAACCGCCTTATTTCAGTCTTAAGACCTGGTAAAGCGGTTTGTTTTTTTTCTTTATGCTTTTAATCTTTATTGAACGTCTTTAAAGCTCTTTCTGCAATTATTAAGCAAAATACCAAAGGTAATGCACGCCGTTGCAGTAGCTATAGAGTAAAGGTCCAAGCCCAATGCTCCAAAGGCATTAAAGCCGCCTACAATAAACAGCATTACTATTACAAACATTGATATCTTTTTAGGTGCGTATCCAGTTTCCGCAACTGCTTTTAAGCTTTTTGCAGTTGACGAGATTCCTGAACAGAACAGCGTATTTATAAAGAAAGCAATGGCCAACACTATAAACATAATAACAAAAACAGTTGTCATTATTCCACCTAACGCCGCCGAATTAAAGGGTGCAAACCCAAAGCTGTCGCCATAGACCTCGCCAAAGCCGCCGCCATAGACTTCACCAAAGACCTCGCCCATATCTGTACCTGCAAAGAGCTCCTTACCGAAAAGAGCAAAAAGAACTGCTACCACACTGAATATAACGGTTAAAACAGAGCTTATTGTTGCTTCTACGGTAGCTATAACACGTGCTATGGTAAAGCCCGTTGTTTTAATTGAAGGCTCCTGCACGTTCCTTGCGCCTGCATATAAAAGCCATGCGGCAACTACCATAAGCACCGAAGGCACAAGCGATAAAAGCGTTGAACCTACGTCCACAGAGCTAATGGCATCAACGAAAGAAGAATCCAGGGGAATTTCCGAAAACTCATTAAAGCCCTCCATAAACCCTGCATAGAATGAGTTCATGATACTGGTGCTCATTACACTTTGCATTGCATTTATAGCCTCAATACCTAATTTTACTGACAGAGCAATACTTGTAACAAGAAACAAGCTTGATGCAAACGCCTTTTTAAGTATGTTGATTACGGGATTGGGAGAGTACACCTTTTCCTGCGGTGCATAATACTGCTGACCTTGGCTTGAGCCTTGTGTGCCGTAGCCTTCGCCAAAGCCCGTTGCTCCTGCCGACTGATTGCCTGCCGCGCCGTTAAGCCCTGCAAGGTGACTGCTATCGCCGTTCGCGTCAAGAGCATGACCCGTATTATTCTCCTGCTTTAATAGCTGTGCTCCGCAGTTTTTACAAAACACAGCGTTTTCTAAATTTTCAGTGCCACATTTAACACAAAACATATTTTTTCTCCTTTTTAGTAAAACTGATAATGTAATAAATTCGCTTAAAATCTTCCTCCACCGCCGCCGTGGACTCTGCCCGACGATGACGTGTGGGTTGAATTGTTTTGCTGAATAGGCCTCTTTGTAACCGTGCGATATAAATATATATCTGCACTTTTTGTGATTTTAAAGCTGTTTGCAACGGTGTATTCCCTTGCTGAATTATTAAAACGCACCGTTTTCATCTTGCTTTTCATAATGCTAACGGTTATAAGCCCTATTATAAGCCCGATGCAAAGGCAAGTGATAACGGGAATAAGATTAAACCCTGTGCCTGCATTTTCCCCCTCCGAGTATGCTTTAAAAAGGCTTTCCGCTTCACTGACATATTCACAAAAGGCTTCGTAATAGTTGCCCTTTGAAAGATCCGGCTTAACGGCGTTAAGCAAGCGATCAATTCCCGCGCCTGCAAAAACCTCTATAGTCTCGCCACAGGTAGAAAAGTACATTCGCCGCCCGGTCATTTCAACAACGAACACCATACCGCTGTAGTTTTCGCCCCAGCCGAAGCCGTTGTTATCAAAATAATCGTCAGCATACCCGCTGATATTATAATCATTTATGGTTGAATCCCTTACGGTAAGTATACAAAGCTCTGTTTGGTAAGTATTATTCACGCTTAAAAGCATCTGCTCTATGCGCTTTTCTTCACTTTCGGAAAGTAAATCCGCCTTATCGTTTACAAGGGGTGCCTTTGCGTTTGTACCCACAAGGCATAAAAGTGAGAGCACAATGCTTATAATTAAGCTTAAAGTAAAAATTCTTCTTTTCATATCACACCTCCTAAACAAGCCCAAAAGCAAAGCTTAAAAGGTACATTGCAGAAGCTATTATGCCGCCTAACCCAAACAGCCAAAGGCAGTATTTCTTCTTATCTATAGGCAGATTTCCCACAAATTTGCCCGTTTGCCCATTCATAGCAAACAAATATTTTTTGCCCTTCCATGTGGTGTTAAGAATCCACACGGGATACAGTGCATATTTTGTTTTGCCCCCCGAAAGCCGTACACTGCTGTGCTCGGGGAAAAAGCTTGTGTATCCCAAAACCGTTGAATTAAAGGCCTGCTGAGTACAGTTTTTAACTCGTTCGTTAGCTCGTTTTATGCTTGTTTGAGAGTCAACGTCGTATCTATCGGCAAAATATCCTGCCAAATACGCCGTTTGAAAATCCACCGCTTCACTAAAATCATACGGCTCTAACGCCTCCATTAAATCGTCGGGCATTTTTTGCGAGCCGTCCACCGGAACGTTTTGAAATGCAATTTCGCCCCCGCGTAGCACAGAAAAATAGCTTGTTTCGGTATAGACGTACTTACTGTCGCTGTAGGTGTGTACTCGTGTTGCTCTATATCTGAAATCTCCCTGAACACCCGTATTAAACAGCCAAAATGGTACGTATATACCCTTAATTTCATCAATATGCTGCTCTGTTTTAAACGCTTTGGGCAAAAGAGGCTTGCCCTGCAGATACTTTGCCATACCTGCCTTTGCAGCCATTTTATCAAGCTTAAAGGGCAACACGTAATCAGGCTTGAGCATTCCCGCGAGCTGTTCGGTCATTACCACTGGATTATCGCAGTACGGGCAAGAAGTTGCCGCCAAGGAACCGTCGCCTATAATGGTGCCGCCGCAGGAGGTGCAAACGTATTGGCGAACGTTTCCCGTTTCTTCCCACGGTGCAGAGGTTTGGTCCCACTGCATATTATCTTCTGCGTCCTGTGCAAGCGCCTCGTCGTATTCACGCAAGGTTTCCATTTCAAATTCCGTATCACAGTAGGGACATTTCATTTTTTGAATGTTACTGTCAAAGGAAATTGCTCCGCCGCAGCAAGGACATTTATATTCTTGTACAGCCATCTGTTTCACCTATATACTGTTAAAGTAAATCTTGCTTTTATACAAGGTCGTTTTCATCAAACTTATCGCCGCATTCGGGGCAGAATTTAGGTGGCATTTGAGGGTTTGCAGGCTTAAATCCGCACTTTGAGCATTGATATACCGGCTTTTTTGCACCGCATTCGGTACAGAATTTGCCTGAATTTTGTGTGCCGCAAACGCAAGCCCACTGATTTCCTTGGTTGCCTTGATATCCTTGATTTGCGCCCATTGCAAAAAGATTTTGCGCATTCATTCCGCCTACGCTATTTGCCATACCCATACCTATAAAGCCATTCATTGCGCCGGAGTCATTATTAGCCGCATCACGCATAGCGTCGGCTTGTGCGCCCACAAGAGTTGCCGCAGCATAAGTGGGATTTTGAAGCATAGCCGCCTTTTGTGCCTGCTTAATCATATCCGCGTCTTCCTCGGGAAGCGTTACCGAGCCCAAAGCAACGGAAACAACCTTTAAGCCGCGAAGCTCGCCCCATTTTTTAGAAAGAGCTTCGTTCATAGCATTTTCAAGCTCTGTATTGTGAGCGATAATTTCGTTAGGACGCAATCCAAGTGCCGAAAGCTTGCTGAACGCGGGCTGAAGCGCACTTATGAATTCCGTCTTAAGCTGACTGTCAAGCTCCGAACGCAGATATTCGTCCTCAACGTTTCCGCACACGTTGGTGTAGAAAAGCATCGGGTCGGTTATTTTATAGGAATATAAGCCCGAGCAACGAACTGAAACGTCAACGTCAAGACCGATTTTATTATCAACCACTCTAAACGGAATAGGATTTGGTGTTCCGAACTTATTATCAATAAGCTCCTTCAAATTAAAATAATATACTCTTTGGTCCTTGCCCGTATCTCCGCCGTAGGTAAAACGCTTGCCGATAGTCTTAAAGGTTTCAACAATGCTTGTGCCGAGAGAGCCTGCAAAAATACTCGGCTCTGTTGAAGAATTGTAAGTAAACTCACCCGGTTCGGCGCAAAGCTCTACCACCTTGCCCTGTTCAACAATCATCATGCATTGACCGTCGGCAACGGCAATACCTGAGCCGTTTGAAATAATATTATCGTTTGCTTTTGTATTTGATGAGCGTCCCGAAATCTGTTTAACGCCCTTTGTTACCATAACGTTTTTATCCATAGCCTCACAATAGAAAAACTCTTTCCACTGGTCAGCCAAGGTTCCGCCTAACGCACCTATACCTGCTCTGATAAGTCCCATAAAAATACCTCCTGAAAAAATTATTTAGCATTAAAACTGTGTATTTTAGTATAACCTAATACATGCCGTAATTGCGACATTATCTAAAATAATAATACAACATTTTATATCAAAAGTCAATCTTTCAAAAAAAGAAAAGCTGTCGAAAAATCCTATTCGACAGCTTACGTATTTTTTTGTTTAATCAACGTCCTCAACAACGGTTTCGGGGGGTGTATCAAGCTTTTCGGGGTGACGGAAAATTCTTTCCAAGCCCTTTAATGCGTTGGCTAAATAGTGACCGTCGGTAGTACGTTCATCAGTAGTAACGGTATAGTCAACCATAGTGCGAGTGTAGGTTGTTCCGTCGGGATTAAATGCTTGCTCTCTGCGTTTTGCACCGAAGGTTATAAATATAGGTGTGTTACCAAAATTGTAAAGATGATGGTAAATTGGCGGAATACCGAGAGAGCCTAAATTTGAAACGAACACACTTGCGTGGAAGGGAGAAGCCTCTTCAATAACCTTGGGCATAATTCCAAAGAAATCCAAGAACTGCATAAAGGCTACGAAAAAGCGAAGTACCAACGTAGGCAGGTAGTTAATAATTCTGGCTACGGCGTCCAGGGCAGTAGAATCACCCGCCTCACGAGCCTTTGCAATTTCAGCCTCCATTTTGTAATAAACGTCCTCCGCCGTATCCGTTGGAGCAAAGCGCACCTTAATGGCGGTTTCCTGAGCATTGAGCTTTAATTCTTTTTTTACCATCATTGATAAAACAATTTCGTTACGTGCAAAGATTTTGTATCCTGCAATGTAGCGGTTAAGGGCAGGCTTTTGAGATACCGTACGAACGTAGGCAGCAACAATCATATGCATAAAGCCAAAGCCCGTAAGCCCCTGTTCTCTTTTTTCCTTGATATACGCATCAATATTTGCGTAATCAACACTTGAAGCAAAAAGGTTTTGAGCATCATTTCGCTTGTGCATAATGCAAACTCCTACGTATTGCATCGGCGGCAAGGAACGCACTCGACGAGCATCTCTGCGGTCGCCCCATCTGCGTTTTCTTTTTTCGGACATAGTAAATCTCCTTAAATAATATAATATAAATGTATATGAATACCTTTATATTATGACAGAAAAGTGAAATTTTTGCAAGAAATTTTTTTATTTGGCAAAAACCAACATATTTTTTACTCTTAAAAGCTGAAAAAAGCAGCTCTTGATTAACAAGAACTGCTTTATTGTAAAACGTTAAAATTATTGTTCGAGGGTTACCATTTCGATACATTTTTTAGGGCAAACTGCGGCACATTCTCCACAGCCTGTGCATTTTTGCGTATCAACCCTTGCTAAATTATTTTCAACCGTTATTGCTCCGTGAGGGCAAGTCTTTTGGCACTTACCGCAACCGATACAACCAACCTCACACTGTTTAAAGGTTTCCTTGGGTGTACTGTTACTGTTACACACAACAACAGCCTGAAGTCTTTTAGCAGGCAAAATTCTGATTATTCCTTTAGGGCAGGCGGCGGCGCATTGACCGCAAGCACCGCAAAGAGCCGAATTAACCTTGGCTATTCCGTTACAGAAAAATATTGCATCGTGGGTGCACACTTTTTGGCAATCGCCATAGCCTAAACAGCCGTAAGCACATTCCTTTTCACCGCCGAAAAGCTGCATTGCCGCCTTACAGGACGTAACACCCTGATATTTCATCTTCGTTTTTGCCTTTGAGCATTCTCCGCCACAGAGCACAAAGGCTGCCTTTGGTTCTGTCTGCTGGCTTTCCACTCCAAGAGCTTCGGCAATAGCGTCGGCTGTTTCTTGACCGCCCGGAGAGCACAAGTTAATTTTAGCTTCGCTACCCTTTGCGATAGCTTCTGCATAACCGTCGCACCCTGAATATCCGCAAGCACCGCAGTTTGCGCCGGGCAAGCATTCACGCACTGCCTCGGCCTTCTCATCCTTAGGAACAGAAAAGAATTCCGATGCAGCCGAAAGACCAATGCCTATTATAATGCCTATTCCCGCAACAAAGGCAACTGCAATTAAAATTTCGTTCATTGTTTTCTCCTTTAACCAAACAGATTTTCAATTATTCCCCCAAAGCCCATAAAGGAAACAGACACCAATGACGCGGCAATTAACGTAATGGGCAGACCTTGAAGGAATTTAGGAATATCGGCTGTTTCCATCCTGCTGCGAACACCCGAAAACATAAGCATTGCAAGCATAAAGCCTATGCCTGCTCCAAGGGAAGAAAACATTGACTCGGCAAAATTATAGTTTGCTTCTACGTTTAAAAGCACCACGCCTAAAACGGCACAGTTTGTAGTTATTAAAGGTAAATAAATTCCCAGCGCCTTATAAAGCGACGGTATATATTTTTTAAGCATAATTTCCACAAGCTGAACAAGTGCGGCAATAACCAAAATAAATACTATGGTCTGAAGATACGCATATTTTTCCCCTAAAATATATACGTTTATGGGATAGCATACCGCCGTTGACGCCGCCATAACGAATATAACGGCTATGCTCATACCAAGAGCTGTATCTGTTTTTTTAGAAACACCTAAAAAGGGACAAATACCTAAAAACTGTGCAAGCACAAAGTTTTCTGTTAAAACTCCCGTTAAAAGAATTGCAAAAAGAGCCGTCATTATGCCTGCACCTCCTGTTCCTTTTGTTGTTCTTGGCAAGAGCCTTTGCAGGAAGCGCTTAAGGGACAACCTTGACACGCAAGCACTGCCTTGGGCTTGCCCTTTTTCTCTGCAAGAGCGTTTACACAAGCCATAAGCAACCCGAACACAAAGAAGCCACCCGGTGGCAATACAAACACAAGCAAGGGATTTTCCGACAAAAACGGTATCTGAATTTTTAAGTTTTCAACGTAAGAGGTTAAATCTATTGCTCCCGTTCCCAAAACCTCGCGAACGGTGCCCATTACCATAAGTGCGGCAGTAAAGCCGATGCCCATACCCAAGCCGTCAAGAAGACTTGCCCCAACGGCATTTTTGCCTGCAAAAGCTTCGGCTCTGCCTAAAATGATACAGTTAACAACTATTAAGGGCAAATATACGCCAAGCTGGGCGTCAAGCACGGGAACAAAGGCTTTTACAAGCATTTGTACTATCGTAACAAAAGATGCAATAATTACTATGTATGCAGGAATTCTTACTTTTTGCGGTATCACCTTACGCAAAAGAGATATTACCGTGTTTGAGCAAGCAAGCACCAAGGTTGCCGCAAGGCCCATTCCTATTGCACTTGTAATTGAGGTTGTTACCGCAAGAGTTGGGCAAGTGCCAAGCACAAGTCTTAAAACAGGGTTTTCCGTTATGATACCTTTAGAAAATTCCTGAAAAAGAGTTTTCTTCTGTGCCATGTTACTCACCCCCTAATTGCTTAAAGGCTTCAAGAGCATCATTTACGCATGCTATAACCGCCTTTGACGTAATGGTTGCACTTGTAATGCCATTGATTTCGTTTCCGCTTCCGCCACTTTTAACAAAAGCAAACGGACCCGTTTTATCCTTAAACTGACCGATAAACTGTTCCTTTGTTGCGTTTTGACCAAGGCCCGGGGTTTCATCGTCAGCACTTAAAACTACCGACGAAAGCACCTTGCCGCTGTTATCTATAGCGGTCATTACCTTAACAGAACCGCCATAGCCTTGATTTTCTGCAGTAAATACGTATCCTAACTTATTACCTGAAGAGTCTAAGGCTTCCGAAAACAAAACGCTTTTTTTCGAAAGCGTAATTTCCTTTTCTTCAGAGAATTCCGAAGCACTTGCAAAGGTAAGTTTCCGTGCCTCTTTTGCCTGAGCAAGCTGATTCTCTAAAATTTTATCAGCAGTTATACTGTTTGTGCCCGCAAGCAAAAACGCCGAAACAAAGCAAATCAAAAACAGAGTAAGTGCAGGAAGAATAACTTCTTTTAAATTGATTTTTTTCATTTCTTCGCCTCCCCCACTGCGCCAAAGGGCTTTTTCAAGGTTAAATTATCAATGTGCGGCACAAGAATATTCATCAACAAAATGGCATAGGAAACGCCTTCGGGCAACGCTCCGAAAAGCCTTATAACCGACGTAATCAATCCGCAACCAATACCGAAAATAATTTTGCCGAGGGTGCTTACAGGAGAGGTAACGTAATCCGTTGCCATAAAAATTGAGCCTAAAAGCAAGCCTCCCGATAAAATTTGATATGTAGCAAAAATAACGTCCTGCCTATACAAAAGGCTGAATACAAACACCGTTAAAACAAACGTTACGGGAATCGTAGGTGCAATTACCCTGCGCGCAACAAGATATATTCCGCCCAAAATTAAGGCAACGGAGCAAA
This sequence comes from Clostridia bacterium, assembly GCA_045594045.1. Taxonomy (GTDB): domain Bacteria; phylum Bacillota; class Clostridia; order Christensenellales; family QALW01; genus UMGS1322. Next base: position 57,379 of record JAZNXV010000032.1, read on the forward strand.
CCTCGCCCATACTGCCCGAATGCACTCCGAAAAGCATTTGAGTAAGCGTAGGCAACGGCTGTTCTGCTGACATAAGCGCCAAGGGTGAAGCACTTGTTACGCCGTCAGCGCCCCAAAAAGAAGGTGCCGTCCAAGTAGTCATCGCACCTGCAAAGCAAAGCATCAATATAATGCGCGCCGTTATGGCGGGGTTGACGAAGTTTTGACCTAAGCCGCCAAAGAACTGTTTTACAACAACTATTGCAACCACGCTTCCGAAAGCACCCATCCAAAGAGGCAAGGTCGGTGGCAGGTTAAGTGCTAAAAGCAAGCCTGTTACCGCGGCACTTAAATCACCGATAGTGTTATCGCGCTTCATAATTTTGCGCGAAATATATTCAGCTAAAACTGCTGATAAAACGCACACTATCGTAAGCAACAATGCATTAATACCAAAATAAATTATTGCTACTACAAGGGCGGGAACTAATGCTATGATAACATCAAGCATTATTCGTCTTGTGGAAACGTTGTCCCTGATATGAGGTGAAGAAGTTACTTTTAATTCTTTCATCACTTTTTCTCCTCTCTGATTATTTGTTTTCCAAGGCGCATATACTGTACAAGCGGTATTTTTGCGGGGCAGGAATATGAGCAACAGCCACACTCAACGCACGCTAAAACGTCAAGCTTTTTAAGCCGTGCAATATCTTTATTTTTCTGTGCAAGCTTAATAAATAAAGGTGATAAGCTCATAGGGCAATTTTTTGCACATCTACCGCATTTAATGCAAGGACTTTCCTTTTCCGTATAATCCTTATCAAAAGCTAATATGGCGTTATTCTGTTTGCAAATGGGCGCATCTAAATTGTAGATACTGCTGCCCATCATAACGCCACCTAAAATTACTTTTTCAGGCTCTTTTTCAAATCCGCCACAGTAGTCAAGAACGTGAGAAATACTTGTGCCTACGGGTACGCGCAAATTCATTCGGTTCTTTATTGCCGTTCCGTCAACGGTTAAAGAACGTGTAACCAAAGGCTTGCCCGTTTTTAAATATCTCGAAATAAATGCTGTTGTTGCAATATTCATAACGATACAACCAACGTCAGCAGGAAGCTTGCCATCGGGCACACGCCTGCCTGTGACGGAATATACTATCATTTTCTCTGCACCTTGGGGATATTTGCTCTTTAAAGTAAAAACTTCCGTATCCCTTTGGTCAGTATCACTTTTCTCCGCAATTTTTTTGAGAATTTTTATAGCCTCGGGCTTGTTATCTTCAACAGCGATAACAACGCGCTTAATGCGTAAAAATTCTGCTATTACATACACGCCCGAAAGCACGTCCCAGGAATTATCAATAGCTTCTCTGTAGTCAACGGTTATATAGGGCTCACATTCTGCCGCATTGATAATGAGGGTATCTATGTTTTTATCCTCGGGCACGTTCAGCTTTACGTGGGTGGGAAAGCCCGCGCCGCCCAAGCCTACTGCGCCCGACTCTCTTACCGCCGCAATAAAATCCTCTTTTGTTTCAACCTTAGGCGCTTTAATGCCTTCAAAAAGCTCTATTTTGCCGTCACAGGCAATGGTTACGCCAATTGTCGTTGCACCTCCTGCCAATTTTATAGGCTCAATTTTTTCAACAACGCCTGAAACAGAAGAATGTATAGGCGCGCTAACAAATTTATCGCTATCGCCTATTTTTTGACCCACTTTTACCGTTTCACCCACCTTGACAACAGGCTCGCAAGGGGCGCCTATATGCTGAAGCATTGGAATAGTAACTTTTTCGGGGCAAGGAATACGCTGGGCAGACATATTCATTGTATGCTTATTGTGAGGGACGTTTACGCCACCCGATACGCATTTTTGAATAATTCGTTTTAAACTGCTCATTAATTTTTCTCCTTGAAATTTATTTTGTTAAGATACGGTTTTACGGCATTTAATATTACGCCCGTTAAGAAACCGCACACAAGCCCAAACAAAGCAAGCACAATGGCATAATAAAAAATGCTTGAGGTTTTTGTGAGAATAAATGCGCCTAAAAGTTGACCCGAATTATGTATAAGCGCACCTATAATGCTTATGCCTACAAGCGAAAACGGGCTTCTCTTAATTTTTAAAAGTGCCGCGGTTACAAAAGCGGAAGAAATGCCGCCTAAGGCACTTAATAAAAACGCCGCGCCGCCGCGGGTAAAAAACGCAAACAGCGCTTTTAATACAGAAATGTATATTGCTCCGCCCGTACCAAAGGTCATTGCCGCGGCAACGGTTATTATATTCGAAAAGCCGGGCTTTGCGCCCACGGGAAGAAAGGGTATTGCCAGCAAGCCTTCAAAAGCGGTAAGCACAAGTGCAAGTGCCCCCATTATTCCCCAAACTGCTATTTTTTTTGCTTTCATTTTATCTCCAACTAAATTAAGCACTTGATTATAATTATCCCGTAATACCGTCGGGAGAAGAAACGTCGCCCTGAACGACGATTACTATTCCCTTGGGCACACAAGCGCTCACCGTATGATACTTATTAAGCCAACCGCTTCTGACGCACGTTTTATCGGGGCAGTCCGAGCTTAAAAAGCAAATTCTGTCCTTTTCAACCCTGATACGCGCATTATTGATTGTAATTTCGTAGGGTTCAGAAACTTCCGAAAGCTCAATAACGTGCTCTACTTCACCCTGAACGTAAACGGTTGCCGTTACACGCTTATCAAGATGCGGTGCAAAAAACGTTATTAACGCCATGCTTGCAATAATAATCAACACAGCCACTATTAAAAAAACGTCGCCCTTTTTAAAAAATTTCATAAAACGCCCTTTGTCTTGCATTTTAAAAATGCAAGCCGTCACTTTCTATCACGAAGCTGTCAACGCCCACTGTTTTTACTGTGCCGCTTGAAAAAATAAAAATTCCACGGGCATCGTATTTGTTTAAAAGAGCCGCTCCGTCTTCAAAGCCTAAAACGAAGCAGGCAGTTGAAAGTCCATCGGAAAGAGCTCCGCTTGAAGCTATTACCGTTACGCTAACAAGCTCGCTTTTTGCAGGGTAGCCCGTTTTTGAATCTAAAATATGGTGATATTTTATATTGTCAACCTCTAAAAATCTTTCATAACTGCCGGAGGTAGAAACAAAACCCTCTTTTAGCATAAACGTGCCTGCATATCCTGCTCCCATAGGATTGCGCACCGCAACGCGCCAGGACTCGCCGTTAGGATTTTTACCGTAAAAAAGCAGACTTCCCCCAACGGAAATAACCGCGCTTTTACAAGAGCTTTTTTCTAAAACGTCCTTCGCCTTATCGCAGGCGTAGCCCTTGCCTATTGCGCCCAAATCAACCTTTTGCCCTTGATATAGCGTCGCCTTTTCCTTACCTATAGTGCATTTTTCAGCACCTACAAGCTTTAACGCGCCGTCTATCTCTTCTTGGGAAGGCTTCTTTGCATCTTCAAAGCCGATACGCCAAAGGGACGTCAGGCTTCCTACGGTATAATCAAATGCACCGCCCGACGATAAAAAAATATCCTGACACACCTCAAGCTGTTCAAGCAAATATTTATCGGTTGTCTCTCCCGTAACGTTAAGAGCGTTTACTGCCGAATCCTTTATTTCGGCAGAAGAGGCAATTTCAACAGAATTGATTTCTGCTAAAATTTCGCTTGTTATCCCTTGATAGTCATCAGAATAAATTTTTATATTTCCCGCTGTGCCCATTGCAACGAAAGCAGTTTCGTTGGCTTTAACGGAAAAGAAGCTTTGATGTATAAGCAAAGAAAATATCAGCACCGTTACAAGTAACGCGCCGGCGACCAAAATTGTTTTTTTTCTTTTTTCAGCCGCGTTTGCTTTGGGCTGTATATTTTGCCGCGTATTTTCTCTTTGCAAAAGTTCACTCTCCCGTTAAAATTCAGCACGAGCTATGCTTTTATTATACAATATTGACTCATTATTATCAACAACTTTAATTGTAAATTTGCAAAAAAACGGCTTTCAAGCCGTTTTTTAATAATTAAACATTAAACCTGAAAAGCGTAATATCGCCGTCCTGCATAACGTATTCTTTTCCTTCTGAGCGCACAAGGCCCTTTTCCTTGGCGGCGGTCATTGACTTATATTTCATAAATTCATCATAGGCAATAATCTCTGCCCTGATAAAGCCGCGCTCGAAATCAGAGTGAATTTTACCTGCGGCTTGGGGCGCTTTAGTGCCTTCGGTAATGGTCCAGGCACGGACCTCGCTTTCACCTGCGGTTAAGAAAGAAATCAACCCAAGCAATTTATAGCTTGCTTTAACAAGACGGTTCAGCCCGCTTTCTTCTAAGCCATACTCACCTAAGAACATTTCTTTTTCTTCAGGCTCAAGCTGAGAAAGCTCTTCTTCAATCTTTGCAGAAATCACAAGCACCTGGTCCCCGTCTTTACTTGCAAGATCTCTAAGGCGGTTAACGCCTTCAGGCTCAGAGCCGATTTCGTCTTCCGAAATATTTGCCGCATAAATAATAGGCTTTGTGGTAAGCAAGAAGAACGTTTTTGCAAGAGTCTGCTCTTCCTTTGACAATTCCATATTGCGAACGGGCTTTTCGTTTTGAAGCTGTTCAATCATTCTCTCAAGAAGCTCAACTTCTTCTATTGCAGCTTTATCGTTACCGCGAGCCGCCTTTTGTGCCTTGTCAAGACGTTTTTCGCAAGTTTCAAGGTCAGCCAGAATAAGCTCTAAATTTATAGTTTCAACGTCACGAACAGGGTCAATAGAGCCGTCAACGTGAATAATATCGGAATTTTCAAAGCAACGCACTACGTGAACGATTGCGTCAACCTCTCTTATATGGGACAAAAACTTGTTACCCAAGCCTTCGCCTTTAGATGCGCCGCGAACCAATCCTGCAATATCAACAAATTCAATAAAAGCAGGGGTGTATTTTTTTGGATTATATATTTTTGCAAGCTCGTCAAGTCTTACATCAGGAACAGATACTACGCCCACGTTAGGCTCGATAGTGCAGAAGGGATAGTTTGCCGCTTCTGCTCCTGCATTGGTTATAGCGTTAAAAAGTGTGCTTTTACCTACGTTAGGTAAGCCTACAACACCTAATTTCATAATTCTCTATTTCTCCTTTAAAATCCTTTATTTATCAGGGTTTTCGGAGTATGGCGTATATCTACTACTCCATTTTTACTCCATTTTTACTCCATTTTCGCATGGAATTATATTAAGATTCATCTAAAACCTGATTATTTTCAAATTGCTTTATAGCCTGGTCCATAGACTCAGTTGTAACGTGAACATAACGGTCCATCGTTGTTTTGATACTGGCATGGCCTAGTAACTTTTGCAGCACCTTCGGTTGCATACCTGCCTCGATTGCTCTTGTGGCGTAGGTATGGCGCAGAGCGTGCATACAAAATCGTTTGATTTTCGCTTCATCACAAAGCTTATAAAGATGTGTGTCGTAGGAACTGTTCTTTGCCGGTTCTCCTGTACGCCAATTGATAAACACAAGATTTTCCATCACAAGCTGAGAGGTGGCACCTGTTCGCCTGTCTATGTACTCAAGTGTTTCTAATAGTAAGGGAGACTTTTTCCTATGTTCACGATTATCCCATATCTCTTTCAGAATGTTGTATGCGCGTTCTGTCAGAGGTATGGTGCGATAGCTTTGCGGTGTTTTGGGCGGTCCTGCTCGCCAATATCCTTGTTTGTGTCTGTACTCCAAAGTTTTGTTGACGGTAAGCGTACGCTTTTCAAAATCAATCGCATCCCAAGTAAGTCCTATCAGCTCACCCGTTCGCAAACCCGTCTCAAGAATCAAAGCGTATTGATTATAATTATGAGAACGCTTTGCTGCCTGAAGAAAAATCCGTTGCTCTTCACGGGTTAGGAATTTTATATCATCCTTTGCTCGAACAGGTTTTGTGTATCGAACGCCGTTCATCGGGTGCTTTATGATTAAATCATTCATCAATGCCGCTTTCAGCATCGTACCCATTGCAATATAGGTTTGTCGGATGGTTGAGCCTGCATAGGTTTCATCCATTTCCAGTAAAACCTTTTTGCAATGCATTGGCTTTACGTTAGCAATTGCCATTTTACCGATGACCGGTTGAATATTGAAGGTGTACCGTTCGCGGTAGTTTCGCAACGTGTTCGGTGCGAGATCTCCAACGATATTTTCTATCCAAAATTCAAACCATTCATCAACCGTAGTTTCGGTCGGAACAAAAATGCCTTCATGCTTATCGGCGTACTTGCTTTCTTCAATCCAGTTGCGAGCTTCGGGAATGGTAGCGAAATATTTTTCGTGACGATTGCCTAATTTGTCAACAAATCTTGCGCTGTATAACCCATCCTTTCTTTGACGAATGCCTTTGCCGCATTCTTTACCCTTTAAATTCTTTCCCAATATGTACTCCTTTCCCACTGAGAAAAGAGCACACCGCTACACAATAAGTATAACATAAAGCGTGTCTTTTCTCAAGTGATTAAACATTATTTTTATAATTTTTTTGATTGCCGAGTTATATCGTCAGTCTTGAACTGATAAACTCTTCAAACTCTTTACGTTTTACCAACTTCTTCTTACCCACAAAAAGTACGAACGGACAGTTTGGTGTGCGAAGCATCTCATCAATTTTATTAATTCCAATATTGCTGTACTCGGCGGCTTCACGTATTGTCAACGCCAACTTTTCGTGGATAGGAACCGTTTGAACATTATCTGTCATACAGTTTTATCCTCCTTTGATGTTTTTTCCGAAAACTTTTGTGGATAAAACTTGAGGAATGTTTTTTATTCATTTCAAGAAAACATTAACTAAATCTTCTGAAGAAAGTCGGCTAAAAAACAAAAAGAACATCACCGCAGTAAGTGATGTCCCCATAAAAAACACAGATATGTAGCAAAGCATGTCCCTAAAGAGAGAGTTTTTCGCAGTATGTGGTGATACCTTTTCCTTTTATTAAGCGGAGCAAAGATGACCCCGACTAAACTTATCCGTAGTAAAGGATGTCCCCACAGCATTACCACTATCCGTAGTAAAGCGTGATACCGTCTTATGAAGAAGCGTCCGCACTAAATATGTCCCTACTTATTAAGGGTAATGCCAAAAAGATGATTTTGCAGAAATACACTCCCCCTTATAGGGTAATTTTTGATTTACAATAATAATCGTACCTTATACAATGCTCAGCCGATGGAATGTTTATAAAAATCTAACTTTATCGTTCAAAATCATTAAAAAGCTTTTATTTTCGTTTTTCTATGACCAAAAGATAAAAAACTATAAAAATGATTTACTGTTCGATATGATTAGAGTTCGAGAGTTTTTTGCGCCTCTCGTTTTTGTATTTTAGACATTTTGAGAGAGCAAAATGATGCTCTGTATTTTTCACATTTACCTTCTTTTTTAGTTTTAAGAGCATCATACTTTCGGTTGCAAATGACAAAGAAATTATTTACATTTTGAGATGGGCAAGAGGGTCAGCAATCTTGTCATCCCAAAGGGACAGTCATCTTTTATAATCTCTATATGTAAATCATCGCAAATTGAATCGCACGAAATGACAGTCATTTATTCTCTCAAAACGCAAGTGAACCCCTCATTAGAAAACGACAGTTTTCCCTATAATTAATCTCCTATTAATCTAAAAATAATCTATGAAGGTCATATACAAACGAGTACCATCTAATCATCCGGAAGAGAAAATCATCATCATTTGCAACCGACAATCATAAAAAATATCCCCATAAGAGAACGACCTGTGCCCGAAGGTGCAGGTCGTTAATGTTTTCTTGAAATGCAAAAACAAGGTCTATCAAATTTTATATGTTGAAAAATTTATTTGTGGCGGTCAAATAAGTTCTCTCAACGAAAAATTAAAAGAAAGAAGAATGTAATTATGATAACTAAACATCATTTTGTACTAACAAAGAAGGAACCCGAGTTAATCGCATTTATTACCTCACTTCCAAAAGGTGAGCGCAGTAAAACGGTTATAACGATTATGACCGAGGCGTTAGAAGATAGTGTTGCTACTATCCCTATGAATTTTAGCATAGAACCAAGCAGCCAAAATTTGCACACGAAATTTTCTCTGCCAGATGATCTGGTAAAAAAGTTTTGCAAGAAGTTCGGTTGCACCAAGGGATCTGTTGCTCCCACAATTAAAAGAGTAATTAAAAGGTGTATCGAGAAAAATCTTGTAACGCAAGCAGAATGGAAGCTCCCGTCAGAATCCTTTGATTCAGCATTCCCAAAAATGTTTAAGCGTGACGGGGATAAATACGAGGCTTTGTTAGATGACAAAGAAAAATACAGAAAAATGCTTAAGGAGCACAAAAGGAGCTTTCTTTTGATGAAAGACACACTTTATATAGAAAGGAAAACTAAAAATGAGGGATAGACAAACCGTACACATTGAATTTGATAAGTCTGCTTCCGATATAATCTGTTGGATGCAAGCGTTGCCGCCTCGAACGGTCAACCAAACCGTAAACGAAATTTTAAGTGCAGAAAGCCGTGGCAAAACGGCTCGGATTTTGCACCGATTTTCGTATACAACACAAGCAGAACCGATAGGCTGCCAATTTATTATCCGAGACAAAGACGCTTTGGCATTCTTGGCGAAAATTCCAAAGAGGAAGAGAAAACAAGCAATTATAAACGCTATTCAAAAGCATATACGAAAAAATCAAGAAATGCCGCCCGAACCCTTCCGCATAAATGAAAAGGTTTATGAGATTCTGGAAGAATTTATACCCAAGATGGAGCAAAAGGAATTGGAGTATGCCGGGACTCCTGATAAATATCGGAAGCTTTGCGATTGTTATACCTTGGCAAAACAAGCAATATATCGCGAGATCCACAACTGCTATCAATTTGTGGACGAAAATCGCGGCGACCTCAACCTTAAAAATTTAGACTGCGGTAAGATTGTTGATTCCGTGTTCGAATCGGTTTTCGGAACCACAAAAAAAGATACGGTCCAAAGTAATAATCAATATATTTTTAACAACAACTCAAATGAATAAAAACGGAGGTAATATTATGAGTAATGAAAATGAAAATAAAACAGAATTAATGGCTATTGAACTGAACAATCTTTTCAGCAAATTAAGCGCCAAAGAAAAGTTTGTTTTTGAAACTATTGTATCTAACGGCATTTCCGAAGAAAAAGAAGCCAAAGAAATTGTGGCTAATATACCATTTGACGAAAATATGAGATTTATCAGCAAGGATACTGCTTGGCGTTCAATAATTACACTTGTTAAAGCGGGAATTTTCGATTTGCAAAGTATTCATACCGGTTATCGCGTCTTTAATATTTTAAAATTAACCGATATAGGAGCTAAGCTGTATCGTCTGCAATTCAGGAAAGAACCGGCAGTGCAGGAACATATTCGACTAAGGAAAGAACATGCCAGTTACTTACATGGATATATGGTTAAGGACGTTGCAACAATCGTTGAGAAAAAGGGCTGGTATACTTGCATCTCGACCAATCGAAAACAAAATACACTGAAAATTTCTGACGGCAGAACGCTGATACCGGACGTTATTGGAAAAAGCGGAGTAAAATTCGATTTGTATGAGGTTGAATGCGGAAATCATAATCAAGCTGATTTTAATGATAAATGTAATAAAATAATGACCGTCAGCCGAAAAATTATTATTGTCGGACAAAACAGGGATATCGTCACGAGAATTCTTAAACCGCAAGTAGAAAAATGGATTAAAACCGTTGGAAAAGGCGTGTTAAAAATGGTCGGTATGAAAGTATATCTGTTCGGTATGTCGGATTTAGCAGCAGGGCAAATAACATATTATTATGATATGAATTTTGAAGAACCTATTTGCTGTTTTAAGAAGCCGAAAAAGGAGGAAGCGACAGATGAGTAGTAATTTTATCAATGTTGGTAATAAGGTGTTTATCGATGCAAACAAAGTAAAGTTTATTGTGTCTGCCGATTCAGATAGAGTGCGCAAGCTCCTTTCCAAGCGAAAGTTCACAAGAACAAGTGATGAGGTGTTTGACGGAACATCGGACAAGGAAACCCGTTCCTTACTTATTTTGGATGATAATTCTTTCTGTATCTCAAGCGTGAATGCTGCCAAACTAGTTGAAAGAGCCAAAAGTGATATTGCTGAGTTGGTGGACGAAAAATAAGATGAAAAGTAAAATCGGTGCCGTATTACTGCGACACCGATTTTAGTCAATAAATATTATACTCTTGGTTCTCCATACTCTCTGCGCATAGCACTCATGGAAACGACCCACTGTTTACCAAACTTACACACGTCAACGCCTTCAACTAATTTACCATAGCTGATGGCTTTTCTGAGTGTGCTTTCGTTCAGAGCCCAAAGGTCAGTGGCATCACTGAATGCCATAAGACCATCAAAGGGAGTTTCTACCTCAACGCCGTTCTCCCATAGTTCATCACAGGAGAGATCTAAATCATCATTCCATACGATGCCGTGGCCGCCTACATCAACGATAACCTCAGAGAACAGGTGAGGATCCTTCAACTCCGCAAAGAATGGTATGCGTTCAAACAAAGGCTTCACATCGTATATCTTAGTGCACCCTTCTACAAACTGAACGCTTAAGCGATATTCAGGCAACGGAGAAATATTTTTGATCTTATGAAACATAATAGCCTCCTTACTCTAACGGAGGAAGATGCTTGAAATCCTGAGTTTCCCAAATAGCAACGAGCTCGTTTTTGTGAAGGGATATCCATTCTCTTACCATTTCAAGCGCTTTAGAAGGCAAAGCACCTTCCAACACCTTTCCGTCAGCGATTGTGATTGCCGCCATATCATCGCCGTAAATTGCGTGGATATGCGGCGGATTGTGTTCCTTTTGTAAAAAGTACATACGGATTGTAATTCCGTAAAATCTTGATAATACTGGCACTTCATCCACTCCTTTCAATTGCATTATATCACGGTATCGTGATATTGTCAATATGTCTTGCTAATATTATTGTATACAAAAAAGTGTTGTTAATGTTTTCTTGAAAGACGAATTTTGTGTTTCCTATATTATCTCAAAACAAAAATAGCCTGAACATTGTAAAATAATGTTGGGCAAGGAGGTAATATTATGGGAAATGTGTATGGTTATGTGAGAGTATCGAGTATCGATCAAAATGAAGACAGACAGCTTATTGTTATGAACGAAAATAATGTGCCGAAGGGCAACGTTTATATTGATAAGCAGTCAGGTAAGGATTTTGAACGACCGCAGTACAAGAAACTCGTTAAGAAATTAAAGGCGGGAGATTTGCTCTACATACTCAGTATCGACCGCTTAGGTCGTAATTACGAGGACATCCAAAAGCAGTGGCGGATACTGACAAAGGATATTGGTGTTGATATTTGTGTTATTGATATGCCACTACTCGACACCCGAAACGGCAAGGACTTAATGGGAACATTTATTGCTGATCTTGTTTTGCAGATACTTTCTTTTGTTGCACAGAACGAGCGCGAAAATATCAAAAAGCGACAAGCACAAGGCATTGCTGCCGCAAAAGCAAAAGGCATTAAGTTTGGTAGACCGGAATCGCCCGTTCCAGACGAATTTGGAAAACTTATAAAACAGTGGGAGAAAAAGCAGCTCTCAATTAGCGAATTATTAGAGATTTGCAATATGAGCGAAGCAACTTTTTATCGAAAATTGCGTGAACACAGAATTTTAAACAATCGCAAAAAGTAGGAAACGGCTATCAAAAGGTGTACCTTTTGATAGCCGTTTTATGATGTACATTATATCATAAAACACTTGGAAGCGCAACATAAAAAAATGAAAAATATTGAATTTTGTCTTTTATTATCTAAAAACGCAAAAAGTATTTGAATTAATAAATTATTCTCAAAAGGTACACCTTTTGAGAAATGTTGGAAATGGAGGCGTTTATATGAAAAACTCTTTGCTCAAGAAGATGCTTGCAACTATCATTGCAGTTATATTAGTTGTTGGCATCTCGGCAGGAACAAGCATTTTAGTTGATAAAAAAAGCGTTCCTGCATCAACAACAATCGAAAACGGCCTATCTGCTTACGATCTTGCTGTTCAAAACGGTTACAAAGGTGATCTTGAACAATGGCTGATGTCGCTTGTTGGTGAAACAGGCACTGCGGGCTCTAATGGCAAGTCAGCGTATGAGCTTGCTTGCGAAAACGGATATAAGGGTACTATGACCGAATGGTTGGGTTCTCTTATCGGTACGCCCGGTGAAAATGGCAAGGTTGGTAAAGATGGCAAATCTGCTTATGAACTTGCTGTTGAAAATGGATATAAAGGCACACTTAATGAGTGGCTTACATCTATACTTGATAAAACTGGTGCTGATGGAGCAAACGGTGCTGACGGTAAGTCGGCATATCAGTTAGCAGTTGAAAACGGATTTACCGGAACTATGTCTGAGTGGCTCGATTCTCTCGTTGGACGTAATGGTTTATCTGCATATCAAGTTGCTAAAAACAATGGTTTTACTGGTAGCGAAAGCGAATGGTTGTCAACTCTTGTTGGTGTTGCAGGTACAAATGGCGTTGACGGTAAATCCGCATATCAAATTGCCAAGGAGAACGGTTTTACCGGTACCGAAAACGAATGGTTACAGTCTCTTGTTGGACTTAAGGGTGACAAAGGTGACAAGGGCGATAAAGGTGATACCGGTGCAGCTGGCGCTAATGGATTAAATGGTAAGTCTGCATTCGAAATTGCAGTTGCCAATGGCTATACCGGAACTGAAGCCGAATGGTTACAAACACTTGTGGGTGTCAAAGGTGACAAAGGCGATAACGGTGCAACAGGTTCCGATGGTAAATCCGCTTATGAGCTTGCGGTATCAAATGGATATACCGGAACTGAAGCCGAGTGGCTGCAAACTCTTGTAGGCGCGAAAGGCACTGACGGTAAGTCTGCATATGACGTTGCAGTTGACAACGGCTTTATCGGCAACGAAAGCACATGGCTTGCATCTTTAGTCGGAGAAAAAGGCGATACAGGTGCACAAGGCAAATCAGCATACCAAGTAGCAGTTGCAAATGGCTATATTGGAACCGAACAGGCATGGGTTGCTTCTCTTGTCGGTGAATCTGCCTACGAAATTGCCGTAAGAAATGGTTATAAAGGAACTGAAGCTGAGTGGTTGGCATCCCTTGTTGGTGAGCCGGGTCAAAAGGGAGACAAAGGTGACACCGGAGCAACGGGTGCTAACGGTAAATCCGCTTATGAGCTTGCTGTTTTGGCAGGCTTCGAAGGTGATGAGCAAGAATGGTTTGCTTCACTTGTTGGCGCAACCGGCTCTAAGGGTGATAAGGGCGATAAAGGCGACCAAGGAAATAAAGGTGACACCGGTGCAACAGGTGCAGCGGGTAAATCGGCTTATGAATTAGCAAAAGAAAACGGTTATACCGGAAGTCTTACGGAATGGCTAGAATCTCTAAAGGGTGAAGCAGCTGCCAAGGGAGACAAAGGTGACAAAGGCGATACCGGTGCTGACGGAAAGTCTGCATATGATTTAGCAAAAGAAAATGGTTATGAAGGAACCTTGGAAGATTGGCTTGACAGTTTGATAGGAACCAAAGGAGATAAAGGTGACGCAGGTACAGATGGTAAGTCTGCTTATGACCTTTATTGTCAGAATAATTCTGGCGAAGATATGAGTGAAGCCGAGTGGCTTGCTTCCTTAAAAGGAATTGCTGGTCAAAACGGAAAAAATGGCAAATCCGCTTATGAGTTATACTGTGAAAATAATTCAGGGGAAGATTTAGACCTTGCTGATTGGCTTGCTTCTTTACATGGTGACAAAGGTGATGCTGGTGCCGATGGTAAATCCGCTTATGACCTTTATTGCGAAACAAATGAAGGTGTTGAACTTTCTCTTGAAGAATGGTTAGCCTCATTAGTTGGTGCTGATGGTACGAATGGTAAATCTGCTTATGAATTAGCATATGAAGCTGATAACACAATAGGAACGCAGCAGGAATGGCTTTTATCATTAAAAGGAAAAGATGGTAAATCTGCTTACGAAATCTATTGTGAACATCATGAGGGTGAGGATTTATCTGTAGTAGACTGGCTTGCATCGCTTAAAGGTGAACAAGGACCTAAGGGTGATAAAGGTGACCCAGGTGTTAATGGAAAAACTCCATATATCAAAGATGGAAATTGGTGGATAGATAATACAGATACAGGAATAAAAGCAGAAGCTTCTGACGGTTCAAACGGCAATGATGGTGTAAGCGTTGTTGATAGTTATGTAGATGATAACTTGCATTTATGGATTGTGTTATCGAATGGTTCAAAAATTGATGCTGGTTATGTCGGTGTAACGACAGCCAATCCTTCTATCCCAACTAAGTTTACGGTGGTTTTCAAGGACTATAACGGCACTATTTTGAAAACTGAAGACGTTGAATCTGGCAAATCTGCTACCGCCCCTACCAATCCTTCCAGAGACGGATACGTATTTGCGGGATGGGATAAAGATTTTAGTAACATTACCGCTGGTATGGTTGTTAATGCTACATACACTCAAATTACCGAGCCGACCATAAAAATAGCGAATATTACTACATCTGCCGGTTCTTCGGATGTGGCTGTAACTTTGAACATTATGAACAATCCCGGCATTGTTGGAATGACCTTGAAATTGGGATATGACGATAGCATCTTGACGCTTACAAGCATTGAGAAAGGCGATGCATTAAGCGAAATGACATTTACAAAGCCGAGAACTTTGAAGAATGGTTGTACACTTCAATGGGATGCTGAAGTAGTGATGCCTGAGGATGCTACCAACGGCGTTATGCTTACTTTGTATTTTGATGTTTCGGATAGTGCTACAGTGGGTACCCAAAACATTACATTAAGTTATGATAATGGTGCCATTATCGACAATGATTTAGCATCGGTGAATATGTCAATTATCAACGGCATTGCTACAATTAATTAATGAGAGGAGAACGCAAATGAAGTGTAGACGATTATTATCCGCACTTTTGGTAGCTGTAATGATATTAAGCAGTATACCATTGAGTGCTATCAGTGTAATAGCTGCTACCGGTTCTGAAACAAAGATTTCAGTTAACGATACCTTTGCAGCAAGCGGGACAGAGGTCAGCGTTGATGTCATTATCGAAAATAATCCTGGGATTCTAGGTATGACTCTGAAATTAGAGTACGATGATGAATATGCAACACTTATGTCCGTTGTTAACGGAGAGGCTTTAAGCGCTATGACTTTTACCGCACCTAAAAGCCTTCAAAGCGGCTGTAATCTCCAATGGGATGCTGAGTTTGTAGATGACGAAGATATTATCGATGGAGTAGTAGCCACCTTAACCTTCGAAATTTCCGAAGAAGCTCCTTCAAACAAAGAGATTGCTATCAGTCTTTCCTATGATAACGGTGCAATTATTGATAATGATTTAAATCCAATCAGCGTTTCGTTATCGAGCGGTACTATCAAAATCTTAGATTATACCCCCGGTGATCTTAATGGCGATGGCACAATCAACTCTACAGACGTAGTTTACCTAAGACGATACATAGCTGGTTATGATATTACCATTAAAGAAGCGGCCGGTGACGTAAATGATGACGGCTTGTTGAACAGTACTGATGTTGTTTTCATAAGAAGATTTATTGCCGGTTACGACATTCAATTGAAGCCTTCTACCCCCAAGTGTCAGCATGTGATGACGGCGACAGAAGCAAAGGCAGCTTCTTGCACGGAGGATGGCAATATTGCTTATTGGTATTGTGAAGATTGTAACAATTATTTTAGTGATGCTAATGGACATACTAAAATTGAAATTGAAGAAACCGTAATAGAGGCTACCGGACATACACCTGTTGTGGACCTTCCTAAAGCTCCCACAAAAACCGAAACAGGCTTGACGGAGGGGTCACATTGCTCGGCATGTAAGGAAGTCATTGTGCCTCAACAAATATTACCTGTTTTAACAAGTTACGCAGTTACTTATAACATAGCTACAGGAAACAGCGCTAGCTATATTGCTGCGCAAGGTTTAGATTTAACAATTGATGACGATAAACGCTCATATATAAGTCAAGAAGGCCTTATAGAACTTCCGGTTCTTTCTATTGATGGCTATCAGTTCTTAGGCTGGTACACTGAAGCACCTGAGAATAATAATGCAGTTCAAGTTACTTCAATTCCTGTAGGTTCAACAGGTAATTATACGTTATATGCGCATTGGCACGAATATACGTATGATATTACATATAAGTTGTATCAGACACCTTTAGGCGAAATAACAAATGAAGAATATCTTCATTATACTGTTAGCAAAGGTAAGGTTGATTTACCCAATCCTGAGTTACACAACTACGTGTTTATTGGTTGGTATACAGACGATGGTGTAGAAATGACAAAGATACCTGTTGGAACAACCGGAGATTTAACGTTAAATGCGTATTGGACCAGCAAGAGAAACCTCACTAAAGTAGTTAAAAAATTAGAAGACCCCATTATTATAGAGAATAGTGACGATGGAGTTATATACTTTACTTATGAACTTGGTACAATTGAAAATGTTCCATTATCAGATGCAATTTGGACGATACAAAGTGTATCGGGCTTAGCACAACAAGTTTCCAAAACAGTGTCAACGCAAATTAGTGAGGAGCAAGCAAAGAATATTGCGGAAACTATTTCTAATTCAACGGTTGATTCTGGTAGTTGGACTTTATCAAAAGACTGGAACGATGTAACGGAAGTTAATGAAGAATGGGCAGAACAGAATGGATTAACCCAGGAAGAAGCAAACACACAAACAAAAAGCAGTTCAGGAACATATAGCGTTACGGATTCCACGGGCGGAACGAAAACCAAGACAACAACAGATGGAACAACAACAGTTGATTATAATAGTCAGAATTATACGCACGGAAACAGTGCTGAATTTAATGCGAAAGTTAGTGGTTCGTATTCAAACAAAGGAAATCTTTCAAGTGCGATTGCAGGAACATATGAGGTGTCGGCCGAAATTAGTGGAGGTTACGAACAACATCAAGAAACAAACGAACATACTGGCACTGATACAACTACAGTGGATACAACAGTTAAGTCCGGTACAGCAACATTTAACAAAGCATCCACATCTACAAACACTCAGTCTGCCAGTGAAAGTGTTACTGTAAAAAATGCAATTTCACAGATTATAAGCAATACAAAGGGATATGGTAAGTCATACTCTTCTGGCGGAGCCAATAGCGAATCGCAAGGGTTTAGTTCAACAGATAGTAAGAGCGTAAATACATCTTCCACACTTACATATTTTACATCCAAGACTGAAACAACTACAACAACTTATTCCACTGATGGTAAAAATGAAGGTTGTTACCGATTAGTTGTAGCAGGCACCATCCATGTGTTTGGCGTTGTAGGATATGATGTTGCAACAAAATCTTATTTTGCGTATACTTTTAACGTATTAGATGATAAAACCTATGAATTCCTTGATTATTCGCCTACTTTAAGTTTTGATGACTATGAAAATGGTGCAATACCTTTCGAAATCCCGTATTTTGTACATGAGTACGTTATAGATAAGACTGTTATGACAGATGGTCTTATATTTAAAACAAACACAACTAATGGTACAGCAACTGTTGTTGCATATGATGGTGCTGATAGTGATATTACTATTCCTTCGTATTTTACCTCTGGTAACGTTGCATACAAAGTTAATGCTTTATCAGCTAGTGCATTTGCAGGTAAAAATGTACGTTCGGTAGTTTTGAGTGATTATATAACAGAATTACCAGACGGTGCATTTAAAAATTGTGCGCAATTGGAAGAAATTTCAGGATACTTCACAAAAATTGGTGCAGAAGCATTTAGTGGATGTGCTAAACTCAACAAGTATAACATAACCTCAAGCATAGTGAAAATCGGCGAAAATGCGTTTGCTGGCGTTGAAGAAATTTATGTTAATGCTATAGATAAAGAAAGCGCATTGGCAGAAGCTAATAAGAAATATCCCAATCTTGATGATGGCGAATTACTTATTTGCGCAAAGTCAATAACACAAGACGTAATTGATTCTGCTATAAACTCAGGAGCAGATAATATAATGTTAAACATTTCAAATGTTATCGACAATATAGGTTTAACTCTTAATGTACCTGCAATCACGTCGTTTGAACTGCAAGGTGGCTTAAAAGAATATAAAGACTTAAAACTTAATTCAGATGCAGAGACAACCACAATAAAGGATATTACTATCCATAATAGCAAACAAATTCCTTTGGAAATATCCTCAAAAGTATTAAAATTAGATGCTGCAACAATAGAAGGAAATGGCTTTGTTCTTTTGCTTAATGCGGACACACCTACTGTTTCGTTAACAAGAGATAGCAGATTGATTTCTGTGGAAAAAGAAGCGGTTGTATGGAAAAATCCTTCAATTTCATCAAGTGTTGTAGATAATGCTGTTGGTACTTTGGATATAACAGGAAACATTTATGTTTGTGGTGATATCGAAGGTAAAGATTACATAAATGTTGAAAGTGGTGCAATTATCAGCATATCCGAAAGCGAATTTGAAAATTATATCAAAGGCATTTATACTGTTACGTTTAATGCTAATGGCGGTCAAGTAAGTATGATAGATAAGACAGTATTTTATGGCTCCCAATTCGGAGAACTTCCAATACCTACTCTTGACTACCATACTTTTGATGGCTGGTTTACAGAGAATGGTACCGAAGTAACGGCTGATACAATTATGACGGAGGCAAAAGATATTGTTCTTAATGCACATTGGACGCAAAACGATGCGTCTGGCTGGGTTTTAGAATCTGAGGTTCCAAGTGATGCTGAAATAGTTAATGAAAAATGGACGTATGATTTAACCACTAAAATAACTTCTAGCAGTAATAATGTTTCTGGTTACAATCTATATGATGCAACGTGGGTATGGAGCAACTATGGCCACTGGACAAATTGGTCCTCAAGCGCAGTAGAATCAAGTGATTCCAGAGAAGTGGAAACAAAGAAAGTTGTAGACCGCGCTTCTTATACACAGTGGAACATATATTATTATCGTTATTGGAATACAACGTATGGAGCATACTATTATACGTTTTCATCTGCTTATGGCGGAACCTTGTATCAAAGGTCTCTTCCCGAATCTAGCTTAGCATTTAGCAAATATGCTTCCGGACGAGATGCTTACATTATTATTAATGAGGCCGACAGGAATTTCCGTGGAGAACTTTGGTTTGTAAGTTCAACTGAAACAATTCCTGAGATTGCACATACTGAATATAGATACAGAGAAAGAACGAAAATATATACATATTATCACAGCAAGACAGAGGCGAAAGAATCGTTCTCGCAAGTTACACCTAGTGATTCTATTAGCAACGTTCAACATTGGGTTCAGTACCGCGCAAAATAATGTTCTAACACCAAGCCCGCTGCGTTTATGCAGCGGGCTTGGTTAATGAAACTATTGCAAATGATAGACTAAAGGAGAGGGAAATCGTGACTGAAAAACACACAGCTAATAAAAAAGATAATAATATTTTGAAAAATCGTAATAAGACATTTTTGTGGTGGATATGCACGCCAATAATTGTAATTTCAATAGTAGAAATTATTTTCACAGGGGCTCTGCTTTGGTTTTTATATACTGATAAAATTTCTGCAAACACATTCGATTCATCTATGGAAAGTTCGCTTTTGACCAGCGGTATTGCGATTATAGGAGCGGCTATCGCTGTTTGGGCCGGCTTAAATATAGCAAATGCGATTGAACGGAACGAATATGAAAAACTGAAAGAAAAAACGGACACGTTAGCCGAAGCGCTTGAGGAGAAAAGCCAGGATGTAGCTCAATTAGTCAATGTAATAGATCAAGGAACCACACAGTTTCGTGAATTAGAGAAAAAGGATGCCCAAAGAAGTGCGAAATACGAGGAACTTGAGAAAATAGCATTGCTTAATGAGCTCTCAATGACGAGTAATGATGCAGCGACAAGACAGTTAATGAAGATTGTTAATACTTATAAATTGGGAACTGGTTTTCCAATTGCTGAGTTAGTAATGTTGGAAAGATATTTTCGCTTGGTTTACAAAAAACATAGTAGCAAATTTCATAAAGATATTGAATTACTTACATATGTCGATGAAGGAATACGAATTGCCAATAGTCTTCTTGCACTTACAACAAATGAAGAACTGAGAGCTTATATTCTCTTTAGAAAAGCAGAATTATTATTTTATAGTGGTTATTGTCTGAGCGGTAACGAAAAAAGAATAGCATTTGAAGAAGCAATTCAGTTATATTTTGAATCAGCTAATAAATTGAATGCGAATTTGCCTGATTTTAAAGAACTGGTCGAATTCAAAAAAATCACTTATGAAGGATGCAGTTTAAATCAGGTAGAAATATCCGCATACATGTGTAACACAATAGGTGAAGCATATAGCAAAATTATCGAGAGCCTCGCAAAAGATGATGTTTTGTTCGATGAATATGGTCATAAAGCAATTTTCTATTGTGCTTATGCTGCATATTGGAACAACAAAGAACTTTATTTGCGAAATTTAGGGTGTGCTATCGAAAGGCACCGCGGAGTAACGGATAAAACATATGATGAACTATTCGAAATATATCAAAATACAATTTCGATTAATGCTACTTCAAAAACATTTAAGGTTCTATTATCTGTGGCCGATAAATTTATAAATTATTATATAGGAATAAAAGAAGTAGATATCAAGAAGGGGCGTGAAACGCCACTCAATAATGAGTTGTATATAGTAAATTGGCAAAACCTTGAACAAAGCACAAAAGACAGATTATTAAGTATTTTATCAATGATGCGTGACAATTCTATTTTGGCTAAAACTATACATCCCTCTGAAGAAGTTGGTTATGTATATAGTTGCATATACCATAGGGATATGTGTGTAATAAACGCAAACCAGAGTTCTATCGCAAAGAAACACCTATTAGAAGCTAAAAGAAATTTTAGTATTCTTAAAGTTATTAATCCAACTGGAGCATTAACTAAAATTTTAAGTGATGATTTAGATGCTCTTTCATAACAACATAGCACTAGTTAGATAAATGACACAACAAAAGATTTTTATTCTTATGTAAAATTGAATGCTCCTCGAACCAATTGTTCGAGGAGATTTTTGTAGCAATGTGTTGTTTTCCCCAGTGTCAAAAATCTTTTACTCCATTTTTACTCCATTTTCGCGGGGAGTTGTATTAAGTAGTATGAGGTTATATGGTTTTCGGTTTCCTGAAAACCGCAGTATCTATGGGGTTTTATAAGCATTTGTGGATTTTTAAGGAGTTATGAAATTGGGTCGGCGTCCAACAACACCTAATTTCATTATTTTTCCTCCAAAGAATACGCGTGTTTAAAACGCAAAGATATCAATTTAGGAATATTATATTACAAATTGCCAAAAAAGGCAAAGAAATATTTGACTGTTTATCCCTTTAGTTGTACAATTATATAAAATTTATTGCAGAGTAGATGATATGCGCTGAAACGCAAGAGAAATTCTTTCGTTTCTTAGTGTTACGGGATGGGAAGTTGCCCGTAAACAAGAAGCTTCGGCTTGTGATATATCATTGCATCCGCTGCAGGATGTTTTACTACTCTCCTTAAATCAAAGCGCCCTTTGCGCATTGGAAGGAGATTTTTTTATGGAAAAATTATCAAAAGAACAGTCAATTTTTACCCTTGCCTATTGGAAAAGCGCCGCGCGCGAGTTTAAAAACGTGCGAATTCTTGTGCTTTGCGCTCTATTAATTGCTTTGCGCGTAGCAATTAAAGCCCTACAGATACCGGTTATTCCCGGATACGTAAACTTCGGTTTCGGCTTTTTGGTTAACGCTTTAGGCGCTATGACCTTTGGCCCCGTTGTTGCCGTTGTTGCGGCGTTTATAAGTGACCTACTTGGCACCTTTGTTACCCCGCAGTTAGGTCCGTACTTTTTCCCTTACGCCTTTGTGGAAATCGCGGGCTCGTTGATTTTTGCGCTTATGTTCTATAAGCAAAAATTAACGGTTTCACGTATATTTTTAGCAAGATTTTTAGTTATTCTTATCTGTAATCTGCTTATGACGCCCTTTATCGACAAGCTTTACAGGGTGTTTATCCTCGGCAAAGATTTTTCCTTGCTCAATATGATTACAACCGTAAAAATCTTTAAGAATTTAACTCTTTTCCCCATTGAAAGTCTGTTGCTTGCTTTATTCTTAAAATATATTATCCCGTTAATACGAAGCATTGGCTTTAAGGAACTCAAAGAGCCTTCAAGCATTAAATTCACCGTTAAAAACGTGGTGCTTTTGATATTGCTTTCACTTATTGCACTGGCGGGCGCGCTGGTTTTCTTTGAATTAAATTCAAAAGAACCCCTTTTTGAGTTTATGGGTTTTGTAAGAGATATGTTTAAATAGTTTTTATTGACATTCTTTTTATATTGTTTTATAATTGTTTTGATGTTTCGGGGCGGGGCGTAATTCCCTGACCGGTGGTTATAGTCCACGAGCTTTTTGCATGATACGGTGAAATTCCGTAACCGACGGTATAGTCCGGATGAGAGAAATATTCTGTCTTTGTTTTTATTCCCCCCCGAACGCTCGGGGGATTTTGTTTTTTAAGGAGTGCTTTATGAAAACGGAAAATATTAAAAAAATTACTGTGCTTGCGATGATTGCCGCATTATCTTTTTTAGCTATGTTCTTTTTCAGGTTTAACGTTTCCTTTTTAACTTTTGATTTTAAGGATGCAATTATGTCGGTATCCGCTTTGATTTACGGTCCTATTGCAGGAGTTATAGTTGCTGTTTTAGTAGCCCTTATTGAGTTCTTTTCCATTAGCGATACGGGTGTTTACGGGCTTATTATGAACATATTATCAAGTGCCGCTTTCGTATTTGCCTGCGGCTTGGTTTATAAATATAAAAGAAATTTTGCGGGTGCAATTATCGCCGCCGTATGCTCGATAATTTCCGTTACCGCAATTATGCTTCTTGCCAATCTTTTTATCACCCCTTACTATCTGGGTGTTGAAATTACAGATATAATTAATTTGTTGCCTTCGCTTTTATTGCCTTTCAACTTAAGCAAAGCAATTATGAATGCCGCTGTAATGCTTTTAATTTATAAACCCTTAACCACCGCATTAAAAACAACGGGGCTTCTTAGAGCGGGCGAAAAGGCAACTTATAAATTTGATTTAAAAACTATACTGTTAATATTAATTTCTATTGTTATTATCGTTTTAACTACGTTATTTATTATCATTTACCTAAACGGCAATTTTCAGTTTATGTAGTGGGTGGCACAGATACGTCGCTGTGTTTTATGGCGTAATTATTTTTCAGCAGAAACGCGCTCTTAAAGATATTTTCATACTTAAAAGGCGAGCTTTTAATAGCTCGCCTTTGTTCATAATTAGGTGAGTTATACTATCAAGTGCAACAATAAAAACCACTAGTTCAACTAGTGGTTTTCTCCTACCCCTATAAGGGGTTGTTGCTGGCTTGCCACTGAAAGTGGCTCTGAAAGTTTAGCATCGCATTACCTTTTCCGGCAGCCGCTCCCGTGCGGCTGTCTTTTTTTG
>JAZNXV010000033.1:0-10860 GCA_045594045.1 Clostridia bacterium
GGGGACGGGACTTGAACCACGCGACCTTCGGGTTATGAGCCCGACGAGCTACCAACTGCTCCACCCCGCGATATAGTGCAATCAAATGATTACGTATGTATTATATGATAAAATCATTCCGTTGTCAACCGTTTTTGGAAAAAAGAGTTCGACAAATTATGTGGAACATTCTTTGTGCAAAAATAAAAAGCCGAGTGTTCAATTTTCAGTGCAAACACTCGGCCTTTTTACAAGTTAATTTAAGCTGTGGTTAAAAACTTAAGCAAAATCAGTTCTTTTTAGAAGGTTTTTTGATTCTGTTGAGCTTTTTGTTCATTTTAAGCAGCTCTTCCTTGGTAAAGGAAATATTCATCATTCCCATCATGCTTGTTAAACGAAGTACGGTAAAGCCGCCCATCATTTGCATAAGACCGCCGTCTGCTTTAAGGTCAACGTCAAAGCCGCCGGACTTTTTGCCTTCGGACTTATCCTTTTTGTTGGCGTCCATTTTCTTTTTAATGGCAAGACCAACACCTATAAACCAAAGCTTTCCGAGCTTGCTTTCCATAATATCGCTGATTTTGTCGTTCAACGAGAATCGTCCTTCGGGAGCGTCGATATCGAACCAATTGAGAACTGCGCCCTTTTCAACAAGAACGTAGTCCATATTCATCTCGTCAACCTTGCGGATATGACCTTCGTCGGAAAAATCGCCTGCTTTTGCAACGATAGTGGTTTCACCTTCGTTTTTAACTTCGAAGTAGAAGAAGTGATCGTCGGATGTCTTTTTGCCGATGCTTTCGCCGTTAACAAAGAGCTCAACCTCAGGAAGATTTGAATATACGGTTACCTTTGTTACGTCTTCAACTCTGTCAACGTAGCGCTTTGAGCAAAGGTGAACGAAGGGGTCAACGTCGGGAGAAACAAGCCAAGCCTTATAGGCATAGAAGGAGTCCTTTTTGTACTTTCTGTCCATTGTAACAAGACCCTTGTGGTTCTGACCGTTTTCGCCGCCTTCTGCACGGGCGTCAGCACCGAAGTCAAACATATTCCAAACGTGAGTAGCCCACATATATTTTCTTGTGAAAAGCTGTTTAATAAGCTCCTCGTGATAATAGGCCTGATATTCTTCCGTATAGTCGCCCTGTTTGGGATTGCTGGTGTGCCAATTAAGTGCTTCACAGCCGTATTCGGAGCAACCGATAGGAATATTGGGGTGTGTTTCGTGGAATTTATCAAACCAAGGTCCGTTCATAGAGGTGTCGCCACCGTACCAACCAAAATAGTGGTTGTAGGAAACCACGTCGGGAATGAGCAAATACGGGTCATCCATTTTGCACATTGAAACTGCGGCAATAGTTGTAAGACGGGTTGAATCCATTTCGTGAACAAGGTCGTTTAAAATGCGATGATTTTCAAGCAAGTCCTCGTCAGAGCCGCCGATGGAAATTTCGTTAGAAAGTCCCCAAACAACGATGGAGGGGTGGTTGTAGTTTTGAGCAATCAATTCCTTCATTTGAGAAATTGTATTTTCTCTTCCGCCGGGCATATGTTTTGAAATATAAGGTATTTCAGCCCAGATAACCATACCGCGCTCGTCGCAAAGGTCATAGAAATATTGGTCGTGCTGATAGTGAGCAAGGCGGATTGTTGTAGCGCCTACCTCGCAAATCAAGTCCATATCTTCTTCGTGATGCTCAGGAAGAAGCGCGTTACCAACACCCCAACGGTCTTGGTGACGGGAAACACCGCGAAGGGGATATTCTTCGCCGTTAAGAATAAAGCCTCTCTGCGCATCAATTACAAAGCTGCGGCAACCGAATCTGTTGCAAACGTTGTCAAGAACCTCGCCGTTTTCAACAATTTCAACCTCACAGCAATAGAGATAGGGGTCCTTGCGACCGTGCCAAAGGTGAACGTTCTTTATTTCAAAGTTTACTTTTGTATCAACGGTTTCTATTTTTTGAAGCTCGTTTTCTTCCTTATCGTAAATAGTATAAACGAGCTTTTGACCGTCTTTAAGATTTTTAACGTAGGCTTCAACCTCAACGCAAGCATCCTTGCCGTTTACAACGGGGGTGATTTTAATTCCGGGAGCTCCGTAATAGTCGAGGTCAAAGTGAGCGTCGTTAACGCAAATAAGATTTACGCTGCGGTAAAGCCCGCCGTAGAAGGTAAAGTCTGCCATTTGAGGATAAACGGTGTCGTTTGGGGCGTTGTCAACGATAACTGCAATTTTGTTTTCGTCTGCAAGCTCCTTTGTAACGTCTACTCTCCAGGTGGAATAACCGCCGTCGTGATGAGCAAGCTTTTTACCGTTAACAAAAACGTCTGCCGAGGAGTTTGCACCTCTGAACTCAAGATAATACAAATCTGCTTGGGGCAAATCTGCCTTTTTAAGCTTTCTAGCGTAAAGGCATGAGCCTCTGAAGTAATCGTTTCCGCCATCAAAGCCGTCTTCTGCGTTCCAGGAATGAGGAAGATTTACTTTGGTACCTTCGCCGGCGTTAATGTCGGTAGTATCTTTTGTAAAAAACCAGTTTTCGTTAAGATTTAAGATGTTTCTCATAAGGATTCTCCTTGCTTAGTGTAATAGCTCGGTTATAAATTAAGATTTTAACCGAAAACAAATCTGAAGATGCGTCCGACCGCGTTGGCAGCCGGACGCTTAAAAATCATATTAATAATTATTCTTGAACGGGAGCTGTAGCTTCAACGGGAGCTTCAATAGCTCTTCTTTCGTCAAGCTCTTTGTTCATTATTGCAAGAGTCTTTTTGTCAAGGTTATATACAATGCCAAGACCGATGAAAAGCATAACGCCTGCAACCAGGAAAAGAACTGCAACGAGAGCACGAATCTCTACAGCAAAATCCCAGGAGAACAGGGTAACGTCGATTTCAGTAAAGTTACCGTTAATATCGGGTTTTGCATTGTTTACGTAACCCATACCTTGCATAATGGTAAGTGCAATTGCGGGACCTACGCCTTGAGCGAGCTTACGGAAGAAGGAGTGAAGTGAGTAAACAACGCCTTCCTCACGGGATCCGGTTTTCCACTCATTGTAGTCGATGGCGTCGCCCATCATAGCCCAGGAAACTGTGGAGTAAATACCCATGCCAAGAGCCATTATAAGCTGTGCAACGATATAAACGATAAGGTCAAGACCGGTGTTTGTTTCTGTTACGGGAATAATGCCCAAAGGTGCAAGGAAAAGCACTGCGGCGCCGGCAACGTAGCAAATAGAGCCTACAAGCGAAAGCTCTTTTTTACCGTACTTCATAACCATTTTACGAGCTAAGGGCGTAAATACTACGATCGGTATCATTGAGAACATAGAAACCAGACCGGAAATCTGGGCATTGTCAAAGTAAATCTGGAAGGTAACAGCAACAGCGGTGTTAGCGCCCTGCATACCAATGAACATACCCATAGCGGCAAGAGTTGCGCCAACTGCAGGGCGGTTCTTTATAAAGTTGCCCATAGCCTTGAAGATGTTGAATTTGGGTTGGTCTTCATTAGCCTTAATGTCTGTGTCAACACGAACTTCGGTGTTTTTAATCATAAATTGGAAGCAAAGGAAGCCAAGAGCGCCCATAACGAGTGCGGCAACGAATACCATGGGACCGTTAAGTGAGCCATCCTGATTATATACAAGGAAGGGAAGGATAATCATAGGAAGCATATTGCCGAAGATAGAACCGATTGATCTCCAAGCGGAAAGAGAAGCACGGTCAGCAGGTTCCTTGGATATTAATGAAAGGAGTGAGCCGTAAGGAACGTTTGCAACGGTGTAGAAGGCATCCCAGATTACGTATCCTGCCATAAAGATAATAATTTTTGCCCATTCGGGAGCATCCGGGAAAGGAAGGAAGCAGCAAGCACCACCGATAATAAGACCGATAGAGCCGGCCCAGATGTACTGAAGGAATTTGTTCCTCTTGTACTTATGCTTGTCGGAGTCAACGATTGATCCGATAAGCGGGTCGTTAATTGCATCCCAGAACTGAAGGATAACGATAAGTAATGAATACCATGCGCTGAGACCCATTACCTGAGTCCAGAACAGCGGCATAATAGTACCCTTGAGTGCAAAGCTCATATTGCAACCAAGGTCACCTGCGGCATAAGCAATACTGTCACGTATGCCGAATTTGCGATGCCCGTTAGCATCAAGTTTAACTTCTTTTTTCATTGTCATTTCCTCTTTCTAAATTTTTTCGTTAGAGTGCTATGATAACATTATTATTATAACCTCTCGTTACACAAAAACGGTAGTAAAAAATTAATGTAAATTTGTATTTTTTTCATCTAATCCATTAAATGCAGTCTTGCAATTATGAAAAACTGTGTTATAATGGTTATTGAAGAAAAAATGGTAATTTTTGCTGTTTTCCAAAAAACTCGGCGCAAATAAAAAGAGCAGGTGAAGAATATGAATTGGGAAAGAGAGTTAAGCTTTCTTTGCGAGGTTCTTGAAAAATGTCATATTCATACGTCGGTTTTATCTGCCTGTGACAGCATTGCATCTGCCGTTGATCCTCGGTTCAACAGTGTCATGGATTATTTTTTAAAAACAGATGCCACAATACAAAAGGTGCTTGGTGAAATTGACGGAAAAACAAAATATATGTTCAGCAACGAATTTAAGTTGAGGTATATTTGTTTAAAGCTTCCCGTTTCAGACGAAAGGAACCTTCTTTTTATAGGCCCGTATCTTTCGTTAATGCCGAGCTCCAAGGAGATTCTTGAAATCGGCGAAAAAGTTTTGCTTTCGCCTTCATCGCAAAAGTTTTTGAAGGAATATTATTTTTCCTTACCTATTATTACCGAAAACGACCATATTTTTGCATTGATAGATACTTTTTGTGAAAAAATATGGAATACCGCCTCTTTTGCAATAGTTGAATCTCAAAAAGTGTATGCTTCGCCGTTAATAGCAGTAAATGCAGTTTCAAAGGGTGAGAATACCGAGGAAATTCTTGCAAGCGTTGAGATGATGGAAATGCGGTATGAGTTTGAAAATAAGCTTATACGCGCCGTTTCCTTGGGGCAACAGCACAAGGAAGGATTGCTTGCTTCTGCGTTTAACTCACAGATGTTTGAAAAACGCTTAAGCGATCCTGTGCGCAACGCTAAAAACTACTGCATTATTATGAATACGCTTCTTCGTAAGGCGGCAGAAAACGGAGGAGTACATCCGGTATATATAGACCGTCTGTCTTCAAAATTTGCATCTAAAATCGAGCTGATAACCGATGTAAAAAACATTTCGGAGTTTATGCGCGAAATGTTTTCTTCGTATTGCAGGCTGGTGCACAAGCACGCAACAAATCAATATTCACCTATAGTAAAAAGAACGGTTATCGTAATAAATTCAGATATTTCGGCAGAGCTTTCCTTGGGGACTCTTGCCCAAAAGCAAGGCGTAAGCAGCGGATACCTTGCAACAATATTCAAAAAAGAAACGGGTAAAACCATTTCGGAATACGTGCGTGACAGGCGTATTGAGCACGCAAAGTATCTTTTAAGCACCACTCATTTGCAGATACAGACTGTTGCGCTTCATTGCGGAATAATGGACGTTCAGTATTTTTCAAAGATATTTAAGAAGCAGATTGGGAAAACTCCCAAGGAATACCGCGAAGCCATTAAAGCGGGCGTGTAATATAATTAAGGAGATAAAATATGACAGGCTTTTTGAAGGATGATTTTCTGCTGAATACAGAAACTGCAAGGGAACTTTATTTTAGCTTCGCAAAGGATAAGCCCATCATCGACTATCATTGCCACGTAAGCCCCAAGGAAATCTATGAGGACAAGCACTTTGACAATATTACGGAGCTGTGGCTTTCGGGTGACCATTATAAATGGAGGCTTATGCGCTCAAACGGCGTTGACGAGTATTATATTACGGGCGATGCTTCTCCAAAAGAAAAATTTATAAAATTTGCCTCTCTTCTGCCCAAGGCGATAGGAAACCCTATGTACCATTGGTGCCATTTGGAGTTAAAAAATTATTTTGGATATAATGGCGTATTAAACGAAAAAACCGCCCAGGAAGTTTGGGAGCTTTGCAATAAGAAGCTTACAGACGAAAATTTAAGCGTTCGCGATATTATTAAGCAGAGTAACGTTGAGTTTATCGGCACTACCGATGACCCTGTTGACAATCTTGAATATCATAAGCTTTTGGCTGAAGATAAAAGCTTTAAAACAGTAGTTGCACCATCTTTCCGTCCCGACAAAGCATTTAATATTGATAAGGCAGGGTGGAAAGAATACATTAAGAGGCTTTCGGAGGTATCCGAAACTGATATTACTGACCTTGCAAGCCTTAAATGCGCCTTGGCAAAACGGATAGAATTTTTTAATTCAATGGGCTGCAAAGCGAGTGATCACGGGCTTGACCGTATGGTTTATGCTCAAGGCGAGGAAAATGAAATAAACAAGGTTATAGCAAAAGGTCTTTCAGGCGAAGCAGTAAGCGCATCAGAGGCAGAAGCCTTAAAGACCGAGCTACTTGTGTTCTGCGCAGGCGAGTACGTTCGTTTAGGCTGGGTTATGCAGCTTCACTATAATTGCTTGAGAAATCCCAATTCAAAAATGTTCAAGTGTCTTGGAGCAGATACGGGCTTTGACTGTATAGGCCCAAATAACGGAAGCCATAAATTAGCATCGCTTCTTGATAGGCTTAATTGCGCTTCTATATTGCCAAAAACTATTATATACAGTCTTGATGCATCGGATAATGCTTTTATTGATACTCTTATCGGTGCATTTCAGGGCACAGAGATTGCAGGCAAACTTCAGCACGGAAGCGCCTGGTGGTTTAATGATAATAAGGAAGGTATGCGCCAACAGCTTATAAGCCTTGCCAACCTTAGCTTGCTTGGAAATTTTGTAGGTATGCTTACCGATAGCCGTAGCTTTTTAAGCTACACAAGGCACGAATATTTCCGCCGTATTCTTTGCTCACTTATAGGTCAGTGGGTAGAAAACGGTGAATATCCAAATGAACAACAGACGCTTTCGCGTATAGTAGAGGACATTTGTTATTATAATGCAAAAAGATATTTTAATTATGAGTAAGGAGAAAACGGTATGCCAATGAAAATGACGTTTAGGTGGTACGGCGAAGGAAACGACCGTATTAAGCTGTCAGACATAAAGCAAATACCAGGTGTTGACGGTATTGTTTGGGCACTTCACCATAAAATGCCCGGCGAAATTTGGGAAGTTGACGAAATTGCCGAGGTTAAGCGTCAGCTTGACGAATACGGCTTTAATATGGACGTTGTTGAATCGGTTAACGTTCATGACGATATTAAAATAGGTCTGCCCACTCGTGACGGATATATCGAAAACTATAAAACCACAATAAAAAATCTTTCTAAGTTTGGCGTAAAGGTAATATGCTACAATTTTATGCCTATTTTTGATTGGACAAGAAGTGACCTTTTCCATCCCGTTGGCGACGGCTCAACAGCGCTGTTCTACCAAAAGGATATGATTCAGGACGACTATAACGCTATGGCAAAGTACATTCTTGATTTTACCGAGAAGTACAATATGTCCTTTCCCGGTTGGGAGCCTGAGAGAATGGCAAAACTCGACGAGCTTTTTAAGGCATATGAAGGCGTTGACCACGAAAAGCTTTGGGAAAATCTTAAGTATTTCCTTGAAGCAATAATGCCTACCTGTCGCGAGTGCGATATTAAAATGGCAATACACATGGACGATCCGCCCTGGGATATTTTCGGCTTGCCTCGCTTGCTTGTTAACGAAGCAAATATCGACCGCTTCTTAAAGATGGTTGATGACGAATATAACTGCCTTACTCTTTGCTCAGGCAGTCTTAATGCCGACCCCGATAATAACGTTGCTCAAATCGTTCGCAAGCATTGTGACAGAATTGCTTTTGCCCATATAAGAAACGTGAAGCATTTTGAAAACGGTGATTTTTCCGAAGCCAGCCACAGAGATTGCGACGGTGATACGGGCATTTTGGATATACTCAAGGCATATCACGATTGCGGCTTTGAGGGATATATCCGCCCCGACCACGGCAGACATCTTTGGGGTGAAACGGCAGGCACCGTTCGCCCGGGTTACGGTCTTTACGACCGCGCTCTCGGTATTATGTATATGCTTGGCGTTTGGGATAGTCTTGATAAATTTGATAAAAATAAAGGAGAGAAAAAATGATAAATCTTCCGATCAACGTTTCATATAAGGACAAGGTAGTTGTTGTCACAGGCGCAGGCGGGCTTATTTGCGGTGCTATGGCAAGAGCCTTTGCACAGTCAGGGGCAAAGGTAGCGGCACTTGACCTTAACGAAGATGCAGTAAAAGCACTTGCTGACGAATTGAAGGCAGAGGGCTTTATTTGCCGCGGCTACAAGGCAAACGTGTTAGACACTCAAAATCTTGAAGAAGTACACAAGGCTGTGCTTGCCGACCTTGGCGAATGTGATATTCTTGTAAACGGTGCAGGGGGAAACAACCCTAAAGCAACAACCGATAACGAATATCAGCACGAAGCAAAGGAAGGCGGCAAATCTTTCTTTGACCTTCAGGCAGACGGTGTTGATTTTGTATTTAAGCTTAACTTTCAGGGTACGTTGCTTCCCACTCAGGTCTTTGCAAAGGATATGGTTAATAAAAAGGCAGGCTGTATATTGAATGTTTCTTCTATGAACGCTTATACACCCCTTACAAAAATTCCTGCATATTCTGCGGCGAAGGCAGGTATTTCAAATTTCACACAGTGGCTTGCAACTCACTTTGCAGGTACGGGTATTCGCTGTAACGCAATAGCCCCAGGATTCCTCGTTTCCGCCCAGAACTACAAGCTGTTGTTTAACGAGGACGGAACACCTACCGCACGAAGTGCAAAAATTTTAAACGGCACACCCATGGGCAGATTTGTAGATGCTTCCGAGCTTTTAGGCGGAACACTGTTTCTTTGCGACGATAAGGCCGCATCGGCAATTACGGGCGTAGTGCTTCCCATTGATTGCGGCTTTAGTGCATATTCAGGAGTTTAATATATAGAGGAGAAAAATAAGATGGAAAAGTTTGTACCAGTTGTAGTAATTGAAAAATTAGAAGATACCGATAAGATTTTAACTGCTCTTAAGCACAGCAATATAAACTGTGCGGAAATCACCTTCCGTACTGCTTGTGCGGCAGAAGCTATCGCTTACGCGGTAAAGAATTATCCCGATATGGAAATCGGTGCAGGTACGGTTATTAATGCCGAGCAATGCCGCGCGGCTCTTGATGCAGGAGCAACATTTATTGTTTCTCCGGGTCTTTCTCTTGAGGTTGCAAAGGTTTGCAAGGAAAGGGACGTTATTTATTATCCCGGCTGCGTAACACCTACCGAAATTATGATGGCGCTTGAACTTGGTTATACAACCTTAAAGTTCTTCCCTGCAAACATTTATGGCGGCTTAAAGGCACTTAAAGCACTTTCGGCACCATTCCCGCAGGTAAAATTCATTCCTACAGGCGGTGTTGACAGAAGCAACATAGACGAATTCTTGGCTTTTGATAAGGTTGCCGCTATCGGCGGAAGCTTTTTCGTAAAAGAAGCTCTTGAGAAAATGGAGGAAGAAAAATAATGAAAAGAGTTGTTACCTTTGGCGAGCTTATGCTTCGCCTTGCACCTAACGGATACTATAGATTTTTCCAAAATGACCAAATGCAAGCAACCTTTGGCGGCGGCGAAGCTAACGTTGCCGTATCTGTTGCAAATTACGGGCTTGACAGCGTTTACGTTACAAAGCTTCCCAAGCACGCAATCGGTCAGGCGGCGGTGGATTCTCTCCGTTATTTCGGGGTTGACACCTCAAAGATCGTTCGCGGCGGTGACAGAGTAGGCATATATTTCCTTGAAAAAGGCGCATCTCAAAGAGGCTCGGTTTGCATTTACGACCGTGCACATTCTGCAATATCTGAAGCAGTTCCGTCTGATTTTGATTGGGACAGCATTTTTGAAGGAACAGATTGGTTCCACTTTACAGGCATAACTCCTGCTCTTGGAGGCAATATGGTTGAAATTTGTCTTGAAGCCTGCAAGGCGGCAAAGGCAAGAGGCGTAAAGATTTCTTGTGACCTTAACTATCGCGGCAAGCTGTGGACAAGAGCAGAAGCAAGAGAAGCTATGACAAAGCTTTGCGAGTTTGTTGACGTTTGCATCTCCAACGAAGAGGACGCAAAGGACGTATTCGGTATTGAAGCAGAAAACACCGATATTTACGGTGGAAAGCTTAATCACGAGGGCTATAAGTCTGTTGCAA
Source organism: Clostridia bacterium (assembly GCA_045594045.1). GTDB lineage: Bacteria > Bacillota > Clostridia > Christensenellales > QALW01 > UMGS1322. Next base: position 10,285 of record JAZNXV010000033.1, read on the forward strand.
AGCAGCTTGCTGACAAGTTCGGCTTTGAAAAAGTAGCAATCACTCTTCGCTCTTCAATTTCCGCAAGCGACAACGATTGGGCAGGTATGCTTTATGACGGAGAAAATTATTGCTTCTCAAAATCATATCACCTGCATATTGTTGACCGTGTAGGCGGCGGCGACAGCTTTGGTGGCGGTCTTATTTATGCGCTTCTCTCCGGCAAGGATACACAGTCGGCAATTGAATTTGCAGTTGCGGCATCGGCACTTAAGCATTCTGTAGAAGGCGACTATAACCGCGTAAGCGTTTCCGAGGTTGAAAAGCTTGCAGGCGGCGACGGAAGCGGCCGTGTACAGAGATAATAAAAGCAAAAAAGCTTTCAGCGTGCACTGTTAAAAATTTAAATTGAATAAAGTATAAAACTCGACTTTTTTAAGTCGAGTTTTATTTAACTGGCGTCTTCAGACGTGGAAATAAACCCCCAGTTCTACTGGGGGAAGAAAAATGCGCAGAGCGACAATAAAAAGGGCGAGCTAAAAGCAAGCCCAAAAAGCTTGAGAAAAATCAAACCTCCAAATATAATGGTAGTGGTTT